>JAGDMS010000073.1 GCA_017860575.1 Deltaproteobacteria bacterium | reverse complement strand
TGGATGCCGCGAAGTTCTCCGACTGCCTCGACAACAAAAAGACCGCGGATCTGGTGAAGGCGGAACAAACGGAAGGCGGCAGCGTCGGCGTCAATGGAACGCCAGCCTTCATCATCAACGGACGCCTGGTCAGTGGCGCGCAACCGTTCGAGAATTTCAAGGCGGTCATCGACGACGAGCTCGCACGCGCCGGTAAGAAGTAACAATCCCCAGTGGGGCGCCCGCCCGTGAGCGGCGGGCGGCCCACTGGCCATCTGCAGCTCAGCCGCCTTGGGCCGGGAACGCGTCCCCGCGTCAGCGGGCCGCGCGGCTGGCGCACCAAGCGGGCTACGTCGTGCTGTACCGTTCCTTGTAGATCCGGAAGAACGCCACCACCATGGCGATCACCACCGGAGCCAAAAAGACGCCGAGCAGCCCATAGGCCTGCAACCCTCCCAGAATCCCAAAAAACAGCAGAATCGTCGGAATCTCGGCCCGTTCGCCGATGATCAGGGGACGGATCAGGTTGTCGACCAGCCCGATCACGAAGGTTCCCCACGCGGCAAGCAGCACCGCCCTCCACAGGGACCCCGAAACGGCCAGATATAATGCAAGCGGGCCCCACACTCCCGTCGCCCCGACCGGCAGCAGCGCCGAAAACGCCGCGGCACAGCCGAGGAGCACCGCAAACGGCACGCCGAGAACGCCGAGCCCCAAGCCGAGCAGGACCCCCTGCGCTGCGGCAACAGCCACTGTCCCTTGCACCACCGCCGACAGGGTGTCGTACAGACGGGCCAAAACCATGTCCTTGTGCTCAGGCTCCATTGGCAGAAATCCACGGATCGCGTTGACCATGCGGGAGCCGTCACGGAAGAAGAAAAACAGCGCGAACGTGGTGAGGAAGAAATCCACTACAAATGCGGCCAAGTTCTTCGCAATATTGGCCGCCTGCGACACCAGGAAGCTACTCAGTGCGTTGCCGGCCTTCATGGCCATCTCCGTGAGATCGACGTTCCAAGATTGCAGCAGCGGGAGTAGCAGTTTGGACGCCCGCGCGGGGGCCGACACCTCCAGCCGGGCAAGCAACTCCTGTAGTCGGCCGCTCGCCAGCCATTCGCCACCGCTCTGGTATAACGCCACCGACTCGTTCGCGAGCACCAGAATCGAGAGAATCGTCGGGACCATGACCACAAGAATCACCACCGTAGTCAGCAATAAGGACGCCAGGCTGGCACGGCCACGCAGCACCCCTGTCAGCCACACGTGCAGCGGATAGAAGATGAACTGGTACAAGAGGAAGAAGAATACGGAAAAGAAAAACGCCGCGAAGAGCTGCTGCCGGGTCATCCGACCGGGCACGGTACCAACATCTCCCCCCACCCGCAATCGCCCCGACGAGATCGCCCGGCGCCGCGTTTCTTGACGCTGTGGTCGTAAATAGGTAAGGGGTGAGATTCTCGGCGCTCCGTTTGCTCAGCAAGACGGCCGCGGGGCCGGAGAAGACGGGGCGAGGATACAGGCACGTAGCTCAGTGGGAGAGCGCTTCCTTGACGCGGAAGAGGTCGGCGGTTCAATCCCGCCCGTGCCTACCATGCCCCCGCCGGTTCGCATGTGCGGTGGCGCAGACGGGCAAAGCGAGACACACGAATGACTGAGTGCACATGGCAACCATTACCGTGACGACGACCGACGGCGCGCAACGCGCAGCGCAGGCCGGGGCATCGGCGCTGCACGTCTTGAAGGAATCCGGCAGTTTCAATCGGCACGTCATTGCAGCCAAGGTAGACGGACGCGTGGTCGATCTGTCGACCCCCATCACACAGGACTGTGCGGTAGCTTCCGTCACCATCGATTCCCCCGAAGGACTCGACGTCTTGCGGCATTCGACTGCGCATTTGATGGCCCAAGCCGTCAAGCGCCTCTTCCCGCAGGTGCAGATTACGATTGGCCCCACGATCACCGATGGGTTCTACTACGACTTCAAACGTGACGAGCCGTTCACGCCCGATGATCTGACGCGGATCGAGGCGGCCATGCGCGAGATCATCACCGCCAACTATCCCGTGCAGCGAGAGGAAATGCCACGCGCCGCCGCCGTTGCGCTCTTTCGTGACATGGGGGAGCACTACAAAACGGAGATTATTGAAGGCATTCCCGAAGAGGTGGTCTCCGTCTACCGGCAAGCAGAGTTCGTCGATCTCTGCCGCGGCCCGCATGTCCCGTCGACCGGTTGCCTCAAGGCGTTCAAACTCACCAGTATTGCCGGCGCATACTGGCGCGGCGACGAACGCAACGAGATGCTGCAACGCGTCTACGGCACGGCATGGGCCAGCACGAAAGATCTCGACGCCTACCTCAAGCGGATCGAGGAGGCCAAACAACGCGACCATCGCCGCCTGGGGCCCGCGCTTGATCTCTTTTCCCTTCATCCGATCGCGCCGGGATCGCCATTCTTCCACCCCAAGGGCACGGTCATCTACAACACCTTGGTGCAGTATATGCGCAGCCTCTACGGTCGCTATGGCTACACCGAGGTGATCACTCCCCTGATCTACAAGACCGAACTCTGGCAGACCTCCGGACACTACGATGCCTTCCGCGGCGACATGTTCCTGATGGCGGTCGAGGAGGAGGAATACGGCGTCAAGCCGATGAACTGCCCGGGGCACTGTTACCTGTTTGCCACCCGCAAACATTCCTACCGCGACTTGCCTATCCGTTTCGCCGACTTCAGCCGGCTCCACCGCTTCGAACGCTCCGGGACGCTGGCTGGATTGACCCGCGTACGCTCCATGGTCCAGGACGACGCCCATATCTACTGCACGCCGGACCAGCTCGACAGCGAACTGGATCGCTTCATCGCCATGACGCGTGAGGTGTACGGTGTCTTCGGCTTCGATCGGGTCGAGGTGACGCTGCAGACTCGTCCCGAGAAGTTTTTGGGACGCATTGAACTCTGGGACGCAGCCGAATCCGCCTTGCGGCGCGTGCTCGAGCAGGCCGGGTATCCCGTGACCGTCCTGCCGGGCGAGGGCGCATTTTACGGTCCGAAGATCGGTTTCGATTTTCGCGACGTCCTCGAGCGCTCGTGGACACTGGCAACCGTCCAAATCGACTGCGCCATGCCCGAACGGTTCGGACTGAAATACGTCACGCCGGAGGGCACCGAGGCAACGCCAGTGATGTTGCACCGCGCCGTGCTAGGTTCGTTGGAACGCTTCATCGCGATTCTCCTCGAACACACGGCGGGGAAACTCCCCTTTTGGCTTGCGCCGGTACAGGTGCGAGTGTTAACCCTGACGGAACGACAGGAGACATACGGCCGAGGGGTAACAGATCGGTTGCTGCAAGCGGGTTTCCGGGCCGAACTGGACGACCGCAACGAGAAGCTAGGGTTGAAGATCCGCGAGGCACAACTGCAGAAGATTCCATACATGCTCGTGGTCGGCGACAAGGAGGCCGAGAGTGGTCTGGTCGCACCACGCAGCCGCAGTGGGGAAACTGCGACTCCACAGACGATCGACGGGTTCATCGAATCGATCAAGCAGGAGGCAGGGCCGGGCACAGCCCGCTGACACCACCGCAGACCAGACACAGGGCAGGAAGAGGAGAACGGAGAAGCCATGCCTAAGCAAAAGACCAGCCGCGGGGCCGCAAAGCGCTTCAAACTGACGGGAAGTGGAAAATTGAAACGCCGTAAGGCGTACCTGCGGCATATTTTGACCAGTAAGACGCGGAAGCAGAAGCGTCATCTCGGCAAGTCGGTGGTGGTGGACCCCACCAATGCGCGCGCCATCGAACGGCTGCTTCCTTACCTCTAGCCTTGTCCTGACCCTGCGGAGATGCTAGCAAGCTAGATCCTGTCTGGAGATCGAAGATGCCACGCGCAAAGAGAGGCACCAAGGGGCGGCACCGCCACAAGAAGATTCTGAAGCTAGCCAAAGGCAACGTCGGCGGGCGGCGAAAACAGTACCGGCAAGCACGCGAGACGGTCGAGCGTGGCTTGGTGTACGCCTATCGCGACCGGCGCGTACGCAAACGTGAATTCCGCGGCTTGTGGATCGTACGAATCAACGCCGCAGCCCGCGAGCACGGCCTCAGCTACAGTCAACTCATGCACGGCCTGAAACAAGGTGGGGTCGGCGTTGATCGCAAGATGCTGGCGGATATTGCCGTCCGAGACCCTGCGGGTTTCCAGGAATTTGCACAGATGGCCAAGGCGCACTTGGCCGCCTAGAGCCACCCATCCCCTGCGCACACAGGCTTGTTGGCGGGGTGCTCGCATGCTGCGCCGCCCCGTCCTTCCGCTGCCTGCTGCCGCGTGTCCCGCTATCAATGAGAGCGACGCTCGAACGGATCCACCGTGACGCCCTGGCAGCCTTGGAGGCCGCGCGCAGCGAAGCGGAAGTCGAGCAGTTGCGCATCCGGTTCCTCGGCCGAAAAGGAGAGTTGACCGAGGCCGTCCGCGGGCTACGCGACGTACCAAAATCTGACCGTCCCGCGGTTGGGGCGTTCTTGAACGACGTCAAAGATGATGTTGAACGCCGCATCGACAGCGCCTTGGGGGCGCTGCGCGCCGCTGCTCGTGACCGGCAAATTGCCGGCGAACGCGTCGACGTGACGCTGCCGGGTCGGCACCACATCCCCGGGCACTTGCACCTGATCAGTCAAACACTTGACGAGATGGTCGACATCTTCGTCGGCCTCGGATTCTCAGTTGCGCAAGGGCCGGACATCGAGGACGATTACCACAATTTCACCGCCCTCAACGTGCCCGCAGATCACCCCGCCCGAGACATGCAAGACACGCTTTTCGTCGGCGAAGAATTCCTCCTGCGCACGCATACGTCCCCGGTCCAGATCCGGGTGATGGAACAGTGCAAGCCGCCGCTACGCGTCATTGCACCAGGCGCGTGCTACCGCCACGACGACGACGTCACCCATTCGCCGATGTTTCATCAGGTCGAAGGGTTCATGGTCGACCGCCACGTGACCTTCGGTGATCTGAAAGGCGTGTTGACGCTCGCCTTGCGGCGGATTTTCGGCGATGACACCCCGCTCCGTTTTCGTGCCAGTTTCTTCCCGTTCACTGAGCCGAGCGCGGAAGTCGATATCGGCTGCGTAATGTGCGGTGGACGCGCCAGCGGCTGCCGCGTCTGCAAAGGGACCGGATGGCTCGAGATCTTGGGGTCCGGAATGATTGACCCGAACGTCTTCGAAGCGGTGGGGTACGACCCGGAAGCCTTCTCCGGCTTCGCCTTTGGCTTGGCGGTCGAACGGGTGGCGATGCTGAAACATCAAATCAGCGACATCCGCCTGTTCTTCGCCAACGACATCCGTTTCCTCCGCCAGTTCTGACGCACGGACCTCCCTCCAGATGAAAGTTACGTGGAAATGGCTTTCCGAATTCGTTGAGCTACCGTTGCCCGTGGCTCAACTGGCCGACCGCCTGACCATGGCCGGCCTGGAGGTCGAGTCGCTCGAAGAAAGCGGACGCGAACTCGCCGGAGTCGTGTGCGCGGAGATCGTTCGCGTGCGCCCCCACCCGACCGCTGAGCGGCTCACCCTGTGCGACCTGCGCACCGGCCCGGAAAGCAGTTGCACCGTGGTCTGCGGTGCCGGCAACGTCCGCGCGGGGAGTCGCGTCGCATATGCGCCACCCGGCTGCGTCCTGCCGGGTGACCGCCATATCGCGGCCGCGGAGATCCATGGGGTGGCATCCGCAGGCATGCTGTGCTCCGAAACCGAACTGGGCATCGGCACCGACGCCTCCGGCATCCTGATCCTCCCGGCCGACGCGCCCATCGGACAGAGGCTGTCCGAGATTCTTGGGACCGAGGACACGGTGCTCGACATCGCGGTGACCCCGAATCGGGGCGACTGCCTGAGCATCTTGGGTATCGCACGCGAGGTCGCCGCCTTAACCGGCCAACACCTGCGCCGCCCACACGTCCCCGTGCGGGAAGTTCAGCCCGTGACCGCGGAAATGATCGCCGTGCGCATCGCCGATTCCGACCTGTGCGGTCGTTATACGGTGCGCGTGATATCGAACGTGACGATCGAAGCGTCGCCACTTTGGATGCGGTCGCGGTTGCAGGCGGTTGGCCTGCGGCCCATCAACAACGTGGTGGATGTCACGAACTATGTCATGATCGAACGCGGGCAACCGTTGCATGCCTTCGACTACGACCGTCTCCCGGCGAAGGAGATCGTCGTACGCCGCGCCGGCCGGGATAGCACGTTCACCACCCTCGATGGACAGGCACGGCAGCTGGAGCCGGACGACCTGATGATTGCGTGCGGCGCGCAACCCGTAGCGCTTGCCGGCATCATGGGCGGTGCCGACAGCGAGGTCACACCGGCCACCCGGCGGATCCTCCTGGAGAGCGCGTGGTTCACCCCCGCCGGCGTACGCCGAACCGCCAAACGGCTGGGGCTGCGCACCGAGGCGTCCTACCGCTTTGAGCGGGCAACGGACATTGAAGCGGTGCCATTGGCTGCCGACCGTGCCGCCGTGCTGATGGCACGCTTGGGTGGCGGCAGCGTCAACCATGGTCGCGTCGACACCTACCTGCCCGGCCGTCAGCCTGCACCCATTTCTCTCCGCCTCAAGCGCGTCAACGATCTGCTCGGCATGGAAATTAGCCGCACCGAGGTCGCATCACGATTGAAAGCGCTGGGACACAGCATCTCGCCAGCGACACGCGGAACCCTGACAGTCATTCCGCCAGCGCACCGCTCGGATCTGACGCGGGAGATCGACCTGATCGAAGAGGTCGCCCGTCTCGGCGGCTACGAGAACGTTCCCACGACCTTGCCCGAATGCACCCTAACGGGGAGCGGGCAGCCAGCAGATCACCGCCGGCAACGCGATCTGCGCCGCTTTTGCGCGGCGCAGGGACTCAATGAGACGGTATTCCTGAGTTTCTGCTCGCCACACCTGAACAGCCTCTTCCCCGGGTTGCACGACCGGCGCTCCGCCGTGCGTGTCCTCAACCCGTTGACACAAGATGACTCGGAACTGCGACTCAGCCTGCTCGCGGGATTGGTTCGCATCGTTCGGAGCAATCTCGACCTTGGCAGCTCGAACGTGGCCTTGTTTTCGCTCGGAAAAGTCTTCTGGCGCGACCCGTCGTTCAATGAGGGACGCCGACTCGCGGCCGCGGTGTGCCCTGCTCTGCCGACTGGTGGAGTCGGCAGCAGAAATATCGCGGCGGAATTTGTCGATATCAAAGGGATCGTCGAAGCCATCCTGGGCTTCATGGCCATTCCCAATGTTCGTTGGACACCGTTGACGGATCTTGCAGCCTTCCACCCAGGGAAAACAGCTCGCATCGACATTGCCGGTGAATCGGTCGGGATCCTGGGGGGCCTGCACCCACGGCTTGAGGACGAGTTGAAGGTTCGCGGCCCGTGCTGGCTGTTTGAGATTGACTTGGACCGGTTGCTCCAGTATTCTCCGGCGCGTATCGCGTACCGAGATCTTTCACGTTTTCCGGCGGTTGTGCGTGATGTAGCGATCGTGGCCGATGCAAGCTTCGCATCCGATCAGGTGATTCGTTTCATACGCGAGTGGAACCGGGAGCACCAGTTGATTGAGGATGTGGCACTCTTTGACGAGTACAGTGGTCCACCCATTCCGGAAGGGAAGAAAAGCTTGGCATACTCCGTTGCCTACCGTGCCGCGGACCGTACGCTTACCGATACTGAAGTCAATGAACTCCACAGGCTGTTGATTGGAACACTCGAGAACTCGTTGGGGGTTGAGCCACGCTAGCTGAAGCGCTTTGCGTCACGGGGGGGGGCCGGACGTGACCATGACAAAAGGGGACATCGTCGAACGCATCCACGAAAAGGTCGGCTTTTCGAAAAAGGAGGCGAGCGACATCGTAGAATCGATCTTCGAGCTGATCAAAAGCCGGCTGGCACATGGAGAAAAGGTCAAAGTCTCCGGGTTCGGCAACTTCGTCATCAGCCAGAAACGCCCACGCAAGGGCCGGAATCCGCAGACCGGGGACGAAATCACCATCAGTGGCCGGCGTGTCCTGACCTTCAAATCCAGCCAGGTGCTGAAGAAAGGCATGAACGCCGGAGCGCCACAGTGAACACGCGTGACGACAAAGCGCATTTGCCGGACAAACTCTACTTCAAGATCGGGGAAGTCGCAGCAATCGTCGGCGTCAAACCATACGTGCTGCGGTACTGGGAGAGCGAATTCAACATCGTCAAACCCGCCAAGACGCGCTCCAAACACCGCCTTTATCGGCGCCGGGACGTCGAGACATTACTCGAAATCAAGCGCCTACTGCATGAGCAGCGCTTCACCATCGAAGGCGCCCGCAAACACCTGAAGACGGCACCCCGGGAAGAGCGCCGGCAACTGGAAATGCCTCTGGGTGACCGTGATTATCGCGCCGTTCTGGCTCGCCTGAAAAAAGACCTCGAATCGCTCCACCGTATGCTGAGCTGAGACCGGTTGCGGCGGGATCCCCCGTAGACGTGCACATCGGTCCGACAGCCTCGCGTCGGATGCCGTGCGTCCTGCCACGACTGGCGCCGGCAAGGGCGGGGAGCCGCTCGGCGCGCTGCCCGCCTCAGCGTTGCGCCGGTCAACGCGGACCAAACTGTCACGAATTTACCGAATCCAGGCCAAAAGCGTACAGCCATCGAGAACGGCCGCCGTAGATTCTGGAGCAATGGCTGGCATGAGCGTTGCTGTTCACTCGGTAGGTGTGGTCATGGTTTCGCAAGCACGCCAACAGCGGTCTGTCAGTGAGCTCGTCTTCGTCCTGCTCAACACCCTCTTGGTCGGCTACCAGATCTGGGGCATCGAGAGCGGCTTGCCGTTGGTTGGGTTGGCGGATCGCCTGCGGGTCAGTGACGCGCGCCTGCTCGGCGTGATGGCCTATCTGACGGAGGAGGGCCTCGTGGCGGTCGACGCAGGAAGCGGCACCGTTCGGCTCACGCCGCAGGGTGCCGACACCCTGGGTTCGCATGCGCGCCGCGTTGCGGATTGTGCAACATGAGCATCGCCGGAACCTGAACGAGCGAAGGCCTGGGGGAGTCGTTCGATTGCGGATCCTGCACACAGTCCTCTGGGACAGTTGAGTTTCGGCCCACAAAGTGGCACTGAAGCGGGTAGCAGTTCGGCACCCACTGCCAAGTGACGCATCGCAGTGGTGCAGTGTCGGGGCGTGGCGCAGACTGGTAGCGCACTCGCTTGGGGTGCGAGTGGTCGTGGGTTCAAATCCCGCCGCCCCGATTTCCCTTCCCCGCCACCGCGGATCCTCCGCGGTGGCGCGCAGTCAAGTTTGCCTCGATGGATTGCCGGTGCTAGCTTTTTTGTGTGCCGATCCTGTTGAGTAACGATGATGGAATTGCTTCGGACGGCATCGCCGCGCTGCGGGACGCGCTCTCGTCGATGGATGAGGTGTGGGTCGTAGCACCGGATCGCGACCAGAGTGCCGTCAGTCATTCACTTACGCTCCACCGTCCACTCCGTATCGAGCCGATGGGCCCGCGGCGTTTCGCGGTCGACGGCACACCGACGGACTGTGTCAACTTGGCGATCAACGGCATCCTGCAGGAACGGCCATGCCTCATGATCGCTGGAATCAATCGCGGTGCCAACCTGGGTGACGATATCACCTACTCTGGAACGGTCTCCGCCGCCATGGAAGCCACGCTGCTCGGCGTGCCCGCGATCGCGGTCTCTCTCGTCGGCCAGCCACCCTTCAATTTCACGGCGGCAGCCAAGTTCACACGGGAGTTGGCTGAAGCGGTCCTACGCGACCGCTTCCCGCCTGACACCTTGCTGAACGTGAATGTACCCAACGTGCAGCCGGATGAGCTGCGAGGCTACGCGCTGACGCGCCAGGGCAAGCGCCGCTACAGCGACGCGATCGTCGAAAAGGTCGATCCGCGGGGGAAAAAGTACTACTGGATCGGCGGAGACCAACTCGACTTCGTCGACGGCGAGGGCACTGACTTCAGCGCCGTGCAGCAAGGACTGATCTCGATCACGCCCTTGCACTTGGACTTGACCAATTACACCTCCTTGACCCGACTGCAAGGGCTGCGTCTGCGGTGGCCATGAACTTTGACCGCGCGCGTGAGCACATGGTTGAGGAGCAGATCGAGGCGCGCGGTATCCGTGATGCTCGCGTGCTGGCCGCAATGCGCAGGGTGCCGCGGCACCTGTTCGTAATGGCCGCCCTGCAGGTCCAGGCCTACGATGACACCCCCCTCCCAATTGGTGCCGAGCAGACGATCTCACAACCCTACATGGTCGCACTCATGAGCGAGTTGCTGGAGCTCAAAGGACCGGAGCGGGTCCTGGAGATCGGTACGGGTTGCGGTTACCAGGCGGCCATTCTCGCAGAACTTGCCAGCGAGGTGTTCAGCATCGAGCGCGTGGCCGAGTTGTGGCGGCGGGCGCGGGAGTGTCTGGATCGGTTGGGCTACGGCGCACGGATCCATCTGCGTTGCGCTGAGGGATCGAACGGCTGGCCGGAGGCGCAACCCTTCGATGCAATCATGGTGACCGCCGCTGTTCGGCGCATCCCGCGACCGTTGCTGGAGCAGCTCAGGGACGGCGGGTCCCTGGTGCTGCCACTGGGCGATGCGGACCTGCAGGGGTTGGCACGTATCCGCAAACAGGGGAAGGAACTCGACGTCAAGTACTTTGGCGAGTGTCGGTTCGTCAAGCTGATCGGCCCGTATGGTTGGGAGGAATAGCCACCGCGGTCGACCGAGGATTGTGCGGGGATGTGGTGAGTGGCGTACCGCGGTAACAAGCGAGCAACACGCACACTAGCGATCCTGGTCGTGCTGACCGGAATCGCGGCGTGCAGCCGCAGTGTGTCCCGGCCGAGCGAAGTCTACCATCAGGTGCGCCCGGGAGAAACCTTGTACCGGATAGGCAAGGCCTACGGGGTCTCTGTCAAGGAACTCGCCGCCCTCAACCGGCTCTCCGACCCCTCGCGCCTGGAGGTGGGCCAGCGCCTGCGGATTCCTCACGCGCGACGCGAGTTGCCGGTGAGCGTAATAACGCCACGCGAGGCCAGCGCACGCCGATCGGACAAGGCCCGTGGCGCCGCCGGCGACCCGAAGTTGGCATGGCCGGTCCTCGGCGGGACCGTCACCTCTGGCTTCGGCCAGCGCGGCCGGAGCTTTCACGACGGCATCGACATCACTGCCCCGGCCGGCACGCCGGTGCATGCGGCACAGGACGGCGAGGTCATCTACAGCGACGCGCTCCGCGGTTACGGCAATGTCATCATTGTCCGCCATTCCGGTGGCTTCGTGACTGTCTACGCGCACAATCGGAGCAACCAGGCACGCGAGCAACAACGGGTACGTCAGGGGGAGGTCATCGGTAGCGTCGGAGAAAGTGGGCGGACCTCGGGCGCCAACCTGCACTTCGAGGTCCGGCAGGACAACATCGCGCACGATCCACTCGACTACCTGCCTCCACCCCAGCAGATCGCGGCTCCCGCCCGAGCTGGCGGCCACGGAAGCTTCGCAACCGCCCAAGAAGGAGCAAACAGGCGATGACCCCTTTCCGAATTGAATCCGATTCCATGGGCGAGATCCCGGTCCCAACCGAGGCTTACTACGGTGCCCAGACAGCACGGGCTGTGGCGAACTTCCCAATTTCGGGGCTGCGGTTCTCACGCCACTTTATCCAGGCATTGGGCCGCATCAAGGCGGCCGCAGCGCGGGTCAATGTGCAGCTCAAGCTGCTCGACGAACGGCGTGGCACCGCCATCGAAACCGCTGCACTGGAGATTGCCGCCGGCCAGTTCGATGCCGAATTCGTCGTCGACGTGTTCCAGACCGGGTCCGGCACGTCGACCAACATGAACGCCAACGAAGTCATCGCCGCCCGGGCCATCGAACTCCTCGGCGGCACCCGCGGCGACAAGGAACTCATCCATCCGAACGACCACGTCAACATGAGCCAGAGCAGCAATGACGTGTTCCCTACCGCCATTCATGTGGCCGCGATGGATGCGATGGAACACCAGACCCTACCGGCGCTGCGTGACCTCGCCGACGCCCTACACGCGAAGGCGACCGCGTTTAGCGATGTCGTAAAGGCCGCACGCACCCATCTGCAGGATGCGGTGCCGATCACCCTGGGCCAGGAATTCTCGGGCTACGCCAGCGTCATCCGCCACGGCATCGCGCGGCTGGAGAACTGTCGCCCCCATCTATCGGAACTGCCCATCGGTGGGACGGCCGTTGGCACCGGACTGAACGCGCACCCCGAATTCGCCGCCCGCGTAATCACCGAGTTGCGGGCGCTGACCGGCAATCTCTTTCGGCGGGCGGCAAACGCCTTCGAAGCCATGCAAAACCGGGACGCCTGTGTCGAACTCTCCGGGGCCCTGCGGACCATCGCCGTTGGTTTGATGAAAATGGCCAACGATCTCCGGCTGCTGAGTTCAGGGCCGCGAACCGGCCTGAGCGAGATCCTGTTGCCGGCCACCCAGCCGGGGTCCAGCATCATGCCCGGCAAGGTCAACCCCGTCATTCCAGAAGCCGTCACCATGGTGGCGGCACAGGTGATTGGGAACGATGCCGCGATTTCAATTGGTGCCATGAACGGCAACCTTGACCTCAATGTCATGATGCCGGTGATCGCACACAATCTCCTCGAGAGCCTTCAAATCCTGGGCAACGGTAGCCGGGCCTTGGCCGACAAATGCGTCCGCGGCATCGCCGCACACGCGCAACGGTGTCACACCTACGGCGAGCACACGGCCGCCCTAGTCACCGCGGTCGCGCCGCTGCTCGGCTACGACACCGCCGCCAGGATCTTCAAGCGAGCGATCGCGGAGGGAAAGGGCATCCGAGAGATCATCATGGATGAGGGCCTGCTCTCGGCCGAATGCCTGGACGAACTCCTCGACCTGAAAAAGCTCGCCACCGGTGGCAGAGCATAGGGAAATGCTCCAGCATCCTCGTTGCGGCGATCGCATGGACACCCTATAGTAGCGCCGATGCGAGTACGTGAGGGCGAATTACAGAGTTTAGCGGGCGCCATCGTTGATGGCCTGCGGAAACAAGGCTTCGTTCATTTCAAGCGAGACCCGGCGCTGGCACGGACCCGCATCGTCGAACTCATCGCCCGTAATCTGCAAGAAGAACAGACCTTGGAGGAAGAAGCAGAACGTCTCGCGGAATCCCACGCCCGCAAGATGGCCGGGATGGACCATCGAAAGATCATACAAGGGATCAAAGAACGGCTGGCACAGGAGCGTGACTTCCCGCTGTGAAACCATGCGATTCAGCGAGGCTCGGACATCGTATTTCGCGCATCAGATCGTCAAGATCCTGCGGCAGGAGGGCTTGGCCGACATCGAGAACGAACGTCACGTTCTCATGGAGATCAAGCGCATCCTGGGGCAGGAACACGCCGCCGACAGCCGCGTTGATGTGATCGTGCGACGCAAAATTGCATCCCTGTCCCGTAATGTACCGCCTGGCAGCCGGGAGTGGGAAGTGCTGTATCGCCAGTACTACGAAGAAGAAGCACGAAAACTGAAGCCGGGTCCTTGACAAACGGCACATCGGCCTTAAGCTACGCCCGCGGTTAATTCGAAGTTCAGTGTCGTGTAGCCGGAAGCGCGCATCCCAACCGCTTCAGGGCGATAGTACATACAAATCAATTAATTGGCTGACGAAAGGAGAACAGAAATGAAGATTCGGCCACTGCAAGACCGGGTCATTGTAAAACGGATCGCCGAAGAGGAAAAGACCAAGGGCGGCATCATCATCCCCGACACCGCCAAGGAAAAGCCCCAGGAAGGAAAGATCATCGCTGTGGGCAAGGGGAAGGTGAGCGACGACGGAAAGCTCGTTCCGATGGAGGTCAAAGTCGGGGACCGGATCCTGTTCGGCAAGTATTCGGGCAGTGAGATCAAGCTCAACGGTGAGGAGCATTTGATCATGCGCGAGGAGGACATCCTCGGTGTGATCGAGGGCTGAAGCGCACATTCGAAGGAGGAATCAACCCATGGGAGCAAAAATTTTGAAGTTCGGCCAGGAAGCGCGTGACCGCATCCTGCGCGGCGTGAACATCCTTGCCGACGCCGTGACCGTCACCCTCGGACCGAAGGGTCGTAATGTAATCCTGGACAAGTCCTTCGGTGCGCCAAATATCACCAAAGATGGTGTGACTGTCGCCAAGGAAATCGAGTTGGAAGACAAGTTCGAAAACATGGGCGCACAGATGGTCAAAGAAGTCGCTAGTAAGACATCTGATGTCGCTGGCGATGGCACCACAACGGCCACCGTGCTCGCCCGCTCCATCTATGCCGAAGGCACCAAGATGGTCGCTGCTGGGCACGACCCGATGAGCCTGAAGCGCGGCATCGACAAAGCGGTGCAGGCAGTCATCGGCGAACTCAAGAGCCTTTCGAAGCCCACCAAGGATCAGAAGGAAATCGCCCAGGTTGGCACCATCTCGGCCAACAACGACGCCACCATCGGTGACATCATCGCCGAGGCCATGAGCAAGGTCGGCAAAGAAGGCGTGATCACGGTTGAGGAAGCGAAGAGCCTGGAGACGACTCTCGAGGTCGTCGAGGGAATGCAGTTTGATCGAGGCTACATCTCCCCTTATTTCGCCACCGACCCGGAGAAGATGGAGGCGGTGCTCGAGGACGCCTATCTGCTGATCCACGAGAAGAAGATCAGCAACATGAAGGATCTGCTGCCGGTCCTGGAAACGATCGCACGCACCGGCAAGCCGTTCCTGCTGATCTCCGAAGATATCGAAGGTGAGGCCCTCGCCACCCTGGTGGTGAACAAGATCCGCGGCACCCTGCACTGTGTGGCGGTGAAAGCACCGGGCTTCGGTGACCGCCGCAAGGCCATGTTAGAGGATATCGCCATCCTCAGTGGCGGTCGGGTCGTTGCCGAAGAACTGGGCATCAAGCTTGAGAACGTCACCCTCAACGATCTCGGCCGCGCGAAACGGGTCGTGGTCGACAAAGACAACACCACCATTGTGGACGGCGCCGGCAAGAAGGGCGACATCGAAGGCCGCATCAAGCAGATCCGGGCGCAGATCGAGGAGACGACCTCGGATTACGACCGCGAGAAGCTGCAGGAGCGGCTGGCAAAGTTGGTCGGTGGCGTCGCGGTCATCCGTGTGGGCGCGGCCACCGAAGTTGAGATGAAGGAAAAGAAGGCCCGTGTCGAGGACGCGCTCCATGCGACCCGGGCGGCCGTCGAGGAAGGGATCGTACCGGGCGGCGGAGTAGCCCTCATCCGTTCGCTCTCGGCCCTCGACAAGCTCAGCGTTGCTGACGAAGAGAAGGTGGGCGTCAACATCGTCCGCCGCGCACTTGAAGATCCATGCCGGTGGATTGCGAACAATGCCGGATGGGAAGGCTCGATCGTGCTCGACAAGATCAAGAACAACAAGGGCGCGTTCGGCTTCAACGCAGCCACCGAGGAGTTTGAGGACCTGATGAAGGCGGGGATCGTCGACCCGACCAAGGTCGTACGCACGGCCCTGCAGAACGCCTCGTCGGTCGCCGGCCTGCTGCTGACCACCGAAGCAATGATAGCGGAGAAGCCAGAAGAAAAGTCCGCTCCGGCTATGCCGCCTGGCGGCATGGGCGGCATGGGCGGTATGGGCGGCATGATGTAAGCCGCAGTCGCAGTGCCTGCTGTTCTACGAAGGCCCTCCGTACCATGTGCGGGGGGCCTTCGTCGTTTCGGAATCGTGCGTCACTGGCCTGCCAATTTGCCCTGCAGCCGCAGGATCGCATCCGCAAGGCCCGCCAGTTGCGGCGCCTGCTGCGCGGCCCGCTGACAATGGCCGAGCGCCTCTTGGAACTGGCCCAGCAATTCCAGCCCGAGACAGAGGTTG
Organism: Deltaproteobacteria bacterium; assembly: GCA_017860575.1. Taxonomy (GTDB): domain Bacteria; phylum Desulfobacterota; class Binatia; order HRBIN30; family HRBIN30; genus JAGDMS01. The sequence goes on along the minus strand of JAGDMS010000073.1, from coordinate 2,811 downwards.
TACTGCGCCTGGGCAAGATCGGGCTGCAACGCCACGGCCTGCCGATACTCGCTGACCGCAAACACGATCTGGCCGGCACTGAGCAGTGCGACACCCAGGTTGTTGTGCGCCTCGGCGTATTCCGGCTTGAACTGTAGCGCGAGCCGGTATTCCTCGATGGCCGCGTCACGGTCACCGACCTGATACAGGGCCATGCCCAGCTCGTTATGCGCCTCGGCCGACCTTGGATTCAGCCTGATGGCCTCACGATACTCACCGATGGCATTGGCCAGCCGGCCGGCACGATAATGCTGCAGGCCCTGGTCGTAGTGCGAACGGGATGCCTGTATCGTGCTCTGCGTACACGATGCCAACAACGAAACGCACAACACGGCACCGAAGGACGGTCGGCTCCAACGCATGCGCCTCCCTTACCACGCCCGCTAGCTCCGTTGCCACACTTAGCGAGCGCCGTCGGCACTGGCGAGAGCCTTCTCGAACCATGCCCGGCCCTGGAAGGGACTTGCCGCAACCAAAACGTTGTAGGCGCGTTTCCCTAGTAGAAAGGTCACCGGAAGTTGCTGGTCAAAAGAAAGTGAGAAGGCCATGACCATCGATTCACGCAAAGAGGTAGCAACAAGGCAGCCGTCACGAATTTGTCGGGGCCTGGCGCATGCACTGGCCACAGCGACAGTTGTCCTCGCCTTGATTGGGCTCTTCTCGGCACCTGCAAGCGCCGATGTCCGGTTCTTCTTTGGATTGGGCTTGCCGCTCCTCCCGGCCTACCCGGCCTACCCGTACGTCGCCGCACCATATGCTTACCCCTACCCGTACTCATACGCTCCTCCCGCCATTTACGGGAATTACCAAGTGATTGTTCCGCCCGTGGTAGCCCCGCCGATGTGGAGGGGCGGTTATTGGGGGTGGCAGCATGATCGGTGGGGACATCGGTCCCGCGTGTGGGTGAGGGGACATCGGCACTGACGCAGGGCCTCCGCTGAAACGTCGTTGAGGCGCGGTGGCGGCCGGGGCCGTGATAGCCTAGGCTGACACTTAATCCACAACTCGAGTACCGACACTGGACTGGAGCCGACCCTCATGCCTCCAAGATACGTGCACCGGGCAACGCTCGTTGCAGCCCTTATGGCGTTCGCATCGGGTCTGGGCGCTGCGCCTCTGGCCGCAAACGATCTGCCAGCGGTCGAAGCGACGGAAGACGTTGGGCGCACGCCACCACTATTGAGCTTCCTCGATGGGAACGTGTCATTCTGGCGACCGGGCGCCGACGACTGGGCACCGGCGCAGATCAACACGCCACTGGCCCCAGGCGATCAACTGTACAGCGGTGTGGGGGCGAACCTCGAACTGCAAGTTGGCGCACGGGCGTTCGTGCGGGCCGGCACGGAAACGCAACTGGGGATCGAAAACCAGGAGCGGGGCTTTCTGCAACTCAAACTAACCGCGGGTCACGTCTCCATCGATCTGCGCAGTGTGTCGAGCGGCCAACTCATTGAGCTCGACACGCCCAACGCGGCCTTCACCATCGATCGTACAGGCTACTACCGGGTGGATGTCGATGACCGCACCACGACGTTCATCAGTCGCCGCGGCGGGCGGGCGACCATGATTCCCGCAGGTGGCAACGCCGCCGCAATCGCCCCCAGTGAAGAGGTCGTGATCGAGGGCGCCGACGCGCCGCGCATCGGCACGTACGCGGCGCCCGAAGTCGACGATTGGGATCGGTGGAATTACGATCGCACCGATTCCCTGATCGAGTCGCTCAGCACCCGGTACCTCTCCCCGAGTGTGTATGGGGCCGATGCACTTGACCACTACGGGACCTGGCGCGTCATCGACGAGTACGGGCCGGTCTGGATTCCCACCGGGGTGGCACCAGAGTGGTCACCTTACAGCACCGGGCGGTGGATATGGGATCCCTACTACGGCTGGACCTGGGTCGACACGGCCCCGTGGGGGTGGGCCCCGTACCACTACGGCCGATGGGTATACACGACGGGTTTCTGGGCGTGGGCCCCGGGCCCCGTTGTGGTCACGCCGGTGTACGCACCCGCACTCGTGGCGTTTTTCAGCGGCAACCACTGGGGCGTCAGCATCGGGGTCGGGGTGCCGGCAATAAGCTGGGTACCGCTCGGCTGGGGTGAGCCCTGCATCCCGTGGTGGGGCCACCATGGCTTTGTCGGCCGGCCATGGTGGGGCGGATGGGGTGGTCCGCGAGTCGTCAACAATATCGTGATCAGCAAGACCACCGTGGTCGACGTCACTCATATAACGTATACGAACACCCGCGTTCGTGACGGTGTCGTCGCCGCGCGACAGGAACGTTTCGGACACGGCCGCCCCGATCACGTCCGGTTACGCGATGCGGACGTCAGAAATTTGGAACCCGTGCGCGGCCCCCTACCCGTCAGGCCGGTAGCTGACAGCCTCGTACCGACGGCGGGGCGTGCGACTCAGCCTCCTGAAGAGGTCTTGAAGCGGAGAGTAGTCGCGACACGCGCCCCCCACGACCCCAGAGCCGATCTGCGGCAGCAAGGTTTGAGCGTGCAACCGCGAGTGACCGCCCCAGCACCGCATGTCGTCGACGCTCCGCGGCGGCCGAATGCGGCGGTGGTGTCTCCACGACCCCCGTTTGGTCAGGAAGGTGCAACCGAACGAGTTCCCCCTTCCATGCCTCGACGTTTCGGGGAACGTGTGCAGCCCGGTGCACAGCCTGAGCCCCGGATCGAGCCGCAGGTTCCCGCGCCGGCAAAGCGGGAGCCTCCAGCACCCCGCATTCCGGAGCGTCGGGTGCCGTCAGAGGTGAGGCGTGCG
>JAGDMS010000253.1 GCA_017860575.1 Deltaproteobacteria bacterium | reverse complement strand
ACCATCGCTGGGAGACCAAAGATTTGCTTCACGCCTTGGAGATTGCCCGGGCCGGTCGCGAAAAGGCTCAGGAGCGGACGCGATTGCTGCACGAGGAGAATGCGGTGCTGCGCGACGAAAGTGAGCGTCTCGCCACCCAGCTCGAAGCGCTGTATAAAACTCAGGAGGAAGACGCCGAGCGGACTGCGGAGTTGGAAAGACGCCTGGCGCAACTGGTCGAGGAGAATCGTGGACTTGCGGAGGAGAACGCGGTCGCCCGCCAGCGCCTTGCCAGCGTGATTCCCTGCAGCGTGTGGGGCTATGTCAACTTCCCGCGTCCGCAAACCGTGCCGCCGACACGGCGCGTCGTGAGTGTGAGCGACATGCGCGGTCAAGTGTTCCGCGCGCAAGCCGACTGCGAACTCGTCCGCAGCAACGACCCGACGGCGGCCTCGCTGTGCTTCTGCGTCGGGAATTCCTGGGGCGGCTGAGCGGTGGTGGCCCCGCGGCGCCGCCTCCGCGGCTAGCGCTCCTCGATTCTGCTCGAGTCCACCACGGAATCGCCCTCCGGGCGCTGTGGACGCACGGGCGATCGTACGACCTCGTCCTTCAGGTCTTCTTCCGCGTCGCGGGTCACATCCATGACCACCCCGGACTGTTCGGTGACCGCGCGCTGCACACGTTCCAGGTCGACAAGCGACCGCAGGTCGAGCTTGTCGATCAAGCGCAGCGCTTCGCGATATGGTCCCGGTGTCAGTGCATAAATGTCCTTGTGTACCTCGACGAAGACATGGCCGTCGCGGATGCCGACCTTGACGGGTTGATAGATGAATTCGCCCGGGGTCCCCACCGGTACCAACGGAAACAAGCGCTCAATGTCCTCGGGATACAGGCGGACGCAGCCGTGGCTCACCTGCATGCCCACTCCCCAGGGGATGTCGGTCCCGTGAATTCCGTACAGCGGCAGGGTGAGTTCGAAGCGATACTTGCCCAACGGATTCTCGGGATCGCCCCCAGCAATGAAGTCGGGCGCCGGCTTACCGTCGCGCCGGTGCTCCGCTTTGATCGATTCCGGCAGGACCCACCGTGGATTGACGGTTTTTCCCCGGATGCGGAACTTACCCTGTGGCGTGCGCCAATCATCGCGCCCCAGACCGACCGGATAGGTGGTGACGATTACCGTTCCCTCGGCCCCTCGCCGAAAGAAGTAGAGACGCATTTCGGGGATGTTTACGACGACACCGTGGTACTCCGCGTCCGGGAGTGCCCACGACGTGGGGAGCAGAATCATTTGGCCTGGCGCAGGAATCCACGGGTCCAGCCCCGGGTTGGCGTCTTCCAACTCATTGTAGCCCAGATCGTAGTACCGGGCGATGTCGAGCAAGGTGTCGTTCTTCTGCACCTGGTAGAACCTCGACGCTCCGATCACACTATGCGCACGCCGTGGATCGCGGCTGGCGACAGCGACAAACGGTCGTGCCACGCTCGGTTTTTCGGTGAACATTTCCTCCGTCCACCCATCTGCCCAGGCCCGCCCCCCAAAGGCGACCAGCAACAGGATGAGTCCGGCGTAGCGGGTCTTGGAACTTAGGACCATATTCAGCAAGCGGGGTTAACCGAACGAAAGGGTATCCCAATCAGTGGGATAGACCATAATCTGAGCAAAACGCGATCCATCGCGTTTCAAGAAAGCACATCGGCATGGCGAAACCAAGGTCACAAAAACCTGTCGCCCCGAGCGGGCTCGGGGCGACAGCAAGCCCTCGGACTCAGTGCACCGTGATGGGCACTTTCTTGGCGGCCATCTCTTTCGGCGCCTTCATCGTAACCTCCAGGACGCCGTCATGATAGGTGGCTTTGATCGAGTCCGTGTCCACGCCTTCGGGCAACTCCACCGCGCGCTCGAATCGACCGTACGCAACTTCCCGATAGAGGTAGTCTTTTTCCTTGCGCTCCTCCTTCGCCTTGCGTTCGCCGCGCAGCATGAGCCGATGACCTTCCACGGCCAACTCTACTCCCTTTGGATCGATTCCAGGAAGGTCGGCCCGCAGAATCAACTCACCGTCGCGTACGAAGCTTTCAATCGTCGGCATGCTCGGAAACGCCGTGCTCCGCCACGTGGTGGGGAGCCATTCCTCCTCGGGCCCGAAGAACCGGTTGAACAGCTCGTCGATGTCGCGGTGCAGCGTGGATAACTCTCTGAACGGTTTCCATGGTGCTAGGGCTTTCATCATGTTCACCTCCTTTCTATCCACCGAAAAATTAGGCACGAACACCAACTGTTCAAGGGGTGCCGGGCGCTGCCGCTTCCTGGTAATCTGTGGCGATTCCCCTTATGATAAGGGGGCTTGGCGAACATGAACGAGAGGGCACAGGTACGATCGCTCGCCGTGGCCGGTCGGATTCGGACGGGAAACCGGACGGTCCTGGCGGCGCTTACGCTGACGTCTATCCGGCCCAATCCCCGACAGCCGCGGCGGCACTTTGATCCCAATGCACTGGCGGAATTGGCGGCATCGATAAAGGCGCGCGGACTGCTCCAACCGCTCGTCGTTACCCCCGATGGCGACGGGTACATGTTGATGGCGGGAGAGCGCCGTTGGCGGGCCGCCCAACTGGCGGGCTTGGACTCGGTCCCGGCACTGATCCGCAGCGACGATCCCCTCGAGGTCGCGATGATCGAGAATCTCCAACGCGCGGACCTGACGCCGATCGAAGAAGCCGAAGGCCTCGGGCACCTGATTGACCGGTTTGGCTACACCCATGAGCAACTCGCGGAGATGGTCGGGAAGAGCCGGCCGTATGTCAGCAATACATTGGTGCTGTGCCGGTTGCCGGAGGAGATAAAGGCCTGGTGTCATGCCGAGCCGGCTGTCTCACGCGAGATTCTCATTCAACTCGCGCGGGCGGAGTCCCCGGAGCGCCAGGCGATGCTGTGGCGCATGGTCCGGTTGCGCAAGTTGTCGGTGCAAAAATTCCGTGCCGAGGCCGCCGGTTCCAGCGTTGCGGGGAGCACCCTGCGTGATCTGGCGCGACTGGCCCGACGACTGGGTCGCACGGTGCGCACGCTCGACATTCCCTCGCTGCCGTGCGAGGAACGCCAGCACCTGGAGCGCTTGCTCCGCCGTATTCGATCGCGCGTGGAACGTGCCCTCGAAGCATTCGACGGCGATTGCTAGGGACGCACGGCTTCAGACCATCGCTCTGGGAGACCCGCTCCCCGCCCGCACTCCCGCGGCGTCCGCCAGAGGCGTTGGGTCGCTGGAAACGGTTCCGAGAGTACACGTGCCTCAAAGGCGGCAGATTCCCGATCCCGATTAGAGCGGCATGCCGCCGCTGTGACAGGTGTGGTCAAGTCAACCGAGGGATGGGTTGGTCGCCGCCTTGTCTTTGGGGCGATGGTTGTGAATACTCGCGGAGATGGCGACGGGACAGTTTACGGTTGCGATTGCCCAGATCAGCCCACGGCTTGGGGACCTCGAGGCGAACGTGGACCTTTACGAGGAGCGGATGCGGGCGGCACGGGGACTAGGGGCCGATCTCGTCGTCTTTCCGGAACTCTCCGTCACCGGCTACTTTCTTAAGGACATGGTGTCCACCGTGGCACTGCGACTGGATGCGCCTGAAGTGCAGCGGCTTGCCGCCTTGAGCCGGAACGGCGGCCTCGTCGCCGGCCTGGTGGAAGAGACGAGCGACTACCGTTTCTACAATAGCGCCGTCTATTTCGAGGACGGGAGAATCGTCCACGTGCACCGTAAGGCGTACCTGCCGACGTACGGACTCTTCGACGAAGGCCGCTACCTGGCGCGCGGTGACCGCATCCGCAGTTTCGAATCGAAATTTGGGCGCTGTGCCATCCTAATCTGTGAAGATCTCTGGCACCCGTCGACGGCGTGCATTGCCGCTCTTGACGGAGCGCTCATGGTACTGTGTCCGTCGGCAAGCCCGATGCGCGGGATCAGCGACGAACGCGAACAAGATGACAACGCCCGCTACTGGGAGTTGATCAACGCGATGTATGCGCAAACATTCGCACTGTTCATCGTCTACGCGAACCGTGTCGGATTCGAGGACGGGGTCGGCTTCTGGGGCGGTTCGGAAATCGTCGACCCGACCGGTGTGCGGGTGAGCAAAGGCCTGTATTACGAAGAGGACCTGGTCGTTGGTGAGGTGAATCTCAAGCATGCCCGGCGTCAGCGTGTCATCTCGCCGCTTTTGCGTGACGAGAACATCGACCTGACGATCAATGAACTGATGCGCATTCGCGGCCGTGGGGAGCGTTCGCTGCCGGGTCTGGTTCCGGCTGGGGCCCCGCCTCGGGAACTGCGGCGCCCGCGTGCGGCGTCCCGGAAACGGTTGCCGGTGAAATCGGACCGGGCATGACCGCGGGCACCGACAACTCCGAGGTCAGGGGCGCACGGCGGCAACGGCCGTCGCTGCCGACCAATCCGCCGCTCTTGCGCCGCGTCCTCACAAAGTTCATCCGCAACGAGGTGTGCAAGGTGGGTGTCGACCGTGTGGTCGTTGGCCTTTCCGGCGGCGTGGACTCCGCTGTCAGTGCCATGCTTGCCGCGGAGGCTTTGGGGCCCGCGAGTGTCCTGGCCATCAAGATGCCGTACCGGACGTCGAGCCAGGAGAGTCTGCTGCATGCTGACCTGATATGCGCGCGGACGGGAATCGTTTCGCTTTGCGTGGACATTTCACCGCAGATCGATGCGTATTTCGAACGCTTCCCGGATGCCGATGCGCTAAGGCGCGGTAACAAAATGGCCCGCGAGCGCATGACGATCCTCTACGATCACTCGGCGCGGTGGAAGGCGCTCGTTTTGGGGACGAGCAACAAGACCGAGTTGCTGCTCGGCTATGGTACCCTGTACGGGGATATGGCGTCGGCCCTCAACCCGCTTGGGGATCTGTACAAAACGCAAGTCTGGGCGCTGGCGGAAGAGATTGGCGTTCCCGAGGACATCATCCGCAAGCAACCATCGGCCGACTTATGGGCGGGCCAGACGGACGAAGCCGAACTGGGCTTTGGCTATCGGGAAGTGGACCAGTTGCTCTATGCGATGGTCGACCTGCGATACTCCCGGGCGGAGCTGTACGCCGCGGACTTCGCTGAGTCTTTCGTTGCCCGTGTGGGCACGCTGGTGCGCAACTCGCAATTCAAACGGCGCCTGCCGGTGATCGCCAAAGTGTCCTTGCGGACGATCGATCGGGACTTCCGCTACGCCCGCGATTGGGGCCGGTGAGGGCGGTTTCGGAGCCGCCAACGGACGTTGGGGGAACCGTCAATCCATGGTTGCGGCTGGTACGCTTTACGTGGTGGCAACACCCCTCGGGAATCTGGAAGATATCACCCTGCGAGCGCTGCGCATCTTGCGGCAGGCGGATCTGATTGCGGCCGAGGACACCCGCCACAGCCGCAAGCTGCTGGCGCACTACGGTATCAGTACCCCGTTGACCAGCTATCATGATTGGAGCGAGCGACAGCAGGCGCCGCGGTTGGTCGAGCAGTTGAAGCACGGGAAGTCCATCGCCCTTATTTCCGATGCGGGTACGCCGGGGATCGCGGACCCGGGCTATCATCTGGTCCGGGCGGCGATTGCGGCGGGCCTGCGGGTCGAAGCCATCCCCGGGCCGTCGGCGGTGGCCGCCGCATTGAGCATCGCAGGCTTGCCGACGGACGGGTTTGTCTTCGACGGATTCGTGCCCGCGCGTCAGACCGCGCGGCGCGCATTTTTGACGGGGCTGGTGCCGGAGCGGCGGACAGTGGTGCTTTACGAAGCCGCCAGGCGCTTGCTCGCATGCCTACAGGACGTACAGGAGGTACTCGGACGGCGACCCGTCGTGGTGGTGCGTGAGCTCACGAAAGTGTTCGAGGAGACCCTACGTGGCAGCGCCGACGAAATCGCCGCCCAACTGCGGCAGCGCCTCGGCGACCGGCCACTGCCAGGTGAGGTGACCCTGTTGATTGGCGGTGGGGACGGCAAGCCCGCCGCGGCTGCAGCCGAGGGTCTGGCCGCGGCGATCGATCGGTTGCGCGGCGAGGGAAAAAGTCTGAAGGAGATCGCCCGCACGCTGGCGCGGGAGCAGGGGCTTTCGCGCCGCGCGGTGTACCAGATGGGGCTGCGCATGGGGCACGACTGAGCCCCGGCGCTGGTTTGCCGCACACCCACGATCAGCGCCGGATTCGGAAGGAGTCGAACTCCCCCGCATACGACAGCCATTGCTCGTCGACGTGGGTCACCAACGCGCCGGGCGGGCCGACGTGGCACCACCTGGCCAGGCGCTGGAGGCGCGCTGTGGGGCCCTCGGCGACCACCTCGACATCACCATCTGCGGTATTGCGCACCCAGCCGCCCAGGGCGAGCCGGCCGGCCTCATCCCGTGTCGCGAACCGGAACCCAACGCCCTGCACGCGTCCCTTCACGCGTAGCGCCAGGCGCGCGTGCTCAGTACCTTGTTGATTCATCGGTGCGTCGGCGTGGTTTCCGTCTCGATCAGCCGGCGCAGACCGGGCTCGTCGACGGTGGGAATCCCGAGTTCACGGGCCTTGTCGAGCTTGGATCCGGGGTTGGCGCCGACCACGACGTAGTCCGTCTTCTTGCTCACCGAGCCGCTGATGCGACCGCCATGCGCCAGGATTTCTTGGGCGACCTCGTCGCGGGGAGCGGACAAGACGCCGGTCAGCACGAAAGTCTTTCCTGCCAAGGTCCCCGCGCGCCGGCGGCGTTCCGCCGTGGGGTTCACGCCGGCCCGCTTGAGACGATCAAGGACCGAGCGGTTTTGCGGTAACTGGAAGAATGTCCGGATCGCTCTGGCGGTTTCGGGACCGACCTCGCGAATGGTCAGCAACTCCGCTTCGCTGGCATCCTGCAGCGCCTCGACGTTGCCAAAATGCTCTGCCAGCACGGCGGCCATGTGCTCCCCAACCTGCGGGATGCCCAAGCCGTAAAGCAGCCGCGCCAACGTGGCGCGCTTGCTGCCGGTAATCGCGTCGCACAGATTCTGTGCCGACTTGTCGCCAAAACGCTCCAGACTGACGAGTTGATCCTTTGTCAGGTCGTAAAGGTCTGCCACGTCCTGGACCCAGGCCTTGTCCACCAACTGCGCCACCAACTTCTCGCCCAGGCCATCGATGTCGAGCCCGTGCTTGGACCCGAAGTGACGGATCCGTTCGCGCAACTGGGCCGGACAGCCCATTCCGATGCACCGGAAGGCTGCCGCGTCGGCTTCGCGCACCACGTCGCTCCCGCATGCCGGGCAGGTCTTCGGCATGTGGAATTTCCGCTCGCGGCCGGAGCGCTTCTCGACCACGACCTTGACGACGGACGGGATGACATCCCCAGCTCGCTCGATGAGCACGGTGTCGCCGATGCGGATGTCTTTGCGCTCGATCT
>JAGDMS010000548.1 GCA_017860575.1 Deltaproteobacteria bacterium | reverse complement strand
ACGAAGGGATTGGAGTTACAGATGCAAATGCCACTGCAAATCAGCTTCCGAGACATGGAACCGTCTGCGGCTGTCGAAGCAAAGATCCGTGAGCGGGCCACCAAACTCGATCGGTACTACGACCGCATCATGAGCTGCCGCGTGGTTGTCGAGGCCCCGCATCGGCGTCATCATCAGGGTAAGCTGTACCATGTTCGTGTCGATGTAACGGTGCCGCAGGGCGAGCTGGTGGTGAGCCGCGAGCCCGTCGATCACCACGCTCATGAAGATGTGTACGTGGCAATCCGGGATGCCTTCGATGCGACGCAGCGGCGGTTGGCCAATTATGCCAGGCGCCAGCGTGGCGACATCAAGATTCACGAGGAATCTCCCGTCTCCCGGGTGTCCAAGCTGTTTCCCGCCGAGGGCTACGGCTTCATCAGCACCCCGGAAGGCCACGAGATTTATTTTCACCAAAATAGCGTGCTGAACGGCGGTTTTGAGCGACTGGAGATCGGCGACGAAGTGCAGTTTGTGGAGGAGGACGGAGAAAAGGGACCGCAGGCGAGCACTGTCCGCCTGGTGCGAAAACACCACGGCTAAGGCGGGTGGACTCCGAACCGCCGGGCCTGTTCACCAGACGCCGGCGATGGCGGTGCGGCAGTCAGGGCAATGCCCGTCGCTGAGGGTTCGGTGCAAGACGGTAAACCCGCGGCGGCGGATGAGTCGCCGGCCGCAGCCCGGGCAGCTGGTGTCTTCCCACTGTTCCCCGGGCGCATTACCGATGTAGATGAAATGTAGCCCGGCTTCTTTCCCGATAGCAGCCGCACGAAAGAGCCTGTCTACGGAAGTGGGTGGGACGTCCAGCATCTTGTACGTCGGGTAGAACGCGGAGACGTGCCACGGGATGTCGCGATCCACCGAGACAAGCCACTGCGCCAGTGCGCGTAGTTCTTCATCGGCATCGTTTCGGCCGGGGACAATCAGCGTCGTGACCTCCACCCAGATGTTGTGTCCCCGCATCCGCTGGATCATGTCGAGGACCGGGCCCAGGGTGGCACCGCAGACCTTGCGATAGTACTGGTCGCTAAAGGCCTTCAAGTCGACGTTGGCCGCGTGCAGGACCGGGGCGATCAGGTCGAGGGCCTCCGGTGTCATGTAGCCGTTGGTCACAAAGACGTTCTTGAGCCCGGCATCGGCTGCGAGACGGCACGTGTTCAGGGCCAGCTCAAAGAAAATCGTTGGTTCCGTGTAGGTGTAGGCGATTGACCGGCAGCCGGTGGTGCGTGCGGCCGTAACGATTTCCGCTGGCGTCGTCGGCGTGCCCGGTGGCCGACCCGAGTGTTCGCGCGGCCATTGCGAGATCTCCCAGTTCTGGCAGAACAGGCAGTGGAAGTTGCAGCCGACGGTGGAGATGGAGTACGCAAGACTTCCCGGTAGAAAGTGGAAGAACGGTTTTTTCTCGATCGGGTCAATGTTGGCGCCGATGACACGGTCATTGACGAGCGTCACCAGGGTGCCCGCCTGGTTCTCCCGCACCCAGCAGATCCCGCGCCGTCCCGGTCGGATGACGCACCGGTGGGCACAGAGCTGGCAGACAACGGTCCCGTCCGCTTGCTTCAGGTACAGGAGCGCTTCGGGAACTGCTTGCGTTGAAATGTTCACCGCACTCTCCTTGCACTCCACGAGTCCCATGCAGCGATAGCTGCACATCCGACGTCCGCGTCCCTTGGCGGAAGGTTATGGGACCTTGGCAACTGGTTTCTCAGAGCAACAGAGGTGCCAAGCGTCGTTGGGCGTCGTTGTCTCCAAGCGATCTCCCTTCGCGGCCTGACCGTGCCAACTTCGTTTCCCGACTCTAGGAAACAGCCCGGTGGGGCTCCCATTCTTCGGTGCCGAGGTTGCCTGACCTGGCGACGGTTCGACGCCGCTGTCTATCCGATCCGGTTGGCACGGTTGTTTCTTCAAGTGGGGGATGGCTGCTTGAGCGGGCCAGCGGTTCGAGCCGGCTTCCCCGCCGGAGCGGCATTCCTCTGACGCGGCCAGCAGTCGGGGAGGAACTGATCCAGCGGCAAAGGGGCGTTTGATGCTGGAGACCCAGCGTCGGATCATCAAGTCGCCAACCCAATTCCGGGTCGCACCAAACCTTGGAAACTACGCCGAGGTGCGTGCGGCGTTCTCCTGGGAGCAGGCCAGCCGTGCCCTCGACGGTCTCCCGGAGGCGCAGGGGCTCAACCTGGCGCACGAGGCGGTGGATCGGCATGCCTTGGGCGCTCGCCGCAATCAACTCGCCCTCCGCTGGCTGGGCAAGAATGGGGAGATTCTCGATTACAGCTACGCGCATCTGTCCGAGCTGACCAATCGGTTTGCGAACGTGCTCCGCCAACTCGGCGTCGCCAAGGGCGATCGTGTGTATGTCCTCGCCGGGCGGATCCCCGAATTATACGTCACGGCGTTGGGGACCTTGAAAAACCGAAGTGTGTTCTGTCCGTTGTACTCGGCCTTCGGGCCCGAACCCGTGCGGGCGCGCATCGACATCGGCCAGGCCAAGGTGCTCGTTACCACGCGGGCGCTCTTCGAAAAGAAGATAGCCGCAATCCGACCCGCGCTCACGTCGCTCGAACACATCCTGCTGATAGGTGACCACCGCCAGCCGGCTGGGGTGACGGGAACGCTCGATTTCCATGCGCTCATGCGGGACGCGAGC
>JAGDMS010000547.1 GCA_017860575.1 Deltaproteobacteria bacterium | reverse complement strand
TCATTCCCGCCTTGTAGCGGGGACAACGAGCGGCGCTGTCTGGTACTCCGAGACCGAGTTCAAGTAGTGATCCGTAGTAATAACGTCGAGGTCCGCTTCTGGCCGGAAACAGACATCCCCAAACAAGGGAACCCCGGCGCGGGGCCGGGGCGTCTGTATAGAGGTTCAAGTCGGTCAGCTACCGAGTCGAGGCAACCACCCGGCTCTTGCCGGCCCGCTCAACCGCCTGAGCAAGCACAGCGACCTGCTGCTCCAGCGCGGCCATGCGGGCAGCCTGAACTTCGTCATCCTGCCGCAGCGCCTCGACCACCCGATGCTCCTTCTGCAACTCGTTCAGCAGCAGCGTCGCGAGGACGTGATACGCGACCGTCTCGGGCTTGCCGTCCTTGCCGTGGACGACCAGCTCGGGGAACACCTCGGCGACTTCCTCGGCGACCAAGCCGTACTGAACGGGCTTGCTGCCGTCCTCATACGCCTGCTTGTAGCGGAACGTGACCGGGCGCAGGGCAAACAGCCGCTCGCTCACGCTGCCCATCGGCTGGATGTCTTCCTTGAAGCGGCGAGACGACCTGATCGTGCCAAGTTGCCCCTTGGAGTCGATCAATACCGGCACTGCGTCGGCCAAGCCGGTTGTGACAGCACGGATGCCCGCGATGAAAGTCCTCTTCTGGTAGACGCTTGCCCCTATACGAATGACGCCAGCATCCGCGGCCAGCCCTTGGTTACCTCCGCCGATGATGATGTTGTCACTGCCGGTCGTCACCGCATTACCCGCCGCCCAGCCGAGGGCCACATTTCGGTAACCGGTCGTGGCTACGCTGAGGGCGGAATCGCCGTTCGCGGTGTTGTAGATACCGGTGGTGTTATTCCGGAGCGCGTTAAAGCCGCTGGCGGTGTTGCTCCGGCCGGTTGTGTTGTACTGGAGCGCCGACTTGCCGCTGGCGGTGTTCCCCCCGCCCCAGATGTTCTTACTTAGCGCGAAATGACCGATTCCGGTGTTGTCCTTGCCCGTCGTATTGTTCACGAGCACGTTTGTCCCAAAGCAGGTATTGCTGGCCCCGGTACACGCCGCCCTCGCCACCGAGTTGACGGCCAGACCCGAGACCGCGAGAAGTGCAATAACCGATAACTGAAGCACGGAACTGCGAATTCGACGCATGATTGATCTCCCCTTCCCTAAATTGATTGACTGCGTCTTGCGAGATCGCTGTCCATGCCCCGCTCGATCAGCGCCCGGCGCTTGTACGGACTTCTCTCGCCAGCCTCAGACACTCGCGATACGTACAAGTGGTACGTTATCGCCTGTTCTTATTCCGCCAGTAATCGGACCGAAACCCTCCCCTGCCCCGTCAGTCGAACACGAGAGAAGCCTGAAGGATTCCGGGCTCCAGCGGGACTACCCACGAGGGGTGGACTGGAATAGGCAGGGTGACGTCCGGTGCCTTTTTGTGGCGGCTTATGGGAACGCAACGGCCGCGCGGTGTTTGGCATTCGAGGCGGCCAGCGTGAGACCCCTCCCGCTATCGGAGAGACAGGTGCAAGCTCGCGCCATGAGCCCCGCCACCACGTAGCGTTGTACCGTGATCGATCTGGGTAGCATTGCTGGGCTGCATGAGCATGGCCACCAGCTTGCGTGCTGCTGGGTCCGCTGCGACCGCTGGACGCTGCTCCACTTGGCCGCGATGATTGATGCCGTGCACGGCGAGGCCGCTGTCGACCCGCTCGCGCTCGCCCTTCTATACGGTGCGGCCCGGAATCGACATCGAGAAACGGCTGCGCGAAATACGATGAGCCGAATCGCCCGTCCAATGGCCGCGCAATGACCGCCGACAGGATGCCCCAGTTAGGCATAACCCCGAATTGCGCCCGAACGTATTTGGTAGCAGCAATAGCGAGTTTAAGAAGAGTCCACAGAGGGCGCGCACTCTGGCAGCAGAAAGCGCCCCCAAGGGGGTTTGAGATGAGCGCCATTGCACGTTGGTTCGCCATGCTCGTTCTCTCATTCGCGTCGGCGGCGGCTGCCTCCGCGCAGGGCAGGATAACGATCCCCGCCACCGCTCAACTGGCCGTCCAGGTGTCGGCCACAACTCCGCAGCGGGAAGCGCTGGGGGGCGACGTTGCTCACTACACCTGGGACGTCCGCCTGGGACCGGGTCCCCATGATGTGATCAGGCTCCACCGGGTCGTCAGGGAAGATCGCCCGAACGAGCCGGCAAAACTCGTACAGGCCGTGATGTTCTTCCCAGGGGCTCCCACCTACTTCAACGGGCTCTACCTTACGCCACGGATCTCCGACGTGCCGGCACGGGACCGCGCTATCGCGATCTACCTCGCAAAGAACAACGTCGACGTGTGGGGCATGGACTACCGGTGGGCGATGGTCCCCGAGGACACCACGGACTTCGGCTTCATGAGGAAGTGGGGTGTCCAACGCGACGTCGAGGATGCACAGATTGCCTTGACGCTCGCGCGCTGGATCAGGGGTGAGTGGTCCCGCCTGTGAAGTTCCGCAATGTGAAGGGGATCATTCCTGTCGACTACGGCATCAAGTTCGACAGCCCTGGCTACCAGGCGGGCCAGTGTGCCTACCTCGACGGAGTCCGCGCCATGATGAAGAGCGGCGCCTACTCCTGGGACAACCGGTTCATGTGGGCGATAGGCCAGCTCGCGATCGACGACCCGACGGGCGATTCACCCTTTGTTCCCGGCATGGACAACTATCACTTCGCCCTCGGTGTGGGAGGGTGGCCGCAGAACGCCTCGATTCCGTGGCATTTCGCTGGTAGCTACCTGGACGAGAACGGCAACCCCACTGCCCTGCGCTTCACCGAAGACAGGCTCTTTTTCGATTTGCTCATGAAGAACGAGCCGCCGTATGGCTCCGTCCAGGTCGACGTCGA
>JAGDMS010000252.1 GCA_017860575.1 Deltaproteobacteria bacterium | reverse complement strand
CCCGCGGAGCCTGCCGGTCCGGTTGGACCGGTGGCGCCCGGAGCGCCATTCTCGCCATCATCACCACTGCAGCCGGCCAGTGCCAGGGCAGCGGACAACAGCCCCACGGCCAGCAAGCGGTGCAATCCATAACGCCTTGCCATCAGCAGTTCCTCCTTCGGTTAGGGTTTAACGGAGCATGCCGGCCCTGACCGCGTTCTGTGCAAACACGCCAAAGCCGCGACAGTACGTCGACCTGAACATCCGCGTGTCCGTGAAACAACAACCGCGCCAAGCCGCAGCGGACCGAGAGACAAGCAGTGCGCGAATGGATGTCGCATAAGTGAGAACAAAACACGGCGCATTCGTTCCCAAGCGTGAGAAGCTGAGACGCAACCGGATGCGTTGGCGGCAAGCGAGCTCAAGGTATTCCGATAGTCACCGGCTCTTTTGCGTGGGCAGCGCAGGCTGAAGAAGCCGTCTCAAAACTCCGGCAGCTACGGAGGGCTCCTGCCGCTGATCATGAGGAACACTCGAAGAATTCGTCGGTGGCTGCAGGCCTCCGTGCCTACAGCAGGGGTTTTGGAACAGCCTCTGAAGCCTGCGGCTACGGAAAAGCGATGGTCTCGGGAGAAAGCAGTTTCAAGAGCGGAGGCAGAAATGCCAACGCTCCCAGCAGGGTGCCGGGAGCGTTGGTTGCATCGGCCCTGCAAGGCCTCGGGGGTTGCCGAGGCCTTGCAGGGTTGAGAATGGCCTCAGCGGTTCATCGCCAAGACGATGAACCGCTGAGGGTTGACGCGGTTACTTCCCGAGTGCGGCGGAGCGGTTGGCGTCGATCACACCGCCCATCTGCCCGAAGTGGGCTGCAGCTTCGTTGCTGTCGTGGCACATGAAGCAGGCTCCCACCGTTGGGCTGTTCACCCAGTCGGTGGCATTCGGCACGGTGCCGCGCGCCGTATTGACCGCCGCTGTCGTCGGGTCTTGCCCGTCCGCCACGCCGGTGGTGCGGTCGGTGGTCAGGAGGACACCCGCCGGCAGGTCAGCATCGTAGGTCCCCGGCTTGTGACAGGTCTCGCAGTTGCTGGGGATGCCCGGGAAGGTCACCTCGGCAAAGTCGTAGTAGAAGTTACCACTCGTGCCGCGGTTGCGGACAAATTCATAATCGAAGGTCCGCAGGGCGGAAGCATGAATGCCGTGGATCATGTCCTTGAAGTTGTTGGTCGCTTCCGGCCAGGTCAGCGGGTTGTTCGGATCGTAGCCGGCAGCCTGGAGCGCCGCCTTGGTGGCAACGGTCGAGTTGGCCGGATCGGAACCGCGGCCGCTACTGCTCAGGTTGGGGTTGTGGCAGATCACGCACACCTGGGTCTCGTACACGCGGTTGCCGCCGTGCCCCTCGAACCACTCGTGACAGTTGGCGCACTTGGCCGGATCGACGACAACGCGCCGAGGGTCATCCGTGGTCACATTCTTCACCACCGAGATGGTATGGCGGGCAACGTCGTCGGTCGTGGTAATCAGGTTGCCGTCAACATCCTGCGTGAAGTACCCCTGCAACGACACGGCCCGCATGATGGCCCCGGCGGGGAAGCGTCCCGCGTTGTTGCTGCCGTTGATGACCGCGACGTAGTACCCTTCGGTATCGGGGCCGGTCAACGTCCCCTGGGTCCCGTTCCAAATGCTCTGAATCGTCACGCTGGCAGGTTGTGCCGCCGATTTTCCGAGCTGGTTGTAGTCCGCCGGTTTCGTGACGCCGTCCTGCGACTTCGCGTAGGCAACCAGGAAGCTCGGAGAACCCGTGAAGCCGGGCAGCATCACCGGACTGCTCGGGGCGTTGAAGGTGACCGGGGCAGCCGCCGCCGGTGGAACCGCCTTCAGGATGCGGAAGGTGACCTTCGGCGATCCGTTCGGCTCCGCCGTGACTTCCTTGATCTCGTACTGGAAGTTGGCCAGACCCGCCGGAACGTCGGGGTTGTTCGGCGTGGCGTTCTCGGTCAGGTGGACCGTTGCTACCGCCGTGGCCCCGCCGGTCGGTGGATGGCAGACTGCGCACTGCGCGTTGTTGGTCTGCGATATACCTACGCTGTGGTTCGCGCCGGTGGCGAAGTTGACCGTGTTGTGGCAGGAGCCGCATGCCCTCATCGACGGCTGCATCTTCCAGTTATCGCCGTCCGGGTCGCCCTTGTGACACTTCATGCAGTCCTGCAGGGGCTGCGGATACGTCACCTCGGCGTAGTCACCGAGCGTAGCCAGGCAGTGGTACCCCGTTCCGCAATCCGCATCAGCTGTGCAGCTCTTCGTCAGATCGTTCGAGCACTTCTGTGCGTTTCGTTCACTATTGTAATTGGCCGCGTGGATCTTGTGGAAGAACGACATCGCTTCGCCATCGCCGTTGGTTCCGAGCGTATCGGTGTGGCACACCTCGCAGCCCTCGGCCAGATATCGGCTGCCGCCATGGAAACTGGCAGCACCCAGCGGGCTACCCAGCCGGCCGTGGCACTCGTTGCAGGCGTCGGTGGTGACGATGTTGCGGGTCGTCGTGATGGCCTTACCGGACGGCACGAAGTCGTAGACCACGTTCACCGCCCGCGGCACTACCACAACATTGTCGGTGGTGACCGTGTCGGAGATGATCAGCAAGAGTCTGTGCGTCAGGTCGAGGTTACTGGCGGTGCTGTAGAGCGGGTACATGTTGGTGGCGAACACGTACCTGTACGTGCCATCCTTGTTGTCGGTCAGGTTGGCGTATGTCCGCTCGCCGGTGGTATTGACAGCGGACACAGGGGGGGGACCTGGGCTAGCGGGGACGACTACGTTGGACCAGAGGTCGGGGTCCCCGGTGCCAGTAGCCGCCGGCTCCAGCCATGCAAGCGCGAACCGGATGTACCAAAGGTTGGTATTCGTCGGGTTCTTTGCCCCAAGTTGCGGGATATAGTTACCGTTTGGATCCGTCGCCTTGAAATCGACCGTCACGGTCGCCTTCTGATTGGGGGTGTCAACCGCAACCGCCACAGAGGTAATGCTGGCCTGTGCATCGGCGACGTCCTGCAGTCCCGGATGCACCGCGGCAATGTCAGCTACGCGGCCCGGGCCGTGGCAGACGACGCAGGCTTCATTTGCTGCCGTGCTACCAGCCGGGCCGGTCGCACCGGTCGCACCGTTCACACCGGTTGCCCCCTTAGCGCCGGTCGGTCCTGGCGCACCTGCCGCGCCCGTCGGGCCCGTCGCCCCTGGCGCTCCATTTTCTCCATCGTCCCCACTGCAGCCGGCCAAGGCCAGGGTTGCCGATAACAACCCCACCGCCATTAGCCGGTACGGATTAAACCTGGTACGCATAGCTCCTCCCTTCCCGGGGTATCATCCCCTTACACGGCACGATCCGACAGGCGCAGCTATAAATATGACGGTTGAAGCCAGACGACCTGGTTCTCAACGTTTTGCACCCAACTGTCATGCCGCCAACTTTGCCTAGACCTACGATGGGTTCAGCCGTTTCAACAAACGCGCCAAACTCCAACCCACGCAAGTAAAGCGCAAATGGCGATTTGTTCCTGAGAACGAGAAAGAGGGAATGCTATTGGGGGAAGGGTTTTCCCATTCTTAAAAACGTCAATTAGGATGGTTCATGGTTCCGGGAATTCCATTTTGATATTAGAATAGGACCCTAGGTATAGTTACGGGCGAAGGAACAGCCCGTAAAGAAATCCCAAACGAGTCACACTTTCCATTTGGGGTGCGGGAAAACGTCATCGATGAGGCCAGCGGATTTTCATGCGCCGCCGTGCGGGCGCAGCAGGGAGAGGGCTTCGCTGCGGAGGGCCCGGTTGCGGTCGAACTCGCCACGAAATCCCGTGGTGACCATGTCAGCACCGCGCTTACTGGCCCCGCGCATCCGCAGGCACAGGTGTTCCGCCCGCACCACCACCGCGACGCCCCGGGCCTGCAGATGTCCGGCAATCGCATCGGCGATATCAGCGGTCAGACGTTCCTGAAGTTGGGGCCGCTTGGCGAACACATCCACCGTCCGCGCGATTTTGCTCAGACCGACTACCTGCCCCTTGTCGGGCAGATAGGCGACGTCGACGGTGCCGTAAAAGGGCAGCAGGTGATGTTCACACATGCTGGAAAACTCGATGTCGCGAACCAGCACGAGGTCGTCCCGGTCGGAACGGTGCTCGAAAACCCTCCGCAAATGGGTCTCCGCATCTTGCCGCAAGCCGCCCAGTAGTTCCGCGTAGGCACGCGCCACCCGCCGGGGCGTGTCCCGCAAACCGTCGCGGTCCGGGTTTTCCCCGACGGCGAACAAGATCTCACGAACCGCCCGCTCGATCCGCGGCAAGTCGAAACCGGCCTCCGCCGCGTCTTCGTGCGTCGACTCGACATCGTCTGTCTTTCTCACCAATGCCAATGGAGACATTCTCACTCCTCCTGTGTGGTAGCTGTGATGACCGCAAAGGTATCTGATGCGTAGCGCGGTGTCAAGTAATAGCCTGACAAAAATTGACAATCGGCTGTTCTGCGCTATAGTATGGCTATGAGCACAGCGATTGGGACCACCCTCGAGCAGATCGCGGCGGATCCGCGCGTGACGATTCGGCGGCCCGGTGAGCCCAATTTGCAGGGGTCCGCAGTAGTGTATTGGATGCAGCGGGCGCAACGCGGCACAGACAATCCGGCGTTGGAGATCGCGATCGCCGCGGCGAACGCCATCGGTAAGCCGCTGGTGGTGTTCTTCCAGCTCGTCGCCGGCGTGCGGGGAGCCAACCTGCGGCACTACCGCTTTGTCGTCGATGGGCTGGGCGACATCGCCGACGACCTGGCCCGGCGGCGGATCGGATTTGTGCTACGGCACGATCCGGACCACGGCCTGTTGCGATTCTGCCATGCAATCGAGCCGGCAATGGTGGTCAGCGACGAGAATCCCCTGCGCGCGGCGGAGCGGGCGCGGGTGACCATGGCCTCGAACCTGCGCGTGCCGTTCTGGACGGTCGATGCCGACGTGATCGTCCCTTCGCGGTTGCTGGTGAAGGAACAGTATGCCGCGCGCACCATTCGTCCACGGATCCACGCGCAGTTGCACCGATTTCTCCAGCCGATCCGGCAGCAACAGCCGCGATTTCCCTGGGTGCCTCCAAAGTCGCTGCACACACTCCGGCCCGGGCCGGAAATGCTCGACGGCTTCCCGATCGACCGCACCGTTGCTCCGGTCGCCGGTATCCCGGCCGGAAGCGGCGCGGCACGGCGCGCCTTGCAACGTTTCGTGTCCGACCGGCTGACGGGGTATGCCACCCAGCGTAATCGTCCGGAATTCGACGGCACCAGCCGTCTCTCGCCCTACCTGCACTTCGGGCACATCGGCCCGGACGCGGTGGCTCTGGCCGTACGCGACGCGGCGGCGCCAGCGGCCGACCGCGACGCCTTTCTCGAGGAGCTGATCATCCGGCGTGAATTGGGGGTGAACTTCGTGCGCTTCAACCCGTACTACGACCGCCTGGCCAGTGCAGAGCCCTGGGCCGTCCGGACCCTGGCGGCGCACCGCGACGACCCCCGCCCCCACCGCTACTCGCCGCGCCAACTCGAACAGGCGGAGACGCACGACCCGCTCTGGAACGCCGCCCAGCGGCAGATGGTCGCCACCGGCTGGATGCACGGCTACCTGCGCATGTACTGGGCCAAGAAGATCCTGGAATGGAGCGAGTCCGCCGCAGCAGCCTACGCGATCGCGGTGGAACTGAACGACCGCTACGAACTCGACGGGCGTGACCCGAACGGCTACGCCGGCATCGCCTGGGCCATTGCCGGCAAACACGACCGTGCCTGGGGCCCCGAACGTCCGATCTACGGCACCGTGCGCTACATGTCGTACGCCAGCACCTCACGGAAGTTCGACAGCGCCACCTATATCGCACGGTTCGGGAAGAGCGACGACCCTTCGCTACCTGCCGCTGCCCGAAAGGGGAAACGGCGGCCAACGACGCGGTAGCAATTGTCCTGACACAACTTGACAACACATCCGGGGGCTGCTATATAATTTGCCATGACGCGGGAAGCGACGCGATGAAAAAGGGCAGTGAACCGACGAAGCCGCACGACGCCTATCCGCTGCGCACGGTGGCCAGCCAGACGGGACTGACACCCGACATCATCCGCGCCTGGGAGAAACGCTACGGCGTGGTGGCTCCCGTGCGTGGAGCCCGCGGGGCGCGTTTGTACACGGCCGCGGACATCGCTCACCTCCGCCTCCTGGCGCGCGTGGTTGGCGCCGGCCGAGCGATCGGCGACGTGGCGGCGTTGCCTCGCACCGAGTTGGAGAAACTGGCGGTACAAACGGGGCAACAGGCCTCGGCGCCACGGACGGACTTCATTGGCCGGGTCCTCGAGCGTCTGGAGCGCTTCGACCAGGTGGCGGTGGCGCGTTTGCTGGGAGACGCGCTGGTCGGACTCGGCGGGCGCGCCTTCATCTATGAAGTGGCAGTGCCGCTGTTGCAAGAGGTCGGCGACCGCTGGCACCAGGGCAAGTTGTCCATCGCCGAGGAGCACCTGGTGTCTGCCATGCTGCGGAATTTGATCGCGGGCCTCATACAATCCCGCGGCGGCCCGGGATTTCCGAAACTGGTCCTCGGCACACCGGCTGGCGAACAGCACGACCTGGGCCTGTTGCTGGTTGCGCTGCTCGCCACGGATGCCGGACTGGAGGTCTCATTTTTGGGTGCGAACCTCCCGGCAGCCGAGATCGTCGCCGCGGCCCAGCGTTCGGGGGCGACGATTGTCGGCCTTGCGCTCGTCTATAGCGATAACAACTCGCAGGCGGTCCACGAACTTACCGAGATCGGGCGTGTTCTCCCCACCACGGTCGAACTGTGGCTGGGCGGGCCTGAGGCAGCGACGGTGGCCGCACGCCTCAAGTCCTTCCGCGGCGCGCTCGTCGACACGCTGCCGAAAGTCGAGTCTGAACTCGCACGCGTACGCACGGCTCCACACTACGGACGTGAATGGAGAATTTATGAACGAGACACATCAGGCAACTCATAGAACCGCCGACGAGGACAGCCTCGGCGTCCTGCAGCACCTCATGGCCGCGGGCCAGATGGTGGCGGCACAACTGCCGACACCAAGCAATTGGACGCCGGAGAAACGGCTCGCCGCGTCCGTGCTCGCCTCCGCCCTGGTTGAGGTGCGGGATCAGGCCGGTGCACCCCGGCGCCAGCAGGAGGTTGCGGAGACCATCGAGTGGATCATGTCCGATGACACCGAGTGGCCCTATTCCTTCCTGCGGCTCTGTCAGCTCTTCGATCTGCAACCCGAGTGGGTGCGCAAGGTAGTGCGCAGCTGGCTGCAAGCTGCTAGAAAACAGTCTCGCCGCCCCTCGATCTACCGGCAGGCGGCCTGAGTGACGGAATCTGAGACTCTTGCTGCGACGCGAGGGCTTTTGCCAGGGGGCATTGAA
>JAGDMS010000546.1 GCA_017860575.1 Deltaproteobacteria bacterium | reverse complement strand
CAGTGACCGGCCAGAATACGACTGCTAGATTGCGATGTCTCCGCATCAGCAGGGCGGAAAGGAGGAAACCGGCTGGCCCCATGGTCGCCGTGAGCCGAATCATGTTCAATTTGCGTCACGTTGTGATGTGAAATGCGTTGCCTCTTGAGGCGAATTGTCATATATTCACATCATTCTGTGAGGCGAATATGTACATCTGGGAAAAGCCGAATTGGCCGAGATTCCGTTGGGATGCGAGCAGGCTGGCGGAGCCCCTGGCGACGGCACATCTGAAACAGGGCCGATTCCTCGGCCGCATGGAACGGCTGGGGGCGGAGTTCCAGTGCCAGGCCGAGTTGCATTCGGTCACCGAGGAAGCCTTGAAGAACGCAGAGATTGAGGGCGAAATCCTGCGGCGCGATAGCGTACGCTCATCAGTGGCCCGCCATTTGGGCGTGCCGGACGCGGCGGTCGGTCCGGAGGATCGCCGGATCGAGGGCCTCGTGGAGATGACGCTCGACGCGGCCAAGAACTTCGGAGCGCCATTGACACGCGAGCGCCTGTTCGGCTGGCATGCGGCGCTCTTTCCCACCGGGTACTCCGGCGTGCGCCGAATCAACGTTGGTGGGTGGCGAGACGATGCCGAGGGTCCAATGCAGGTGCGCTCGGGCCCCGTCGGGCACGAGCGAGTGCACTATCAAGCTCCGCCCGCTGCCAGGGTCGAAGAGGAGATGGCGGCATTCCTGCGGTGGTTCAACGAGCCGCCCAGGCTTGACGGGATCGTGCGTGCGGCGCTGGCGCACCTCTGGTTCGTCACCGTCCATCCGTTCGAAGATGGCAATGGCCGGATCGCGCGCGCGATCGTCGACATGACGCTGGCGCGCTCGGAGAACTCCGGGGTGCGCTTCTATAGCCTCTCCAGCCAGATCCGCCGCGAGCGGACGGACTACTACGCTTCACTCGAGCGCACGGAAAAGGGCGACCTCGATGTGACCGAGCACTTGCTTTGGTTCATCGCCTGCTTCTCGAGAGCCATCGACGCAGCCGAGCACGCAGCCGCCGGCGTCCTCCGCCGGGCGGAGTTCTGGCAGCACCACGCCCTGACACCCTTCAATGAGCGGCAGCGCATGGTGCTCAATCGCTTCCTCGGCGAGTTCGAGGGCAAGCTCACGGCACCCAAGTGGAAGGCTCTGGCGAAATGCTCGCTGCCGACGGCGCAGCGCGACCTGAAGGACCTGGTGGACCGAGGGATCCTCGTCCGGAATCCCGGAGGCAGCAAGAACACCAGTTACGGGATCGCCGCCTGGTAAGGGCTCGGGCGACCTGGATCGAGATGTGCGAGAGAGAATTGGGCGCTACCATTCGATGGCACGCAGCACCGCTGCTGCGATCCATCAGACTCCGTAATCTCCGTGAAGATTGAACCTGTGAGGATTGAACCTGCCGATTCGGGTGATGGGGTGTGGCCATGCCTTCCAGCAATCCTCCCCTCTATCAGACTGTGCTGCAGGTGAGTCCGGAGAGAATTGCAACTCTGACTGACGCTGAACTGACCACGTTGATGGACGCGCTAATCAGAGCGCAGGCTTACAGATGTCGCGCAGATCTGGCGCAGGTCTGCGTCAAAACTGAAGGTCGGGCGAGTGACGCCGGGTGCGACGGGTGGTCGCCAAGACCACCGACTGCCGATCCCTGGTTGGGTGACGTTGAGACTTGTTAGCAGTTCAAGGCGGGGACAGCTGGAGAGCCAGCCAGGGTTCGCGGAGAAGTCACGAAGCAAATCCCGAGGAACACGCTCCGAACTGGGTGTCGATTCGTCCTTGGCGCAAGTGGCTCAGTCAGTGGAAGGAGGGGCGAGGATGATCGGCTCAGCGTGCTCCGACAGGACGCAGTCGACGCCGGGCTCCCGTCGGACAAGATCCACGTCCTCGGGAGCGAGACGCTCACGACATGGTGCAATCAGCACCCTAGCATCGCTGCTCGCTGGGCCGGCCGTCCGAGCCCACTCGTAGCCTTTGCAGACTGGGAGCACGCCAAAGAGCATCGGGTGCCGTGGCATCCGTCTGATGACCAACGACAAGCGAGCAATGCGCTCTTCACCCCAGGTGACATTGTCCCGCGCCATGGCGGCAATCAACTGTTGGAGCTCGGCCGGAAGCCGCGGCCGGCCCGGCCGTGATCGGCAGCACCAGAAGAGGCGAAACGCGTTCCGGTGCCATCGGACGAGCGTGGCGGGCTGGACGATGGTCAACGCGTCCCGCCAGGCGAAACAGCGCGCGAGGATGACCGGGGTGAGCCGGAGTGGATCCGACGCTCGCCACGGTTTCACCTGCCGCTCGCCGTACAGGGCCAACTGCTTCCGGAGGAAGAGAGTCGCGGCCGCCAAGGCGGTCCGCGATCGCAGACTGGCTTCCACGAACCACACCAGATCGATCGCGAGTCCCACCAGGACCCGGCCACAGTGAATCCACGGCTGTACGCGTTGCAAGAATATGGACCCCCCTGTTCAGACGGGAACGCTCGGCAGGCTGCGCCGCCAGGGCGGGGAGTGTACCAGGGCGGCTTGCGGTGCGGACAGAGTATTTGTGGACTACAGGTCCTCGCGCGGGCACCTTGACAATCCGAGCGGTTCCTAATATATGTAGCCGAATTTCGCTCACCACACCTCGTCCACACGTAACATCGGGTGCCTCATGGCTGCTCCACACGCCTCAGCCTTAGGCGG
>JAGDMS010000251.1 GCA_017860575.1 Deltaproteobacteria bacterium | reverse complement strand
TCGAACTGCGTCAGAACCTGGGCGCCATAGTAGGGTGTGCCCGGAGCGGGAACCGGGAGGCCATCCGGTGGAGGTATTGGACTGACGGGCGGCGTGGCGGCATGTCCCTGCACCGTCCAGCCGGTGAAGTCTCCGGTTTCAAAATTCCCGTTGACAATGCCGGCGGCATCAGCCCGGGACACGCAAATCATGGCCGCCAGCAGCGCCGCACCACCGATCACATTCAGCTTCTTCTGCCACATTGTGCTCTCCTTCCCCAAGTCTATTGATTCATTGGATCATCGGGTCATCTCTGCATTGAGACGGACACCACCCCAATGACTCAATACCCCAATTGCTCTGCTGGGCACGCTACCGCCATCCAGGTGCCCACCTGGTGCCGCGTTTCT
This sequence comes from Deltaproteobacteria bacterium, assembly GCA_017860575.1. Classification (GTDB taxonomy): domain Bacteria; phylum Desulfobacterota; class Binatia; order HRBIN30; family HRBIN30; genus JAGDMS01. The sequence continues at coordinate 13,351 of JAGDMS010000251.1, read as the reverse complement.
CCACATGATCGGATTGGCCGCTGCTCTGGCCCGCCCGAAATGCAACCACCCCTCAACAACTTGTCGGCATCGGCTGACGCAAGGCCTCAACGGGCTCCGACTCGGTGTACCGCACTCGCTCCGGGTAAATGGAAAAATCCGATCGAGTTGGAAACGGGCGCCGTTCATTCCGAGCCTGTCGACTTCTTGCGTCCCTGATGCTCACCATTCCGTCATGACACAATCGGCGCCACCGCCGCGCGATCCAACACCACACGGGCCTGATATTTCAGCGTGTCGAGCAAGATCGTCACGCGTTCGGCGCCCTTCAACCCTTCCTGAAAGATGCCGGTGTACCCCTGGAAGCTGCCGGCCACGATCTCGACCCGCTGCCCCGGTTCCAGCGCTGGCGGCGCGAGCACGACGTAGCCGTGTTGCATGTGCGCCGCGATGCTGACCAGCAGCTCCGGCGGGACGACCGCCAACTCGCCACCGAAGGCGACCACGCCACGGACCCCGTGGGCATAGTGCACGGCGCGAAAATCCTTACCTGCATCGAATGCGGCGAACAGGTAGTTGGGAAACAACGGCCGCACGATCTCGCGCACGTAGCCGTGCAGGATGCCGCGGCGCCGGTAGCGCGGGCAGAGCAGCCTTGGGCAAACCGCCCGCAAATTCGCCTCGGCCACGTGTTCCCGGCGCGGCTGCGTGTGCACGACGTACCACGGCAGGTCACAGTTCTGGATCGTGGTGACGATGGGGCGCTCACCGGACAGGCCGGGTAATGCGGCAAGATCCTTCATGCGCTGGCCTCGTCCTCGGCGTCGTGCGTCGCGCCGTAGCCCTCGCCGTAGCCCGACGAGTGATAGTAACTCTTGTGGTAGTGCCGATAGTAGTAATAGGACGACCCGCCGCGCTTGGGGTCGACGCAGTTGAGCACGACACCGAGGGTGTTGGCGCGGACGTTATCCAACTGCGACACGGCGCGCTGGATGATGTCGTGGCTCCACTCGCCGCCCTTGACGACGAAGAGCACGCCATCGGTCTTGGTCGCCAGCACCACGCCGTCCGTCACGCGCAGGATCGGGGGCGAATCGACCAGAACGAATTCGAACTGCTCTTTCAGCTTATTTAAGACATTGTCCATCGCCTTGGAGCCGAGGAGTTCCGCGGGGTTCGGCGCGGTGGTGCCGGCGGGGAGGATGTGCAAGGCGTGGTCGTTCGGGAGCCGATAGCCACCGTCACCGAAGAGCGGCGAGCGGTTCAGTGCCTTCGCCAGGTCGCACTGGCCGGCGAGGACATCGGTGAGCCCGGGGTGGCGTGGGACATTCAGGGTCTTGTGACACTTCGGCCGGCGCACGTCTGCGTCGACGAGCACCACACGTGCACCCGACAGTGCCAGGCTGACGGCCAGGTTGATGATGGTCAGCGTTTTGCCTTCGCCCGCCTCGGTGCTGCTGACGAGCACGGTTTGGGGCGGATGCTCGGGTGAGGAGAAGAGGAGATTGGTGCGCAAGGTACGGTAGGCCTCGCTGACGAGCGATGTGGGATGCAAAACCGGGATCAGCGTGTGTCCATTGGTCTTGCCGTTGGTCCCTCCAGTCGCGGTACCCACCGCCGTGCCATTGCCGTTGACCTTTTCCGCCGGATCCCTGCCATAGCCGTATGCGCTTCCCGCGGTGAGGGCGCGGAAGTCCGGCACGACGGCGAAGGTCGGCAGATCCAGGGCGGCGGCTACCTCGTCCGGCGTGTGGATGCGGTTGTCGAGGCGTTCCAGCAACAGGCAACCAAAGGCGCCGATGGCGAAGCCGAGGAACAATCCCATGCCCAGGTTGCGCTGCGTCTTCGGAAAGCTGGGACTTGTGGGGACGGTGGCACGGTCCACCAACCTGACGTTGGCCCAGCGGAACGCCCCAGAGTTCAGGTCGGCTTCCTTCACCTGCTGCAACAGGGTGTTGTACAGCTGTTCGTTGCTCTTGACGTCACGTTCGAGGATCGAGAGCTGGACCAGTTGGCGGTCCTCGTCACCTGACGCGCGCGCGAGGGATTCGAGATTCTGGCGCAGGTCGTTTTCCTTGGCCTGGAAGGCCTTGTAGTTGGCCTCGAGCCGTTCGCGCACCTGCACCGCGGCCGTTTTCAAGCGATTGCGCATCGCCTCCACCCGGGCGCGCAACGCCACCATGTCGGGGTGATTGGGACCGTAGTCCTGAAGGTTGGCCTGGTAGCGGGCGCTGTGCGCCAGGAGTTCCGTGCGCAAGGCCTGCAGGCTGTCGTCGTTGAGCGTGTTGGCGAGTTCGTCCGGACTCTGCGAGGCGGCATTACGGTAGGCCGCCTCGGCAATGATGCGCTGGCCCTGGGTTTCGGTGAGCAGCTTGTTGAGTTGCTTGAGCGATTCCTTGGTGATGGTGCTGTTGTTCTTGGGCAACCCGACAATGCCGTGCTCCATCTGGTAGTCGGTCAGCGCCTTGCGTGAGGCTTCCAACTGCGCCCGGACTTGCTTCAGTTGCCCGCCCAGCAAGCTCTGCGCGTCCTGCAGCGAGGCAATCTTGGTTTCCACGTCCATGTCGATGAAGGCCTGGGTGTGGACGTTGGCGATGGCGGCGGCAACGTTGGGATCGGTGTGGGTGACGACAACGTCCGCGAGCGATGTGCCGCGCACCGGTTGGATGGTGATATGGCTGTAGTAGCGCCCGATACTTGCGGCATCGACGCCGTCCCATTCCTGCTTGGGGTCGTCTTTCTTCTTTTCGTCCTGCGGTGTGCCGAACATGAGCCGGAACCGGTCCACGACGGCGGCCCTCGCCGTGCGCAGTCCATCCCACAGCGGGCTCAACAGAGACGGGGTCTGGGGGGTGGGGGGTGGGGGAGAGGCCCAGGCGGTTCCTTTGCCGCGCTCGCTGTTGATGACGCGAGCCGCCAGCACCTTGGTGGTCAACAAGCGTGTGGCCAGGGCCGGGGCGATGTAGAGATCCAGCCCGCGGATGTCCGCAACTTTGCCCGGCGGCAGGGCTTCCTTGAATTCGACCGTCGCTTGCGTGACGAACAAGCGCGGCTGACGGAAGGTCACCACCGCCGCGATGCTCAGTCCCAGGAGCGTGGCACCGAGGAGCAGCCAGCGACGCCCGTACACCATACGCCAGTAAAAGTGCAGGTCGTGGTCGACCCCGGTAAACCGCTGCCGCGGCCGCATGATTTCCGGCGTGACGGTGCGCGGTGGCGGCAGCGCGGCGGTGTCGGTGTCGTAGCCGTTCATGAAATCACCGGCGCGGCCGGGTGGGCCACTGAACGGTGGGGAACCCCAGGCGTCTTCGCTCCGTCATTCCTGCAATCTTCAAGCAGGAATCCACTGCACCCCCCGCCTGGATGCCCGCTTAGAAACTGCGGGCATGACGACTTATGGTTGGCACGTGAGGTACTCATTTAATGCGACCCAGCACTCTACCACATCGATGCGGTGCCGCCGACTCCAAAATGCACAATGGCGGTCAGCGTCTTATAGACACCGTACACAGCGGCGCGGCCACTCTCCGCCGGTATGACGATGCGGTCGTTACGCTCGAGGACGACGTCGTTGTCTTCCTGGCGCGTGATGCGGTCGAGGTCGACGTTCCACTGTCTGCTCTTCCCCGCGCCGGTCGAGCGCACGATGGTGATGTGCTCGCGGTCCGCCGGGTAGGTCAGGCCGCCGGATGCGGCGATCACCTGCGTCAAGGTCATGCCGTATACCAGCGGTACAGGTCCGGCTTTCGCCACTTCACCCTCGATGAAGGCCAGACCAGCCTCGGGGATGATCACCTGATCACCGCCGCGCATCGGTAAGGCCAGCAGTTGCTGGTGGGCGCTGCCAGTGCGCGCATCGATGACCAACGCGTCGCTGCCGGCGCTTGGCAGGACGTTGTTGGCCGCGGGCAACGTCAGCGAGGCGGCGCGAATCGTTGTGCCGTCAGTGGCGGTGTTTGTCGACTCCGCCGGGCGCAGCAGGATATAGTTGCCGGCACCCGAGGTCAGCCCGCCCGCCATGGAGATCACGTCGATGAGCGTCTGGCCGCCACGCGTGAGGTACAGCATGCCAGGCTTGGCGACAGCGCCCAGCACGATGACCCCCTGGCCCTGATAATCCTTGAGAAAGACGCTGACCATTGGTTGGCGGAGCACCTGTTCGCGTTGCAGCTGGGCAACGATCTCGGTCTGCAATTGGTTGACGCTCAGGCCGGCGGCGTGCACCGGCTTGGTCACGGGCAGACTTAGCATTCCCTGATCGTCGACGCGCACTTCCATGTCGAAGTTGCTGCCGTTTTCCACGTGGAAGCCATAGATCATGATGCGCAGCAGGTCGCCCGGCGCGATTTGGTAATCCGCCTCGCTGTTGCCGTGCTGCCGCGCCGCCCACAGGGCTTCGAGCCGCTGCTGATTATCAGGTGTCAGCGCCTGGTCCAGGGGACGGGTGTCCGATGCCGGCGGAGCGCTTTGCCGTGCAGTGCAGGCGGACAGCAGGAGGGCGAGCGCCAGGGGAACGGCCAACGGTGCGTAGACGCGCCTTTGCGACAAGCCACCTGCGCCGCCCAACCAGCCACGCATGCCCATGGCGGGTCCTTCTAAGGATGACACACGACCAGGGATTGCCGGCGACATTTTCTTGCCTGGATGATCCACTCCGTCGCTCAAGGTCGTCCGACGATATCACAGGAGGGGATGGGGTCAAGCGGAAATAGCGCAAGAGAACACGCGTTTCGAGCGAGATTTCAATGGCCTACGTATAAATACGTAGGAGCGGCAGGGGCAGGGGAATCGGGTACGAGGACAACGCGCCGGGGGAGCCGGTCGAACCGGGGTTTCGGAGAGAATGCGTGCCCTGGTTAAAGCGGCAATGCCTTCATCCCCGCCCGCGGCGCGCCGACCAGGGCGACCATTTTGCCTTCCGGCGCGCGGTTTTCGTGCATGAGCTGATGGCAGAGCGGGATCTGGTCGAACGTGTAGGTTTGCGCCAGGCACGGATCGATCGTGCCGTCGCGCACGAGCTGGTTGAAGGCGTAGGCTTGCTCGTCGTTCGACAGGTGCGAGCCCTGGAAGCGCTTCTGGCGCGTCCACAGGTAACGCAGGTCAACCACCGCGTTGAAGCCGGTGGTGCCGGCGCAGATGACCACCATGCCGCCGTTGTCGCAGGCGAAGATCGAAGTGGGAATGGTCTCCTCACCGGGGTGCTCGAAAACGATGCGCGGGCTGCGACGTTCGCCGAGCACATCCCAGATGGCCTTGCCGAAGTCGCGCGCCCCGGCGGCCCATTGGTTGTACGCCGCGGTGTCCTTCCAGTGTGGCAAAAGGCCCCAGTGGCTGAACTTCTTGCGATTGATGCAGCCCTTGGCGCCGAGCTTGATGCAAAACTCCGCCTTGTAATCGTCGCTGATCACGCCAACGGGGATGGCGCCGGCGGCCTTGACGATCTGGATCGCCATGCAGCCGAGTCCGCCGGCCGCGCCCCAGATGAGGACCACGTCGTTCGGGCGCACCGTGTGTGGCGGCCAGCCTTTCAGCATGCGGTAGGCCGTTTGCCCGACCAGCGTCGGTGCGGCCGCCTGTTCCCAGGTCAGGTGCGCCGCCTTGGGCATGCACTGATGTGCCTGCGCCTTGGCGAACTGCCCGAAGCTGCCCCAGCCGGTATCGTAGCCCCAGATCTTGAAGGAGGGATCGATGGTCGGGTCCTCTCCCGCCTTCACCGCCGGGCAGTCGGGATCCCAGACGCCGGCGTGGACGACGACCTGGTCGCCCACTTTGACGTTCTTGACCTGACCGCCGACCGCGTAGACGATGCCTGCGGCGTCGCTGCCGCCGATGTGGAAGTCGCTGCTGTCGTACTTGGTCTTCTGGCGGACGGCGATGACGTTCTGGGGCGTGCCCAATGCCGCCCACACGTTATTGAAATTGATGCCGGCGGCCATGACGTAGCGCCAAGTTCGTATATTTCTTTCTCGCTCACGCTCGCCTCCCGGTGCGGGCTGCGCCCGCAGTCCAAAGTCCAAGGTCCAAAGTTCAAAATCGTTGTCCGCCGCACCGACGTTCCGATCTCGTCGTTAGGTTACAATTGCCGAGTGGCGTGTACGTCATGCAGGAGCCGAAGGCAACGCCCGGTGGGTGGGCTGGAGCGGATCGAGTTAACCCCCCGGCCCCCAACCTGACCTTCCCCCGTTCGCGGAGGTGCTGACAGGGGAAGGGACCCGATTGCGCACCGGCGCGCGATCGTCATCGTTTGTGGATTCCTCGGAGGTTCATGAATGCTGTCGACTTTCGACAATCGACTGAATGATTTCCTAGCCACGCTTTGCATTCGTGCGTAAAGCTGCCAGAAAGAACGGTGGCGGCCGGGGCTGATGCGCTTTGACCTGGCGGCGATCTCGAATACGATAACCGAGGAGGAGGCGTGCATGCGCATTTACAACGACATCACCGAAACGGTTGGCCGCACGCCTCTGGTCCGGCTGCGCCGGGTGACCGAAGGCGCCGGCGCCGAGGTGCTCGCCAAGCTGGAGAGTTTCAATCCGTTGGCCAGCGTCAAAGACCGCATCGGTGTGTCGATGGTGGCCGCCGCGGAGCGCGACGGCCTGCTGCACAAGGACAGCATCATTGTGGAGCCGACCAGCGGCAATACCGGCATTGCGTTGGCCTTCGTGTGCGCCGCCAAGGGATACCACCTGGTGCTGGTGATGCCGGAGACCTTTAGCGTCGAACGGCGCACCATCATGCGCGCGCTCGGGGCCGATATCGTGCTGTCGCCGGCGGCCGAGGGAATGCCCGGCGCCGTGCGGCGCGCGGAGCAGATGAAAGCCAGCGACAAGCGTTATGTCATCCTGCAGCAGTTCAAGAATCCCGCCAACCCGGCGATCCACCGGCAGACGACGGCGGAGGAGATCTGGCAGGACACCGACGGCCGCGTGGACATTCTGGTCAGCGGCGTGGGGACCGGCGGCACCATCACCGGCATCACCGAAGTGTTGAAGAACCGCAAGCCGGGGTTTCGCAGCATCGCGGTCGAGCCCACCGGCTCGCCGGTGTTGTCCGGTGGCCAGCGCGGGCCGCATAAGATCCAGGGCATAGGCGCCGGTTTCGTTCCCGACGTGCTGCGGCGCGACCTGTTGGACGAAATCATCCGCGTGACCGACGACGATTCGTTCGAGATGACCAGGCGCCTGGCACGCGAAGAGGGGATCTTCGTCGGCATGTCGTGCGGCGCGGCGGCGGTGGCGGCGATTGCGGTGGCGCAACGGCCGGAGAACAAAGGCAAGATGATCGTGGCGATCTTCCCCGACACGGGCGAACGCTATCTGGCCGCGGGGCCGTTTCACGAATAGGTTGTTGGTTGTTAGGTCGCTAGGTGGCCGTGCCAAGACAATTCATGAACCTAACAACCTAATAACATAACAACTAGCAGCCTGGCTTTCTCGTGGCAGCGATGTCCGACACTCCGCAACCTGCGGCCGGCAAAGCTATCGACCCCGTCTGCGGCATGACGGTCGATCCGGCCGCGGCGAAGGGTGGGAGCTGCGAGCACCAAGGGCGGCGTTACTATTTCTGTAACCCGCGCTGCAATGACAAGTTCCGCGCGGAACCGGAGCGCTACCTGTCCGGTGCGCCGCAGGCGAAGGTGACAACGCGGACGGTGCCACCGCCAGGCGGGCCCGCGGACATCCACACCTGCCCGATGCACCCCGAGGTGCGCCAACAGGGGCCCGGGTCGTGCCCCGCCTGCGGCATGGCGTTGGAGCCGGAAACCATCGGGATTCCGGTCGGGACGACGCAGTACGTCTGCCCGATGCATCCCGAGGTGGTGCAGGACGTTCCGGGCGCGTGCCCCATTTGCGGCATGGCTCTGGAGGCGCGTAGCGTGACGCCGGAGGAGGCGCCCAACCCGGAATTGGTGGATATGACCAGGCGGTTCTGGGTCTGTCTGCTCCTCTCGGCGCCGGTCTTCTTGCTTGCCATGGCGGAGATGGTAGGGGCCACGGCACTGCCGCACCGGCTGTCGGCGCGTGCGGTCGTCTGGTTCCAGTTCTTGCTGGCGACCCCTGTGGTGCTGTGGGGTGGCGCGCCGTTCTTTGCGCGTGGCTGGGCGTCACTCGTAAGCCGCCGTCTGAACATGTTTACCCTGATCGCGATCGGGACCGGCACGGCATACGCCTACAGCGTCATTGCGACGCTGGCGCCGGACATCTTTCCCGCCGCGTTTCGGGGGCACGGCGGCGGCGTTGCTGTGTACTTCGAAGCGGCCGCGGTGATTACCACGCTGGTGTTGTTCGGCCAGGTTCTCGAATTGCGTGCGCGCCGGCAAACGTCCAGCGCCATCCGCGCCCTCCTGGGCCTGGCGCCGAAAACGGCGCGGCGTCTGCGGACGGACGGCGGGGAGGAGGATGTCCCCCTGGATGCCGTGCGGGCCGGTGATCGGCTGCGGGTTCGGCCGGGGGAGAAGGTGCCGGTCGATGGGACGGTGCTCGACGGACACAGCGCGGTCGACGAGTCGATGGTGACCGGCGAGCCGGTGCCGGTGGAAAAGGCGGTGGGGAGCGGAGTCACGGGAGGGACACTCAACGGTACCGGCAGTTTTGTGATGCGGGCCGATCGGGTTGGCACCGACATGCTGCTGGCGCAGATCGTGCGCATGGTGAGCGCGGCGCAGCGTACCCGGGCACCGATCCAGCGTGTCGCCGACCGTGTCGCATCCTACTTCGTGCCGGCCGTGTTGCTCGCCGCGGCCGTTACGTTCTGTGTGTGGGCCCTGGTTGGTCCGCAGCCGCGGATGGCCTACGCTTTGGTGAACGCGGTGGCGGTGTTGATCATCGCTTGTCCGTGCGCCCTGGGCCTGGCGACCCCAATGTCGATCATGGTGGCGGTGGGGCGCGGGGCGACCGCGGGGGTGCTCATCAAGAACGCCGAGGCGCTCGAGCTGCTGGAGAAGGTGGATACGGTCGTGGTGGATAAGACCGGCACCCTGACGGAAGGCAGGCCGCGGGTGACGGCGGTGGAGTCCGCGGCCGGGCACGATGCCGATGCCGTACTGCGGCTCGCCGCGAGTCTCGAGCGCGGCAGCGAGCACCCGTTGGCCGGCGCGATCGTGCATGCCGCGGTGGAAAAGGGGCTGGTGCTGGCCGCTGCCAGCACCTTCCAATCCCACCCGGGGCGGGGTGTTACCGGTGCGGTGGACGGGCGGGCGGTGGCCCTCGGCAATCGGGCGCTGCTCGACGAACTGGGGATCGAGGCAGGAGCACTGGCCGCGCGTGCGGCGAGGCTGCAACAGGAAGGTCGCACGGTGATGTTCATCGCCATCGACGGGCGGGCGGCCGGGCTCCTCGGTGTGGCGGATCCGATCAAGGCGTCGACGCCGTCGGCAATCCGGCTACTGCACGACGCCGGGTTGCGCATTGTGATGCTGACCGGGGACCATGGCGCGACCGCGGCATCTGTGGCGCGGACCTTGGGGATCGATGACGTGCAGGCGGAGATTCATCCGCAGGAGAAAGGCGAGGTCGTACGGCGGCTGCAGGCACAGGGGCGCGTCGTCGCGATGGCGGGCGATGGCATCAATGATGCCCCGGCGCTGGCGCAGGCTGCCGTCGGCATCGCAATGGGCACCGGCACCGACGTCGCGATCGAAAGCGCCGGCGTGACGCTGGTGAAAGGGGATCTGCGCGGCATCGCGCGCGCCATCGCGCTGAGCCGAAAAACCATGCGCAACATTCGCCAGAACCTGTTCTTCGCGTTCATCTACAACGCCCTAGGGGTTCCGATTGCGGCCGGCCTGCTGTTCCCCGCGTTCGGCTTGCTGCTCAGCCCCATGATCGCCAGCGCGGCAATGAGCTTCAGCTCGGTCTCGGTCATTGGCAATGCGCTGCGGCTTCGCCGAGTCGAGATTTGATCGGCCGCGCGTCCGGAGTGTGCCCGCACGCGCCAAGGTGCTGTCGCGTAACGGATGTGTCGCTCGCGCTTGGCTTGGGGCCTGTGGCGCAGTAGACTGACCATCATGACGCAGCACAGATGGTATCGCGTCCAGGCGGTCGCGCTTGTGCTGATGCTGCTAGCGTGCCTGACGTGGCCCAGGAGTGGAGAAGCATCGATGGCATTGACACTGACGAGCACGGCATTCAAAGGCGGTGCGGAGATCCCACAACGGCATACCTGCGAGGGCGCCGACCGTTCTCCGGCGCTCCAGTGGACCGGCGCGCCGCCGGGGACGAAAAGCTTCGCGCTGATCGCTGATGATCCCGACGCACCCGTGGGGACCTGGGTGCACTGGGTCGTCTACGACCTCCCTGGCGATGCGACCGAGTTGGCGGAGGGGTTGCCCACCAGCGACACGCTACCTGGGGGCGGCACACAGGGGAGAAACGACTTCCGCAAGATCGGCTACGGCGGTCCCTGCCCACCGCCTGGCAAGCCGCATCGCTATTTCTTCAAACTCTACGCCTTGGATGCCCCGACGAAACTGAAACCGCGCGCCACAAAAGCCGATGTCCTCAAGGCGATCGAAGGTCACGTGCTGGCGCAGGCGGAGTTGATGGGGACGTACCGGCGCTGACGCGCTCGCGATCCACCAACTGCCGTCTAGCGCTTCGTCGCCGCCGCTTCCGCGGCGGCTTTGAACTCCAGCACCGATTGCTTCAGCGCCTGGCCTTCGATCAGCGAGCGCAAGGCTCTGGGCAGCCAGAATCGCAGCGATACCGCCTGGCGGCAGGTGGCGCGGCTGAGGGCCGGAGCGAGTTTCTCGAAGCGATAACTGCCTTCGATGGCCTCTATGTCGCCGGCAACCGACTTCCAGGTGAGCAGTTTCGGCTTGTCGTAGCGATACTCCAGAACATAACGCACGGTCTTCAGCTTCATGTCGACAGAGAATTCGACTTGCTTGGCCAGACCGTTGGCATAGCGCTCGAGAACCTCGGTCTGCTGTACCGTCGCATACCAGTCGGGGTAATGCTCGAAGTCGGTGATGGTGGCGAAACACTGGCCCAGTGAGGCGCGGACCTCGGTGGAGAACTCCTGCTCGTGCGTAGCCATGACGCCGTGATTATCTGCCGGCGCGCGGGGGAAAGTAAAGACGATGCGGCCGCGCGCTTCCTTGTCGGAGACGCAGCCAGGTGATATCGAACGTTCGCCTTGTTGATGCTCCCTCGTGGATGGCTCCCATGCTGCTGACTCCGTTGCACACCCGCAAGATCGCCCTGCGCTTCGTATGGGGCGCCCCCGGTGCCATGATCGTCGACGGTCGGCTCATCGACCTGCGGAAGCGGGGCATCATGCCCTTGGCGGGCAAGCTGCGGGGGCCAGGGATCATCCACGATATGGCGGTGCGCGTGGAATTGACCTACCCGAGTCTCGAGATCCGCAGTCTTCAGCCGACCATGGCGGCGTTTCCGTTCGCCGCCAGCCGTGTCACCCGGGGTGAAGGCTGCCCGGACCGGTTGCCGGATGTGCAGCGGCTCGTGGGTGCCTCGTTACGCGACGGCTGGGGAACGGCGTTGATGGGCGTACTCGGTGGTCCGCGCGGGTGTTTTCACATTTTCACCCTGCTGCGACTCCTCGGTCCCACCGCCGAAGCAGCGGTGGATCGTGAGCACGCGCGGCGCCCGGATCACGGCGGTGCCGTGGCCGGCAGTCCGATGTTTGCGCGCAGCATCATCATGGACGGCATGAAGGGTGCCGGCTTGCAGATCTGGTTGCGCGGCGTGCTGTCCGATCTCTACTATCGGCCGGACGCCAATGCGTTGCCGCTCGAGGAGGAAATGGAGGAATCCTTCGAGGCCACTGCCGAGCTCGAGACGGAAATGCCGAGCATGGCCATCCTGGCCGCGAGTGGGCGCACCCGCAGATCCGGGGCGGACATTGATTCGCTGGAAGCGTGGGAGGTGGTGCCGCAAGTCGGCGAGTTGGCGGGACTGGTCGTGGTGAGAGGGTATACCGGGGAGGTGCAGAAACTGTTCGCGCGCACCGCCGGCCTGGAACCGATGCAGCACTTGCTGTTCATGCTTGCCCCGACACTCCAGCAGTGTATGCCGAGCATGGCGGAGGAACTCGAAGTGCGCCCACGCAAGGCGGAAGGTCCGCACCCCGCCACAGACACCTGTCACATGTTCCGCGCCAACGGGCCATTGGTCGAGTCGCCGCCGGCCGCTGCTCGCGGGTCCTCGTAGCCGTGCCCACCGGGTGTGATGATGCTGATCCCGCGGATGACTGTCGGCGTGTGAAGAGATGCCCATCGAGAAACAGGAATTTCGCCGCGTCCTTGGCCGCTTTGCCGCAGGTGTGACCGTGGTGACCACCATCGGCGATGACGGCCGGCCGTATGGTTTGACCGCCACGGCGTTTACCTCGGTGTCCCTGGAGCCGCCGCTGGTGTTGGTGTGCGTCGACAAACAGTCGGACAGCCATCCGCATTTCCACACCGCGGGCGTCTTCGCGGTCAATTTCCTGGGGGTCGAAGACGAGCACCTGTCGCGCCACTTTGCGGTGTCTGGTGGCGACAAGTTCACGGAGGTTGCGTTCCGCCGCGGCGTCACCGGCGCGCCGGTGCTTGCGGAGGCCCTGGCCTTTCTGGAGTGCCGCATCGTGGAGGTTGTGGCGGGTGGCGATCACACGATCTTCCTCGGCCAGGTGGAAGCGGCGGACGCCCGCGACGGTGACCCGTTGCTGTATTACTGCGGTGCGTACCGCCGGCTAGCGACATGACCCCGTTGAACGTTGGACGTTCGATCTTAAACTGCGGGTTACGCCCGCACCCTCGGGGGACTTGCGGATGACGCGCCCGGTCGGAGCGATTGTCATGGCGGCGGGACTCGGGACCCGTATGAAGTCCAAGCGGGCGAAGGTCCTGCATCACCTCGGTGGGCGACCGCTCATTTCCTATCCCCTGACGGCGTTGCGCAGCGCCGGCGTGGAGCCGATCGTCGTTGTCGTCGGGCACCAGGCGGATGCGGTGCGGGCCGCGTGCGCGCCGTACCACGTGCGCTTCGCTGTCCAGACGGAGCAACGCGGGACAGGCGATGCCGCCCGCGCTGCGCGCGCGGCGTTGGGCGATTTCGTAGGTGATCTGGTGCTCGTCTATGGCGATCTGCCGTTTCTCCGCCCCGAAACATTCAGGCGCCTGATTGCGGCGCAGCAGCAAGCGCAGGCCGCGGTGTCGTTGCTCACCGCGACCGTGGCGGACCCGGCCAGCTTTGGGCGCATCGTGCGCGACGAGGCCGGCCAGGTGCGGGAGATCGTCGAGGAGCGCGATGCCACCCAGGCGCAACGGATGATCAACGAGATCAATGTCGGGGTGTACTGCGCCGACGCGTCGTTCTTGTTCGGCGCCCTGGAACAACTGCGGCCCGCCAACGCACAGGGTGAACTGTAC
>JAGDMS010000250.1 GCA_017860575.1 Deltaproteobacteria bacterium | reverse complement strand
CAAAGACCTCACGATCACCGTGCTGGCAACGCCATCCGACAGTTCCGACGCACTGATCACGCGGCGCTATCCGACAACGGGCCGGGACATCCTCCGCAATCTGAGAGTCTCGCCTCAGCGTGTCAGCGGCGATCTCGCCTGCCCGGCGGGCGCCGACCTCGGTTGCGTGGCACACTTCAGTGCACCGCTGTTTACCGACTGATGTCATCCCGCCTCGAGCAGCCCGACTACCTGCGCCACGCGACCCCAATGCACGGGCACGGGCCCTGCATGGTCGGCACAGTGTGGTAAACGGCGGTGGCGCTCACCACGAAGCACGGCGACGAGATGCTGAACAGCACGCGGTTGCGGCCGAGGGTGGCAGCGTTCGGCTGGGGAAGCGCCCCCTTTAGAAGCGCGCCGCACCTTTCGGCGAGTCCTGGTTAGGGCGGAAGCGGGCCAGCGTTCCGTCGCCGCAGCAGAGGCTCCCAGGCTCGGCTGGCCCGTACTCGGCCTGGAGTTTCGGTCAAGGCGGGCTCGGCAGGTAACGCGGCTCCGAACCGACCGCGCGACATCGCGGTCGAGTCCGTTCTCGCCGCTCTCCGTTTGGATACATCCGGGCCAAGTCATCAATTCCTTACGCCGACGGTCACCATGATTCAATTCGTAGCTGGCGGATTGCGTTTGGACACGGCGCAGGTAGATTCACTGCCATGGGATTCTCCGAGGAATTCGTAGAAGCCGCGGGACCACGCGCCGCCACAAGGCTGTCAGCCCTAGTGAGAAGGTGGGCTCGCGTGTGGCAGTTGCCATTCCTACCGAGTCGCGTACAGGTCAAACACAACGCGCGGCTACGATCAACAGTCGCTCGCTATTTGAAGAACACAAGGACCATTGAGGTCGGCCCGCGTTTCTTTAGCCTGCGCACCCGCCAAATCGACGTACTCGCACACGAAATGGCACATGCGGCCATTGACTTCAAGCATGGCCAGGCGGTCAACGTTCATGGGCAGGAGTGGCAGTCATTCGTCCGCGCCGTCGGATTTACCCCTAGAGCCCGACTGACAACGGCTGGTGCACGTCCCAAGCGGACAGGTCTCGAAATTCCACCGCTGTATGCGCACCGTTGTCCCGTCTGCCACATGCTTCGATTGTCCAAACGCCCCATCAAGCGATGGCGATGTCGTAGTTGCGTTGAGGCTGGGCTCGAGGGCACCCTCAAGATCACAAGAGTCGCGCGCGAGAAATGACTGATATGGATGTCACCCCAACCCAATGCCCATTCTGCGATCCGCATCGTAATAGGGTTTTTCTTGAGCACCCGCTTGTTATCGGTCTCTGGGACGGATACCCGGTCTCTCCCGGCCATGCTCTGCTGATTCCACGCCGACATATTGCAACATGGTTTGAATCCTCTCGGGAGGAGAAGGCTGCGCTAATAGACGCTATCGAAGACGCCAAGGCGGCAATCGAACGCCGCTTTTCGCCGGACGCCTACAACATAGGAATTAATGTTGGCCGAGCAGCCGGGCAGACGATCTTCCACCTGCACCTTCATGTTATTCCTCGATATAACGGCGACGTAAGCGACCCACGCGGCGGTGTTCGACACGTAGTCCCCGCCAAGGGCAACTATCTCCTGGGGGTTCAGGACTCCGGCCCGGCGCAACCAATTCACGCCGAGAGACTGCTGATTAGTGGCGGCATATCAGAACCCCTGGCTCACCACCTGAAGGTTCAGTTGGCTACTGCGACAGCTGTAGACATCGCTGTCGCCTTTGTCATGAAAAGCGGTATCGAACTGCTCCAATCGGCGATTGAAGACGCTCTCGCCAGGGGAGCGCGCGTACGGTTAATCACCGGCGACTACCTAGACGCCACGGATCCGGTCGCCCTATTGCAGATTCTGGACTTGGAGCCTGGTCCAGGCGCGATTACCCGACGAGTCTTCCAAACTCGAGCGACAGCTAGCGATGGACGTGGGTTTACGACCACATTTCATCCGAAGGCATACATCTTCCAACACCGAGATGGGTCAGGAACCGCCTTCATAGGCAGTTCCAACCTGAGCCGATCCGCTCTTCAAGACGGCATCGAGTGGAACTACCGGGTCGTGGCGTCCCGCGATGGTCGTGGCTTCGGTGAGATCCGAGCCGCCTTCGAGAGCCTTTTCCACGATCCCGCCACGACCGAGTTGACACCCGACTGGATAAACAGCTACGCCCAACGGCGCGCGCTCACGATGAGAAAAGCTGTCGACGCTCACTCACCCGTACCGCCTCCAGAGGCAATTGAGATCCCCGAGCCGCACAGCGTCCAGAACGAGGCATTGCTTGCCCTAAATGACAGCCGGCGAAGTGGCGCGAAAGCGGGTCTTGTAGTTCTGGCAACGGGACTTGGCAAGACATGGCTAAGCGCATTCGACTCCCGCAGCTTTGAACGAGTTCTCTTCGTAGCACATCGCGAGGAAATACTAGGCCAGGCGATTCGAACATTTCGCCGTATCCGGCCACATGACTACTTAGGTCATTACACCGGGGAGGATAAGCATCCGAACGCCAAGGTCGTGTTCGCCTCCATTCAGACGCTTAGTCGACAACCGCATCTGGATAGATTTCCAAGCGGTCATTTCGATTACGTCATCGTAGACGAATTCCATCACGCGTCGGCGGCCACATATCGACGCCTAATACAGCACTTCAAACCAAACTTTCTACTAGGCCTCACTGCAACACCCGAACGAAGCGATGGCGCCGACCTGCTGGAATTGTGCGGCGGCAATCTCGTCTTCCGGTGCGATCTGGCAGAGGGAATCCGGCGTGGCCTCCTCTGCCCATTCGACTACTACGGCGTTCCTGATGAAGTCGACTACACAAACATTCCGTGGCGAAGTCGACGCTTTGACGAGGAGAAGTTAACAACGGCCGTTGCAACCGTCTCACGCGCCGAGAATTCACTTGACCAGCTCAACCGGCGAGGCGGAAAGCGGACACTGGCCTTCTGTGTGTCGCAGCGCCATGCCGAATTCATGGCAGCTTTTCTCAATTCGAGAGGCAAACGAGCCGTTGCCGTTCACTCCGGCCCGAGCAGCGCTCCCCGCACGCTGTCACTCGAGCGCCTTCAGGCCGGTGACATAGACGTTGTATGTGCGGTAGACATGTTCAACGAGGGCGTTGATCTACCGGACCTAGACACGGTGATGATGCTACGACCAACAGAGTCCAAGATTCTCTGGTTGCAGCAGTTTGGCCGCGGCCTCAGGCGGTCGACACCCGAGAAGCGACTACGGGTTATCGACTACATTGGAAACCATCGGACATTCCTCCTCAAACCCCAGACACTATTTGGTCTTGGGGCAGGCGATCAGAACATTCAGAACCTTTTGGAGCGATACCAGGCGGGTACCGCTGAGGTTCCGCTAGGTTGTTCTGTCACTTACGACCTGGAGACCATCGACATTCTGCGTGGCCTGCTGAGAGTGGGAAGACCTCCGTCCGAGGCATTACGAACCTACGTTCAGGATTTCATTGATTTGCATGGACTTAGACCGTCGGCTCTGGAGGCATATCGAGACGGCTACACACCCCGCTCTGTTCGACAAAACTTCGGCTCGTGGCTCGGCTTTCTTCATGCGATTGGCGCGCTGAGCAACCAACACAATAATGCCCGCGCACTGGCTTCCGCATTCCTTGATTCTCTGGAGGTCACGCCAATGGCCAAGAGCTTCAAGATGGTTACGCTTTTGGCCATGTTGAACGAGGACGAATTCCCCGGGTCCATTGGGATCGACCAATTGACGTCAGCCGTACGCCAACTTGGGGGGCAGCAACCACGCATTGCGGCAGATTTTGCTGAAGCCTTTGAAACCGACGAATCGCTACGATCGCACCTCGTGAGGAATCCAATTGCTGCGTGGTCGGGTGGCGCCGGCACCGGTGGGCATGCGTATTTTTCCTACAGTAACGGGGTGCTTGCTTCGAGCATAAATGTTCCCGATGTCGAACGACCTTCTCTGCAAGAGTTGACGCGGGAACTCGCTGAATGGCGGCTGGCAGAGTACCTCGACCGACCCAACTCCTTCGTCGAAGGCAGCTATCTTATTAAGGTGAATCAATCGAACGGCAACCCGATCCTCATGCCGTTGAACAGGGACGAGAGGCCGGGTCTCCCTGAAGGGTGGACCCCCTTTGTGGCCAACGGGCAAAGATACAAGGGAAATTTTGTGAGGGTCGCCCTTAACGTTGCGCAGAAGGAGGGTTCTGATCGGAACGAATTGCCAGCGATACTGCGACAGTGGTTTGGGCCAAATGCGGGGGCGCCAGGCACGCGGCATCAGGTTCAATTGACCCGGGAAGATGACGCATGGACTTTGACTCCTGTCGGTGTCGGAGTGCTTACACCAGTCCTGTGGAAGACCTACTCGCGCGAGCAGATACCAGGGCTTTTTGGGCTGGAGTTCAACGCCCCGGTCTGGCAGCAAGGCTTTGTTCGCCGCGGTGACAAGACATTTCTTCTCGTCACGCTCGATAAGAGCGCCGCGGCTGATCAACACAAGTACGAGGACCGCTTTCTTTCGGCTCACGAATTTCAGTGGCAGAGTCAGAACCAGACCGCGCGAGACAGCAACCCGGGAAGAACGATTCACGACCACAAGGCCCTTGGCATAGATGTGCTGCTTTTTGTGCGGCATCGCTCGAAGACAAGCAATGGCAAAGCCTGCCCATTTATCTATTGTGGTCAGGTCGACTTCGTCGACTGGAGCGGCGATAGACCGATCACCGTGAAGTGGCGTCTACGAGAGCAGGTTCCTGTGCGAATGCGTTCGGAACTGCGCGTACCCTAGTGAGAGCTTTTTCTGGCGCTGCTTTTGTTCTTCAGCGAGGGGGAGCCAGTTCTCTGTTAGGGCGCCGGGGATCGTCTAACCTGAAGTCCGTGCAAAGCGTCGATACGTCCGCTGCTCACTCCATAAGGTAACGGATTGCGCTATTGGTGGGTCAATCAGAACCAGACCTACCGGCACGAAGTGGCCGGCGGCTACCTGTGGTCGCCCAAACGCAAGGCCAACGGGCACCTCAACCCGTTCTACGAGTTCATGCGCGAGGTGGCGCCCGGCGACGTAATCTTCTCGTTCGCCGACACACGCATTCGCGCGATCGGCATCGCCAAGTCGCACTGCTACGAATGCCCGAAGCCGCTCGAGTTCGGCACGGTTGGCATGAACTGGGAGCAGGTCGGCTGGAAGATCGACGTCGAGTATCAGTCGTTGTCGAACCCGATCCGACCCATCGAACACATGGCGACGCTGCAGCCGCTCCTGCCGGCGCGGTATTCGCCACTGTCGGCGAACGGTCACGGTAGCCAGTCCGTGTACCTCACGACCGTTCCCGCAGACATGGCTCATGCCTTGGCGGGGCTCCTCGGGCACCAGGCGCAGCGCGCCATCGAGGTCGGTAACACGCTCGCGCAGGACACTGGTCTCTCGGACCGCCCCGCCCAGGCTCTCGCCGAGTGGGAGGAGCACCTCCGTTCAACCATCGAGCAGAGCCCCACGATCCCGGAGACCGAGAAGCAGCAGCTGGTACTGTCACGCCGCGGCCAAGGCAAGTTCCGCGACAACGTGTCGCGCATCGAGACACATTGCCGCATCACCGGCGTAAACCGCCCAGAGCATCTAATTGCGAGCCACTGCAAGCCCTGGCGCGACAGCGACAACGCAGAGCGACTCGACGGCGAGAACGGGCTGTTGCTTACCCCGTCGATCGACCACCTGTTTGATCGCGGATTTATCAGCTTCGAGAGCAACGGCGAGCTGCTGGTCTCGCCCGTCGCGCACGAGGTGTCGCTACGGAAGATGGGGGTGCCGGTTGGGCAGCGGGTGAATGTAGGTGGGTTCGCGGAGGGGCAGCGGCGGTATCTCGAATTTCATAGAGAGTCGGTATTTTTGCAGGCCGTCCGTCGCTAGGATTCCGGGCCAGCTGACCACGGAGTGTTTCGATGGCCGGACCTCGATCGCCCCTCAAGGGCAAGCCCCTGCGTAATCCGGGGCAGTCGTTAGACGAGGAAATTCAACGGGTTATCGACTATCAGGCGATGGCGCCGTATGCGGCGATCGTCGTGCTCTGGGCGATCGCGGTAATTGAATGGTTCGCGGTATGGCGCGACCTACCCCGCCGACCCTGGGTGTTTACGGTTGCAGCGCTGGTTGGCACAGCGTGGCTTGCGGTCCGCCTCGTGCGTTTACGGCAGAAGGTGCGCGCGCTCCGGCTGGGGCGCGACGGCGAGCGGGCCGTTGGCCAATTCCTGGAGGGTTTGCGAGAAGGCGGCGCGCGCATCTTCCACGACGTGCCGGCCGAGGGGTTTAACCTGGACCACGTAGTCATTTCGACGCACGGTATCTACGTCGTCGAAACCAAGACCATCACCAAGCCCACGCCTGACGCCAAGGTGATTTACGACGGCGAGCAGGTGACGGTCGCGGGGTTCAAGCCTGATCGCGATCCAGTGATGCAGGCCTCGGCCGAGGCTACCTGGCTGCGGCGACTACTTCAGCAGTCCACCGGACGTGACTTCCCCGTGCGCGGCGCGGTGGTGTATCCGCGCTGGTGGGTCGAGCAGGTCAACAAAGATCGCCCACGAAGAGTCTGGGTACTGGAACCCAAGGCACTGCCCAAGTACATCGAGAACGAGCCCACGGTCATGGCGGCAGAGGACGTCGCCCTGGCCTCATATCACCTTTCCCGTTATGTGCGTGGCGAGAATGGACAAGGACGCTAGAACTCCGATGTCGCAGGCAAGACTCACTTTCGACGCTGCTATCCAGGACGCCGAGGAATTGCTCTGGCATTTCGACCGTAGCAACACGAAGCCCCCTCCCCCGAATGCGGAGGTGTTGAAACGTGCCGGCATCATCATGGCGTTCACGGCGTGGGAGACATACGTCGAGGATCGGGTTCGCGAGGCACTGGCCGCACGACTTGGTTCTGAGGGTGAAGGGCCGAGCGCTCGGTTCGTTAAGCGCCGCCTCGATGAAGAACTCAAGAAGTTCAACAACCCGAACACGGAGAAGACAAGAAAACTGTTTCAGGAGTTCCTGGAAATTGACGTGACGGCGTCCTGGAACTGGAACCAGTACGACTTCACTAAGGTGAAGACGACGCTCGACACACTGATCGCCAAACGTGGCGAAGCCGTGCATCGATCGTCGCCCAAGCGCGGCGGCCCGCCGGCACCTCATCTGATTACCAGGGATGAGCTGAAAAAGGCGATCAATTTCCTCAAGTCGCTGGTTGATGCAACTGAGAAAGCACTCTGAGTTGCGCCGCCGAGCCTCCGACTCAGGAAACTGGCCGGGGGATGCGACCATTGCGATAGCCGATGATGTCACCGTCCGTTAGGATCATTGGTCACGGGCGCGGCCGGCGCCCACGCAACCGATGACCAGCGTCCATGACTGC
>JAGDMS010000545.1 GCA_017860575.1 Deltaproteobacteria bacterium | reverse complement strand
CGCACGCAGCATCGCGCAGGTCGCCGGTCCGTCATTGGCATCGTAGTACGCGGTGGCGATGCGAACCTTCTGCGCGAGGCTCTTGCCCGGGCCGACGCCCGTCACGTCATCGAGCAATCGCGAGTAAAGGAGCGAGATCGGGGTCCAGAGCACGGCGTGCGGCTCTTCGTCTTGGTAGTCAATCCAGTCGTAATAGGCGCCGGCGACCTGTCCGACATCGTTAATGGCGAATCCCACGCTATGAATCCCGCCAAGCGTACCGAGGTTCGTCATGGTGCCGTCTCTGTATACAAAGGCCCGCCCCCACCATTCCAAGCATGACGGGGGTTGCCTGTAATCTCGGCGAGTCTCTTCACATCCGCGGACGGCCTCGGACATGCCGACGACGTGCCCCAGCTCGTTAATGTCATAGACGGCCGTATTAGGGCCACCGAACGTACCGATGGCCTTCATTGACCCATCGCTGTAGAGGAATGCGGCGTCCGGGCCTTCCAAGACACCCGCGACCTGCCCTGCATCGTTGATGGCCTCCCCGGAGCTCGAAACCTCACCGACCGTGCCGAGATCTTCCATCGGCTGACCGGGCGTGGCCCGGAAAGCGTGCGAATAGCCTAAGCCTTGGGCCCAGCCCGTGACCTGCCCCACGGCATTGATGTCCCTACCCAAGCTCTCTTCGCCGCCCAAGGTGCCCAAGTCCTCCATCGGCTGACCGGGCGTGGCCAGGAAGGCGCGGGCTCGCCCATCCGCAGTCCTTGCATAGCCCGTGGCCTGCCCCGCGTCGTTGATAGCAAAACCCCAACTCTCGTCCCCGCCCAGCGTGCCGAGATCCTCCATCGGTTGACCCGGCGTCGCCCGGAAGGCACGCCTCATCCCGTCCGCGTTGGTAGCCCCGCCGGTGACCAGCCCCGCGTCGTTGATAGCTGTACCGCCGCCACTCAACCCATCCAGCGTGCCGAGATCCTCCATTGGGGAGCCTGGCGTGAACCGAAACGCGTGCCACGATCCGTTCGGTGTCTGCGCGGAGCCTGTCACCTGTCCGGCCGCGTTGATGGACGAGGCAGAACTGTACTTCCCGCCCAAAGCGCCAAGATCCAGAGCTTGGTACTTTGGCAGCTCTGCGGCTCCAGCCGGCAGGCAGAGCGCTGCCGCCAACGCCCAGGACGACCAGAAGGAGGCAACGATCCTTTGTCGCATGTTCGTCTCCCCTAGTTGATGACCCGGTCCCGCCGGGCCTCTTGCTCAGCGTGCGCCCGGGGGAGAGGAGGCATCAGCAGTGTGCGTAGCGGAAATGCGCGAGGCGCTATGGACGCTGCGGCAGGCTCACCGCCTGTGCCTGCCGCGTGCGTATTCTCGCCCCGTGATCGACCTCGGCACCCTCGCCGGCCTGCACGCCCACGACCACCAGCTCGAGGCCTACTGCCCGCACTGTGATCGATGGGAAGTACTGCCGCTGGCCGAGTTGATTGCCGCCGGTCACGGGTCGCGGCGATTGCCGATCCGGGTGCGCTGCCAGCACTGCGGTGAGGTTGGACGACTCCAGGTGCGCCCGCCCGTACCGACACGCGGGCCGGGCGGCTGGATGGAACCGCCTACTTCAGGCGTCTCCTGACCATCTCCTCCTCCGCCACGACAAGCAGACGCCGGAAGAGACGGAACCGCGCTTCTGGGTCGTCGTCGGTGAAGTCTTCCATGCGCCCATCCTGCAGCGGCGCGTGGCGGGAGTCGTCGCGCATTTGTGGCGGCAACGTCTAGAAACAGAGACCCCGGTGCGAGGCCGGGGTCGTTGTGCTGTTAACAGCGGACGCCCAGTGCACTCGGCGTCGGCGGGTCAGGGCGAGACCGGCAAGGCCTCACTCGACGCGGTAGCCAAGCTTCACCACCTTCTGCGCTCCACTGCTCATCGCCCCGAAGCTGTAACGAGCGTAACCCATCACGTCCTTCGGCCCGCCGGGAAACGCCAGCTGCGGGTAGTTGCAATCTATGGAGTTAGTAGCTGCGGCAACAACGACGTAATAGTTCGGATTCAGTGTCAGCAGCTTCATCGTCACACCATCCCGGCCGTTGACCGGATCGCGGAACCACAACGTATTGCGCGTCCGGTCGAAGAGATCGATAGAGAACTTGTCGAGGCTGAAATCGACGTTGACATCCGTCACCCGCCCCAGTTCGACGTTGGCCGCTGGGCCGAGATTCTTCAGCGTCATCTGCAACGTCAGGTCACGCTCGGTGTTGTCGCGACTCCACTTCTGGTCCAGCTGGAACAACCCGTCGAGGGTCTTGCGCCGGATCGTGATGCCGGTCGCCGTCGGGGCTGCGATCACCGTCGGCGGGCCAAAACCACTTTCCTTGTAGGCGTTGTCGTACGCCTTCAAAGCGCCGTTGACGCAGAGAATGTAACCCTCGATCGCGCTCGCGCCCCAACGAATGTGCTCGATACTGCCGGGCGACTGCAAACTCACCAAGTTGCCGTTGGCATTGAGGCACCACTTGATGTTCGAGGAACAGCGTCGCAACGGCCGTGGCCAGCAGTGTTGTGCTCCGTCCCAAGGTTTCCCCCTCTCCGAGTGGTCTCGGGGGTGATGGCTCGACCCGCATCCAGCGGTCGGTCGGGAGACCTCTGGAAGCAACTCCGTCGCCGGTCGCCGCCGAATGCACCCTGCGAAGAACGCGAGTTCCTGCGCTCTTTCGGTAGCAGTATCCCGCCCGACCGACCCGGCAGCCATTGGTATTTTGTGTCGGGGGCGCTTGCCGCCAGCGCGAGACCGATCGGTCAATTCGGGCAGTCCAAGGAGGCGCGGGCGGGCCCCGCTACCTCTGGCAGCGGGTCACCACTGTTGCCTGCGCGGATGGCCCAAATCGGGGCATCCAGTCGCTACAAACAGAGGCCCCGGCGCGAGGCCGGGGCGTCTGCAGATCAGCGGAAGCTCGAACCACTCAAGTACCGGTCCCGGTTAGCGCAACGGTCTTCACTGCGGCCCCGCCGCCCGGCGTGACCTTCAAGGTGGCGGACTTGCTGCCGGTCGAGGTCGGCTTGAAGTACACCGCCGCCGTGCACTGGGCGCCCACAGCCAGCTGCGTCGGGCGCCCGCTGCTGTGTGTGAACTGGCCCGGGTTGGTCCCACCGCGACTGATGGACGTAATGGGCAGGACCACACTGCCGGTGTTCTTCAGCGTGACCACCTGGCCCGGAGTCGTCGTGCCGACCTTGACACTGCCGAAGGCGAGATTGGTCGGAGTCAGGGTGTAGGTCGGTACCGTGCTGGTCGTGACCCCGGTTCCACTCAAGGCGACAGTCTTCACCACGGCGCCACCTCCGGGGGTAACCGTCAGGGTGGCCGGAGGCGCAAGGAATCGTGCCGTACGTGCCCGCCAACCGGGCCGTGAACAATCAGGGCGATGGCTCGCTGTTCGATCGGCGCTGCTTCACCTACGACGAGGCCACCGACACGATGCGCTGTCC
>JAGDMS010000544.1 GCA_017860575.1 Deltaproteobacteria bacterium | reverse complement strand
CCATCACCATGATGCCACCAGCAGTGTAATACCCCACTCCCCCCCCTGCAAGTCAAGCAGAAAACCGAAATCCACCACCTAATTTCTTTTTCTTCAGCACTGGGTGCATCAAATTCGGTTCTTCTGGTTAATGCGTACTTCCTGAAGTCAGCAAACAGCACGCGCAAGGAAAAGTTGATGATTTCAGACGGATAGTAATACCTGCGCGATGCCAGATGTTCCTTGACAAGTTAAAACAGCGCTCATATACTCAAACCCCTTGAAAGCAATGTATTATTCAAATCGGAAAGGAGATTGATCATGCGCATTCCGCAGATTTTAAAGTACGCGATTGTCGCCGGACTAGTGGCCGCCTCATGGCCGGCACGGGCTGGCGAAATTACCGTATATACGAACCTGGAAAGCGACGAGGTCGCCGACTACGTGAAGATCGCGCAGAAGGACTTGCAGGACATCAAAATCAATGTCCAGCGCCTGTCCACCGGAGACCTCGCGGCGCGTCTGGTTGCGGAATCGGGCAATCCCCGCAATGACGTAATATGGGCATTGAGCCTCACCAACATGCTCGACCCGCGCATCCTCGCGCTTACCGAGAACTATGTTCCCAAGGGGTTCGAGCGTATCCCCGCTCAATTCAAGGAAGCGCAAGGAAAGTGGTTCGCTGTAACCGGCTACATGGCCGCTTTGTGCGTGAACCTCGATCGCCTGAAGCAGAAGAACTTGCCCGTGCCGACGGGATGGAAGGACCTAACCAACCCGATCTACAAGGGTGAGATCGTCATGCCCAATCCCGAGTCGTCGGGCACCGGCTACCTGCAGATCGTGTCGCTCATCCAGGGTATGGGCACCGATGCCGGATGGAAGATGCTGAAGGAACTCGACAAAAACGTGGCACAGTACCCGCAGTCCGGCTCGGCGCCCTGCAAGATGGCCAGCAAAGGGGAGTTCGCCATCGGAGCATCGCTTGCCGAAGCAGCGATCAAGACGGTCAAGGAAGGCTTCCCTGTGAAGATGGTGATTCCGGTGGAGGGGGCCGGCTTCGAACTTGGTGCCAATGCGCTGATGGCGAGCTCGAAGAACAAGGCCGACGCCAAGCGCTTCCTTGACTGGACCCTGACACCGAACGCGGTAGAGGCATACAGCCGCCACAAGGAAATCGTCACGGTCACGGGCGCAAAGCCCACTGCCGACATGTGCGCCGCCGGGCTGCCGGAAGATGTCTCCACCGTGCTCTTCAAAATGGACTTTCCGGCTTCGGCCAAGACGCGCAGCGAGACGTTGACTCGCTGGAAAGCCGAGATCGGACGTTGATGGCAGGGAGTCGCGGTAGTCTGATGCCACGCGGAACCGCGAAATGCATCTCGAACTGAAGGGTATCCGCAAGTCCTATGGCGGAAAGACGGCTGTCGACGGCGTCGATCTCGACATTGGTGTGGGAGATTTTGTCTGCATTCTCGGGCCGAGCGGCTGCGGCAAGACCACGCTCTTGCGCATCCTGGCGGGGCTGATCGAGCCCGATTCAGGCGAGATCCGGCTCGACGGGCGGGACCTGACAAAGGTGCCCGCAAGGCATCGCGGCTTTGGCATCGTGTTCCAGTCCTATTCGCTCTTCCCGAACATGACCGCGTCTGAGAACATCGCCTATGGCCTGAAGGTACGGCGCCAGCCCGTCGCGGCGATTCGCAGCCGCGTCGCGGAGCTTCTCGAGATGATCGGCCTGTCGGGAAGCGGTGCGAAACTTCCCGACCAGCTGTCGGGAGGCGAGCAGCAGCGAATCGCACTGGCCCGGGCAATCGCGGTGGAACCCGCGCTGCTGCTGCTGGACGAGCCTCTTTCTGCCCTCGATGTCCAGGTGCGGGTATCGCTTCGGCGCCAGATTCGCGCACTGCAGAAGCGGCTGAGGATTCCGACCCTGATGGTGACGCACGACCAGGAAGAGGCGATGGAGATGGCTGATCGCATCGTCTGCATGAACGAGGGGCGTATCGAGCAGATCGGCACGCCGCGCGAGCTCTACCAGTCGCCATCCAGTCCGTTCGTGGCAGGCTTCATCGGAGCGATCAACTTTCTGCCTGGGCCGATTGCCGCGCGCCTCCTGCCGGAACATGCAACGGCGCCCGCATTGCCGATCGGCATTCGTCCCGAGTCGCTTCGCCTTGCCGTGCCCTCTGGGGCCGCCGGGGAACTGTTGGGTTCGGTCGCCGCCATGAGCTTCCTGGGCGGGACGCTGCGCGTCCTGATCGACGTTGAAGGCCATGATGTCGTCGTGGTCGTTTCGCCGGAAGCGCCGTGGAGGGTCGGTATGGTGGTCAGTTTGAGCGCCGCGAGCGGAGCGGCGCTGATGTTTTCCCGATGAACATTCCCGCCACCGGCATAGGAGCATTGCGTCGCGTATTCGATTTCGATCGGCTGACTTTCTGGCTGGTCGCGGCCCTGGCGGTCGGTCTGTTGTGCCTGTTTGTGGGCTATCCGCTGCTGGTCGTGCTTGTTAAGAGCTTCATCGCGGGCGATGGCAGCTTCGGCATGGCGAACTATGCCGAGGCATTCGCGGGCCGGCGCTTCCTCACGGTACTCGCCAACAGCATCGTTGTCTCGCTCACGGTCACGATCCTCTCGGTATCGCTCGGATTCCTGTTTGCCTATACGCTCGCGCGCTTCAAGGTGCCACTGCGGTGGACGCTGCAGTCCCTCATGGCGCTGCCGTTGATCGC
>JAGDMS010000072.1 GCA_017860575.1 Deltaproteobacteria bacterium | reverse complement strand
TGTCTCGCTGGGGGACATTCTGGCGCGTCATTGTGCCGCTGGCGCGGCAGGGCCTGCTCACCGGTATGGTGTTGAGTTTCGCGCACACCATGGGGGAGTTCGGCGTCGTGCTCATGGTGGGAGGCAATCTGCCGGGCGTCACGCGCACGGCATCGATCTCGATCTACGACGACGTGCAAGCACTGAACCATGGAGCGGCGGCGCGGACATCGCTGTTCTTGCTGGTCGTGTCGTTCATGGTATTGGCCGTGACCTACGCGTTACAGCGAAAGAGTCGCCCCGCATGGCCGTTGCACTGGTAAGCGAGATCGAGAAGTCCTTTCCTGGCGGCGCGGCGATCGCGGCCGGGTTTACGTTGGTGGCGGATTCGGCTCCGGTGACGGTGCTCTTCGGCCCGTCAGGGTCTGGTAAGACCACGATCCTGCGTTGTCTGGCGGGCTTGGAGCGGCCGGACCGCGGGTTCATCCGCTGCGGCGACGAGACCTGGTTCGATGGGGCGCGCGCGATCTGTGTGCCGCCCCAGGTGCGTCGCATCGGCTATCTGTTCCAAGAGTATGCCCTCTTTCCGCACCTCACTGTGTCCCAGAATATCGGCTTTGGCGTCAGCGGTCCGCGACCAGAGCGGCAGGCGAGGGTGGCGAGGCTGCTCGATGTACTGCAGCTTCGCGGGCTCGCCACCCGTTATCCGCCGGAGCTGTCCGGCGGCCAACAGCAGCGGGTAGCGCTGGCGCGGGCACTGGCGACTGAGCCACGGGTGTTGCTGCTGGACGAACCGCTGTCCGCTCTCGACACGCCCACCCGTGAGCCCCTGCGTCGCGAGCTACGGCGCGTGCTTTCCAGGTGCGGTATTCCCACGCTGTTGGTGACGCACGACCGGATCGACGCGCTGACGCTTGGGGACCGCATGCTGGTGATCGCCGACGGGCGGATTCGTCAGGCCGGCCCGGTGCATGAGGTGTTCAGCCGCCCGGCCGACCTTGCCGTCGCACGCAGCGTTGGCATGGAAACTGTCACCCCCGGTCGGGTCAGGGCGCGAGCGCAGGGATTGCTGACGGTCGAGGTCGGGCGCGCGCGGTTGAGCGTGTATGACCCGGGAGACGTCGAGGGCAGCGTTTTCGTCTGCATTCGTGCTGAGGACGTCGTGCTCGAGCGGGGTGCGCTGTCACAGATGAGCGCCCGCAACCATCTGGGCGGCCGCGTCGTCGCGCTCAATCCCGAAGGCCTGCTGTGTCGCGTCACCGTCGATTGCGGGTTCGTGCTTGCCGCGCTGATCACTCGCTCGGCGCGTGAGGATCTTGGGCTTGCGGTTGGCGAGACCGTTACGGCCGTAGTGAAAGCCACGGCGATCCATCTGATCCCACGGGACAGCTCGGCGCTCGCGTCGAGCGCCACCTCATGCTGACGGATGCGGCAATGGCTGTCGGCGGTGGCGGGAGGTGGCCGTGGACGAGCTGAGTGTCTCATAGGCACCGGGGTCGAATTGCGATACAAGTTAACCAAAGGAGGTGTGTGCATGCTCGACAGACGCGATGTACTTCGGGCGGGCTTGGCCTTTACGGCGTTCGCCGGCGTTGCCCATGCCGCTGAGGAGACAACCCAAAAGCCTCCCGCGGCGCAAGGGCCAACTGAGGCACAGCAGGTCCTGGCAAAGGCCATCGGCCAGTGCGTTGAGGCCGGCAACGTGTGCCTTGAGCACTGTCTCAACTTGCTGGGCCGCGGGGACACGTCGCTGGCGGAGTGTGCCAAGAGTGTGCGGGACATGCTGGCCGTCTGCAGTGCGGCTCAGGCCTTGGTCGTCAGCAACTCGCGTCATGTGAAACCCACGGTGCAGCTGTGTGTCGATGTCTGCACCGACTGCGAGCGCGCTTGCCGGAAACATGAGACGCATCACGCCGTTTGTAAAGCATGCGCCGATGCGTGTGCTGCGACGGTCAAAGCCGCCCGCGTGTTTCTGGCGTGACGCGCGCAACGAGGTCCGGCTCGCGTAGATAAGGTTGGGGCAGATCACCGGGCTGGATGCGGAAGGGCCGCGCGTCCGCGTCCGGGTGAGCGGTGCCATGCCGAACATTACCGAGGTCACGCCGGCGGCGGTCGCGGAACTTCACCTTGATCAGAGCGGAGAGGTGTGGGTGAGCGCGAAGGCAACAGAGATCAATGCCTATCCGACCGGAGGCCTAGCCGAGCGGTTCCTCCATCCCAATCCCCGATCGGTACCTAGGCTGCGGGGAGCCGCCTCGTAGCTTGTAGTCGGAATCCATTCAGAGTATGCGGGTATGCTGAGTTCGAGTTGGGATGTTCAGGCGCGTCCGCCAAGTCTACCTCGATCATAACGCCACGACGCCCGTTGCCCGGCAGGTGCGACGTCGTATGGCAGAGGTGCTGAACAAGCACCCGGGAAACCCATCTTCCACGTACCATCTCGGCCGCGACGCGGCGTCGGTGATTGTGCGGGCGCGAGCAGAAGTCGCAGCTGCGATTAACGCCCAGCCGATGGAGATTGTCTTTACGTCGGGCGCCAGCGAGGGCAACAACCACGTCCTCCGGATGCTTGCGGCTCGGGCGGCGCCAACGCGCAACCGGCTGGTGACCACACCGGCTGAGCACTCGTCGGTGCGCGCGGTTGCCGAGGAGCTGGCGGGCATGGGGGTCGAAGTGACCTGGCTGCCGGTGAACCGTCACGGGCGGATAGATACGGCCGATCTCGCCGCAGTCCTCGACCGGCGTGTGTTTCTCGTCAGCTGCATGCTGGCGAACAACGAGCTGGGCACCCTCAATCCCGTAGCTGAACTCGCGGCGTTGGCCCGCGAGTCGGGCGCCCTGTTCCACGCCGACTGCGTGCAGGCGCTGGGCAAGGTGCCGGTCGACGTGCGTGCGCTGGGCGTCGACTACGCGACGTTTTCCGCCCACAAGGCCTTCGGTCCCAAAGGGGTCGGCGTGTTGTACGTTCGCGAGGGCGCACCGTGCCATGCGTTCATCAGCGGTGGGCACCAGGAACAGGGCCGGCGCGCCGGCACGGAGAGTACGCACAATATCGCCGGCTGCGGTGCCGCGTTCGCCCGGGTTCCGGATCTGCTGGCGCGCGCGGCAACCGTCGCGGCACGGCGCGACACCTTCTTGGCGCGCCTCACAGCGCTCAAACCCGACCTGGTGCTGAACTCGCCCCGCGATGGTGTCGTCGCCAACACGCTGAATGTACGTTTTCCGGGCGTGCGCAATGCGGACCTGCTGTCATTCCTCGACGTGCACGGCGTGTCCGTCTCTGCCGGCTCGGCCTGCAGCGCGGAGGGTGGCAAGCCCTCGCACGTGCTCACCGCCATCGGGCTGACGGAAGCCGAAGCGCAGCAAAGCCTGCGGCTGAGCCTGTCGGTCGATACGACGATCGCTGACATCGAGTACGCTGCGGACCTGATCGAGCGCTTCGTTCGCGGCGAGGCCCCGGCGGTGTGGCTCGTGTCGCCTGCACAGGTCGACGCGGCGTTCCTCGACGGCCCGCGTAACTACATCCTCGACGTACGACTCGACATCGAACGGCGGCTGATGCGGGGCATGCCCAACTCGCACGAGATCCCGTTCCTCAGATTCAGCCGTTGGCTTGACGGCCTGCCGCGCAACCGTAACATCCTCATCGTCTGCAGTACCGGCGTTGATGCCAGCATCGTCGCGTACGCGCTGAAGGCGCGCGGCTTTCCGCAGGTGGGTGTCCTCCTCGGCGGGTTGGTCGCCTGGCGGGTGGCGCATCCGGCGCTCTACCGGGAACGTGCCGGCTCGCATATCGTGGCCGTCTCCTGATCGCCCCACAATGCTCCCGGTGGGCAGCAAGCAAGCTGCCCCCCAAGCTGTGCGTTGGGTTCATGATTTCGCCGCCTCCCGTACCTCCCCGGTCAGTACGTCGGCGGAAAGCAAGATGACCTCGATTTCCTCGACGATCTCCTCCTGGCGCTGGGCGTTGTAGGCGAGCCGCAGCTGCTCGGTGTTCTCATCCAGCCGTTGCAGGGCGCGATCCATGTGCGCCAGTCGCTGGCGGTTCTCGGCCATGAGGGAGCTGTAGAGCACCTCGTTGAGCGCGGCGTACAGGTAATGCCGGGTCAGCCCGGCGAGAAATTCGGCGGGCGGCAGGTTGAGTTCGGCAGGATAGGGATGGACGCGGCCGGGCGGCGGCAGGTCGCGCAGGGGCAGCAGCCGGCGCAACCGGATGTCGCCGGTGGCGTCGCAATGGTACAGCGTGGAAAGGCCAAAGCCCGCCATCTCCTGCGTGGCCAGCAGGTGACTGAGCTCACCGGTGAGCCGCAGCAGCACGGCCGGCACGTCGTCGGCGATCGTGGCGCCGGGCAGGGACAGCGCCGCAAGAGGATTGTCGCCGAGCCTTGCGGATAGGCGCTGTCCGACGAGGACCCAGCGGGCGGAGGCATGTTTGCGGGCGCGCAGCGCCCGTGTCCGCTCCACGATGGTTTCGTTGAAATCGCCGCAAAAGCCCCATTCGGAACCCACCAGCACGCAGAGTTCGCGCCCTGTTCCCGGTCCGGGCGTAAACTCGCCGTGCCAGGCAAGGAAGTCGGCGGCGGCCGCCTCGATGCCGGCCACCATGCGCCGCTGGCTGACGAGAAAATCTCGTAGGATGCGGGTTTCCATCAGTGCCAAGCTCTTCATCGCCGACATGATGCCGGCGATGTCGGTGAGTGCGGCAAGCCGCCGCGAGAGCTCACGCCTGCGGCTCATGGCTCCCCATCCAATCGGAGATCGCAGTGCGCCAGGCGTCGCGCCCATCAGCGAGCGTCAGGGACGCCGAGGCCACGCGTGTGATGAGGGTGGCAAGCCGCGCCGCGAGGGCCTCGCCCTCCAGGCCGTCGAAGAGCCCGTCGTTGTAGGCAACAAGCCAAGCCATGTGCTGCTCCGCGGAGAGGGGTGCCAAGCGCTCCTGTTTTAGGAGTTCCCGCAGTAGCCGCCCGCGCCGGATTTTCGCCTCGATGCCTGCTTCCAGGCGGGAACCGAAGCGGGTGAAGACCTCCAACTCAAGGAATTGGAGGAAATCCAGCTTCATGCGTCCCGCCTCCGCCTTAATGGCCGGATGCTGCGCGTTGCCGCCGACGCGCGAGACCGAGCGGGTGACGTCGATGGCAGGCAGGAAGCTGCGGGCGAAAAGCTGGGGATCGAGGTAGATCTGGCCGTCGGTAATGGAAATGAGGTTGGTGGGGATATACGCGGCGATCTCGCTCTGCTCGGTCTCGACCAGCGCCAGGGCCGTCATGCTGCCGCCGCCGCAATGGGCCGAAAGGCAGGTCGAGCGCTCCAGCAGCCGCGAGTGCAAAAAGAAGATGTCACCGGGGTAGGCTTCCCGCCCCGGCGGGCGGCGCAGCAGGAGCGACAGTTCCCGGTAGGCGCGGGCGTGGGTGGTGAGGTCGTCGTACACCACCAGCGCGTCCCGCCCGTCCCACATCCAACCTTCCGCCAGGGTGCAGCCGGCGAAGGGCGCGAGGAATTTCAGCCCCGGCATGGCGGTGGCCTCGGCCGCCACCACGCAGGTATAGTCGAGCGCCCCGGCGCGGCGCAGGGTCTCGACAGTGGCGACGACTGCCGAGCGCTTCTGGCTGATGAGCACATAGACGCACAGCACCTTCCTGCCCTTCTGGGCGATGACCATGTCCAGCGCCAAGGCGCTTTTCCCCGTGCCGGCGTCGCCGATGAGCAACTGGCGCTGTCCCTTGCCGATGGGGATCATGCTGTCCACCATCTTGTTGCCGGAAACCAGCGACCGGTTGACGAAATCCCGCGAGGTAATGGGCGGCGAGGAGGCCTCCAGCGGACGGCGTTGGCTGGCACGCGGTGGCGGGCCGCCGTCGAGCGGGCTGCCTAACGGGTCGACCACCCGGCCCAGATAATCGTCGCCCACGCCGATGTCCAGCCGCCGCCCGGTGAGAAAGGCCACCGTGCCGGCGGCGAGCTTTTCACTCTGGCGCAGAAGGATGGCGCCGATGCGCCGGCTGCCGAGGTGGAATATCAGCGCCTCGCTGCCACCGTCGAAGCGCACAATCTCGTCCATGGCCGCCGAGGGCAGCCCCTCGATCCAGGCGATGCCGTCGCCCACCGCCGCCACCTTGCCTTGTTCGGCGAGCCGCAGCCGGAAGTGGTAACTGTCCAGCCACGCCGCCTGCCGGCCCAGCGGCGAAGCGGAGGCGAGCGTATCAGTCGACATGGTCGGACGCCGCCGCGAAAAACGCCAGTTCGTCAGCCAGATTCATCTTCAGTTGCCAGGGACCGACGGAGACGCGCAAGCCCGCCAGGAGCGTGCCGTCCTCGCCGAAATCCACAGGGATGGCCGTGCCCAGCCGAGTGGCGATGATCTCTTCAATCCGCTTGCGCTGGGCTTCGTCAAGCGGGAAGGCGCTGGCGACGGAGGCGCGTGCCTCTTGCGCCTGGAGCGCGGCGCGCAGGTCCGTGAGCTTGTCCTCCGGTAGGATCGACAGGTCCTCGATGAATACGGCCACCAGGCGCGTTTCCAGTTCCGGACCGGCGAGCCTGGAGAGCACGCCGGCGGCGAAGCGGTGCGCCTGGGTAAGCGCCCGGGCTTCCATCTCGCGCCGCGATTCCTCCTGCCGGTGGGCCTCCACCGCCGCGCTGCGCTCCCGTTCTTCCGCTAGCGTCTTGGCCAAAGCCTGCATCTGGCGCGTCCGCTCCGCCGCCATCTTCGCGTCGGACTGGGCCCGCGCTGCTTCCTTTTCTTTGTCCCAATCCGCGAGTCTTGTCTCGTACTGTAGTTGGAGCGACCGCGCCTGCGCCTCGGTCTCCTTGGCCTCCGCGAGGGTGCGCTCGATACCGGCGCGGCGCTGAGCTAACGTTTCCAGCACCGGCTTGTAGAGAAAGCGCTTGAGGATCCAGACCAGGGCCAGGAAATTGGTGATCTCAAGGAGGAAGGTGGTCCAGTCGATCTGCATGGCGGGCCTACTTGAGGAGGTATTCGAGCAGCGGGTTGCGGAACAGGATGATGAGCGCGACCACCAGCACGTAGATGGCCAGCGACTCGATCATCGCCAGGCCGATGAACAACGTGCGGGTGATGGATCGTTCCGCTTCGGGCTGGCGCGCGAGCGCCTCCAGGGCCTGCATGATGGCGCGGCCCATGGCGATGGCCGGGGAGATGGTGCCCACGGCGATGGCCAGCGCCGCCGCCACGGTGGAGATTAGGGCAAACCAGTGGATGTCGGTCATTTCGGGTTTCCTTTCCTTACTGCATCGGATTGTTCGCGCGACTGCATGCCCCCGGCGATGTAGATCAGGGCCAGCGTGCCGAAAATGTAGGCCTGCACCAAGGCTTCGACGATGTGCAGCATCAGCACCGGCACCGGCACGAGGAACCCCGCCACGAGCAGCACAAGCAGGGCCGCCATTTCCAGGCTCATGATGTTCCCGAAGAGCCGCACCGCCAGCGCGAGAGTGCGGGACAGTTCCCCCAGCAGGTGGAAAGGCAGCAGAATTGGGTTGGGGGACAAATAGTGACGCAGGTAGGCTTGCAGTCCTTCGCTGCGGATGCCGTACCAGTGCACCGAGACAAAAACCACGAAAGCGAGCGCGGCGGTCGTCGACAGGTCTCCGGTGGGCGAATGCAGCCCCGGCACAATGCCGGTGAGGTTGGCGACGGCGACGAACAGCCACAGGGTGCCGACGAAGGGCAGGAGCAGCCCCGCGCGGCCCGGCAGCACCGTCTCGATGGCTTCCTCGATGGCCTGCACTACGCCTTCGAGGGCGGTCTGGACGATTCCCGGATTTTCCGCGGAGAGATTCCGCGTCGCCAGCCAGCAACCCAGGCCGAACGCTAGCAGGATGCCCCAGGTCGTCGCCACGGTGGTGGTGATCCCGAAGGGGCCAAGAGAAAATAGGACGGCTAGGGCTTCCATTACCAGTGCTTGCGGATGAATTGGTAAACGTTGAAGGCACCCAGCACGATGCCGATGACGATAAAACTCGTCGTCCAGCGGATGGAATAGCCCTCGCTCAGGCCGTCCAGCCAGCGACCCAGATATGCCCCCGCCACCAGCGGCGCCAGGAACAGGACCGACAGAGTGCCCAGGAACACGGTCTGCGCGAGCAGCGAGCGGCGTCCCCGCTCGGCATCTTCCAGCCGCCGGGCATCCCGCTCCACGCCCTGACGCCACTTGTCATCGTTCATGCGTCCCACCGATCGAGTTTGCGCAAGCGCCGAAACAGCTCCTGTTCCAGCCGTTGCAGGTTGGCCTTGACGGTATGGAGCTCCGCCTCTTCTTTCGCCAGTTGCCCCGCCAAGAGCGCGGAGATGCGGCCGTAATCCTCGTCCCGCAGATAGCGCCGGGTGTTGAGCAACAGTTCGTCGTCGGCGAAGGTCAGCACCGCGCCGGGACAGGCCACATACTGCCACGGCCCGCCCGCCGTGCGGAAACGCGCCAGGCCGTATTCCAGCACGGTCATGAAGCGCGCCCGCCCGGAAAGGATGCCGAAGCTACCGGTGGCGTCCTCGCCGACAAAGCTTTCCACATGCTCGATGCGCTCGTAGCGGGCGGCGCTTTGCAAGTGGAGGGTGAAGCCGCTCATGGCGCGCTTTCCATGCTGCCGCGCATGTAGCAGCGGTCCTCCGGCAGGTCGTCGTAATCACCGCGCACGAACGCTTCGCAGTCGGCCAAGGTGCTCGCCAGCGCGACGGAGGCGCCGGGGATGCCGGTGTGGTCAGCGACCACAAAAAACGGCTGAGTGAGATAGCGCTCCAGCAGCCGCGCCCGGTGCACAATGCGTCGGTCGGTTTCCGACAGGGCCTCCAGCCCCAGCATGGCGATGACGTCCTCCAGGTCCCGGTAACGGGCGAGATGCTCGCGCACCGTTTGCGCCACGCGGTAGTGGCGGTCGCCGAGAGAAGTGCGATCCATCCTGCCGCTGGTGGAGGCGAGCGGATCCACTGCCGGGTAGATGCCCTTGGCTGCCTGCTTGCGGGAGAGAATCACCGTGGTGTCGAGATGGGCGAGGATCGCCCCCACCGCCGGGTCAGTCATGTCGTCGGCGGGCACGTAGACGGCCTCCACCGCGGTGATGTTGCCGCTTCGGGTGGAAAGGATGCGCTCCTGCAATTCCGCCACCTCGGAGAGCAGCGTGGGCTGGTAACCGACGGTGGCCGGCATCCGCCCCAGCAGCCCCGAGATTTCGCTGCCCGCTTGGACAAAGCGGAAGGCGTTGTCCATCAGGAACAAGACATCCTTCGCCACGTGGTCGCGCAGGTATTCCGCGTAGGTGAGCGCCGACAGCCCGACGCGGAAGCGCACCCCCGGCGATTCGTCCATCTGCCCGAACACCATCAGGGTGCGCGGCATCACGCCGGCGCTCTGCATGCCGCGCCACAGCTCGTGCCCCTCTCGGATGCGCTCGCCCACCCCGACGAATACCGACACCCCCTGATGGAGCTGGACGATGGCATTCATGAATTCCATGATGAGCACCGTCTTGCCCACTCCCGCGCCGCCAAAGAGCCCGGTCTTGGCGCCACGCACGAACGGGCACAGCAGGTCGATCACCTTGATACCGGTGGGTAGGATGTCGCCCACCCCGGCGGCATCCGTCAGCGGCGGCGGGGCGGCAACGATGGGGCGGAAGGCCTGCGGTTCGAGGGGCGGGCCGCCGTCCAGGGGATGACCGAAAACGTCCAGTAGCCGCCCCAGACAGTTGGGCGTGACGGGCACCTGAAGGGGGCCGCCCGAATCGAACACCGGCATTTGCCGTTTCAGGCCGCTGGTACGGTGCAGGGCGATGGCGCGGGCGCGCCGTTCGTCCAGATGGCCATAGACCTCGAAGGTGTAGCGCTCCTCGCCGGAACAGACGTACAGCTCCCGGTGCAGCGGCGGCAAGCGGGAACACAAGATGTCGATCACTGGTCCGTGCACCTCCTCGATGGCGCCGAGAGGCGGCGCCTCGGGTGCCGGGCACGGCAGGACATCGGGCGGTTCGGGGAAAGAGGGAGGGCGGGAGTTAGGCAACGTCAGCATTTCCGAGAGCGTGAACGCGCCGCCAGAGCTGCATCGCCGGACCGGCCGACGAACGGTGCATACAGGCCAGGTGTAAAGAACGCGCTGGCCAGCGTCGCCATGATGCGGCCGCAGATGGCACGGGCATCAGCTCGACCACGGTGACTCCCAGCTCTTGTAGGGAGGGAGATGGCGTCCCATTCGTGTGGCGGGCGAGCATCGCCGCAGTATGGTCCAAGCTGGGTGGAAGGAATATGGAGCGTGCGTATGGATCGAGGAGAATCTTCTGCGAGAGCACACATCGATTGGATTCCGACGAGTCGCCCCATCACCTCGGACGGTTGCTGGAAGTGTGGGCCCGACGAATCACCGGCGCAATATTCGTCGTCAATAAGAACATACGGATCGGGGCCGGCGGACTTGAACACGTCCGCGAGGATGGCATTGCCTCCCTGGCCGCAGAGTTGCGGGTGCAACACGCTGTACTGCACGTCGAGGTCGGACTCGACCGCGAACGGCAGCGTGTTCATGTCGGCTGCTTTGAACGGGTCGCACAGCCCCTTGCAGTTGCAGAGCAACACTTTGATGTCCATGACGCCGCCTCCTTTGGGCGGCGCTTATATTCGCCTAGGCAGATGCGCAAGCGACATGCCACCCGAAGTGGGCGCCGTTCCCGGCCCAGGGGGCGGACCGCGAGGCCGCGATCTTCTCAACCCTGCGATCGGCTGTTCCGCGGCATTCCCACGGCAGGGAACGGAAACCACGGCAACGCAAGCGGCTTGACCCGTGGAGCTTGGCACTATAATCGCTTACGCGAATATAGCGATGCGTCTCGTTACGAATGGAGACAGGCCCGTGCGCCGTCTCGCCGGAGCGCGCAGGGGGAACGCCGGTCCGGGAGTCGATGCGATGTTCCGCGTGCTTGCGGACCAGACACGCTTGCGGATTCTGCGTTTGCTCGAGGATGGTCCACTCTGCGTGGGGGAGCTGGTCGAGATCTTGCGGGCGCCGCAGCCGACTGTGTCGCGGCACCTCACGTACCTGCGCCGCTCGCGGTTCGTGGCGACGCGGCAATACGGCCTCTGGGTCTTCTACGAGCTGGCACCTCCGCAAAACGCACTGCATGGTAAGCTGCTGGACTGCCTCGCAACGTGCGACGGCCTCCTCCCGGAGGCCAAGGCCGATGGGGTTCGCGCCCGCAACCTCCTCCGCTCAGGCGGCTGCTGTCCAGAGGGCCGTCGGCTGATGGAGCAGCAGCGAGGAGAGGTCTGAGTCTGCTCATCCAGCCCTAATCGATTCAGGGAGATACATTATGGCGCAACACACTCACCTGCAAATACCCGACGGCGCAGTCCGGACGCTGTCCTTTCTCGACCGCTTCCTCACGCTATGGATATTCCTCGCCATGGCGGTAGGTGTCGGCGCCGGCTACCTGCTTCCTGGCATCGAGCCATTCCTCAATCGCTTCAGCGTGGGGACCACATCGATCCCGATCGCGATTGGACTCATCCTCATGATGTATCCGCCGCTGGCCAAGGTCCGCTACGAGGAACTGGGCAGCGTGTTCCGCAACTGGCGGATTCTGGGCCTGTCGCTGCTGCAGAACTGGGTCGTGGGCCCGATTCTGATGTTCGCCCTGGCAGTGATCTTCCTCCCAGACAAGCCGGAGTACATGGTGGGCCTCATCATGATCGGGCTGGCCCGCTGCATCGCCATGGTCTTGGTCTGGAACGATCTGGCGCGCGGCGACCCCGAGTACTGCGCCGGTCTGGTCGCCTTCAACTCCGTCTTCCAGATCCTCTTCTTCTCACTCTACGCCTACGTCTTCATCACCGTGCTGCCGGCCTGGTTGGGCCTGCAGGGCGTCACGGTGAGCATCACCATCGGGGAGATCGCCCAGAGCGTCTTTATCTACCTCGGCATCCCGTTCCTCGCCGGTCTCGTCACCCGCTTCTCGCTCATCCGGGTAAAGAGCAAGGAGTGGTATCACGCGCACTTCATTCCCAAGATCAGCCCGATCACGCTCATCGCGCTGCTCTTCACCATCGTGGTGATGTTTTCGCTCAAAGGCGAGGCGATCGTGCAGCTCCCCATGGATGTGGTGCGCATCGCCATCCCACTGCTCGTCTACTTCGTGGTGATGTTCGTGCTTGCCTTCTTCATGAGCAAGGCGATCGGGGCCACCTACGGGCAATCCGCCACGCTGTCGTTCACCGCCGCCTCGAATAACTTCGAGTTGGCGATCGCCGTCGCGGTAGCCACGTTCGGGATTCACCACGGCGCGGCGTTCGCAGCGGTAATCGGCCCTTTGGTGGAGGTGCCTGTGATGATCGCTCTGGTCAACGTGGCGCTCTGGTTCCGGCGACAGTACTTCCGCGACGAGCCGCCCGTGGTGGCAGCGCACGCGACAAGCATGGAGTGGTGAGCTGACATGGCGAAGCCGGAGGTGCTGTTTCTCGGCACCGGCAACTCCTGCCGTAGTCAGATGGCTGGAGGCTTGCTGCGGCATTTCGCCGACGATCGGATCGAGTCGATATTCCCGCGTGTTCGAGACGAGATCGGCCAACGGAGAGGATGGATTCGATGAGCGCGTTTCTGGAAACCACCGTCGACAAGTTTACGTTCCGGGTACCAACCGACCGTTTGTACACTGCCGACGGCATGTGGGTGCTCCAACTCGACCCGAAGGACAGCGTGCGAGTCCGGATCGGCGTGACGGACTTCATGCAGCAGCACAGCGGGGATGTCGCCTTCGTGACTGTCCGGCCGCCGGGCACGCAACTGGGACCGGGAGACGACGTCGCTGAGATCGAAACGATCAAGGTCAACCTCGCGCTGCCGTCACCCGTCGGCGGTTCAGTGGTGGAGGTCAACCCTGCGTTGAGCGCAACACCCGAGATCATCAACCAGGACCCGTACGGCGATGGCTGGCTGGCGGTGATCGCGGTGACGGACTGGGAAGCCGACCGCCAGGGGTTGCTCATGCCCGAGGCGTACTTCACGCACATGCAGCAGCAAGCGAGAAGCGAGGTCGAGGACGGATGAGCGACATTCGACGAAAGGTGGCGATCGTCCCGTGCAGCGGTATCGGCAAACCGTACGGCACCGTCAGCCGCGAAGCAGGGTACGATCTGTGTGAGGATCTCCGTCCCGACACCACGGAGTTGGTGGCTCTGTCGCGCCTTGTCATGGGCGATGAGACCGCGCGGCAGACGGTTGCTAAGTTTCCGGCCATTGCGATTGACGGATGCAAGCTGATGTGCGCCGCAAAAATGGTGAGGCAAAGCGGCGGCACGGTTGCGCAGGAAGTTGCGGTGCTCGATGTCTATCGCCACCACAAAGACCTGAAGCCCGAGGGGATCGCGGAGCTCAACGATGCGGGTCTGCAGCTGGCTCGGGTGCTCGCCGAGGAGGTGACGGAAAAGATCGACGAACTTGCGCCGCCAGACACGCGCCGCGGGGAAGGAGGTTCCCATGGATAGCCTCCCCAAGGTGAAGGTAGGCATCGTGGCGTGTTCCGGCGAGGAGCTCCCGGAGGGCACCGTCTCGCGTCTGGCCGCCCTGCGGGTGCTCCACGAGCTGCGGCCGCATGAGACGGTGACCCTCTGCTTGCCCCTCTTTCTGGCCGGCGGGGAGAGCGAACGTGCATTTGCGCGCGTGCATCCCACGATCACGGTGGATGGATGTGACCTCCGGTGCGCCGCCCGGGCAACGGAAATGTACTCTGCCACGCCGGCTGCGAGTATCGTGGTGAACGACCTGGTTGCCGAGGGCGGCCTTGGGAAACCGGAGGGCCGACGCCGATTGAACGAGGCCGGCAGGCAGGCCGTGGACGCGACCGCTGCCCATGTGGCCGCGCTCGTCGACGAGCTGTTAAACAGGACCCCCGGTGCGGCGACGTCCGGCGAGCAAGGCTCCGGGAAATGAGTCGGACGGCAACGTACCACACGACGGTACGGTGGACCGGGGAACACCGGGGCCAGGTGGTGATGGGCAACGGTCCCGAGATGGAATTCTCGGCGCCGCCTGATGCCCACGGACACGCTGGGGTACTCACGCCCGAGGACGCGTTCGTGGCCGCTGCCAACACGTGTGTCATGTTGATGTTCATCTGGGCGGCGGAGCGCTTCAAGGTCCGGCTGCTCTCGTACGAGTGCCGGACGGAAGGCACCAAAGTGATTGAGTTGGATCGCACGGAGATTTTCAGCCGCCTGGTCTTTCACCCGGTGATCCAAGTCGGCGCGGGCGATGAACCGTCCGCCGCGGTGGAGGCGCGCACGCGCCGCGCCCTGGAGTCCGCGCAGAAATACAGCCTCGTCGCCAACTCGGTGAAATCCTCAATCGAAATCGAGGCGGAGATCGTAGTGCTCCCGGGCACCGTCAGTGCTGCGCCCGTAGCGTAATGGAGGACGATGAGAGGGGGGGACGAATGCCCGCGACGTGCATGACGACCGTGATCTTCGCGTGCGTGCACAACGCCGGGCGGTCGCAGATGGCGGCGGCCTTCTTCAACCAGCTTGCCGATCCTGCCCGTGCCCGGGCGCTCTCGGCGGGCACTGAGCCGGCCACGCACGTGCACCCAGAAGTCGTGGCGGTTATGCGGGAGATCGGCATCGATTTGAGTACCGCGCACCCCACCCGGCTCACCGAGGAACGGGCTGCCGGCGTGCAGTTGCTCGTCACGATGGGCTGCGGCGCACACTGCCCGGTGGTGCCGGGGATCCGGCGCGACAATTGGGAACTGCCCGATCCCAAAGGACAGTCCATAGAGCGAGTGCGTGCGATTCGCGACGAGATCGAAGCGCGGGTGCGGCGATTGCTCGCGGCGGAGGGTTGGCAGCGGAACGCGGCATGAAGCGAACGCCAGCCAACGCCGTTCGCCGCGCACCCACTGCCACTTGCCAGACCTCCTCCGCTTGACATATATAGAAGTACGTCTATATATCTAGGCGAGAGAAGGGAGGTCTGGACTATGTTCGATCTGGCATTCGGATCCGCGTTCGCTGGCGCGCTGACAGGTGAACTCGAAGCCGCACCCGCACTGTCGCCGCTGTTGGTCTGGAGCACCGTCTGGGTATGGCTGGGAATTGCCCTCGCGCAGGCCCTGATCGTGACGATCTCGGCGCGCCGGCCCCGCCGTGCTGCTCTGCTGCGCGCGCCACGGACCCTGGGAACGGCGGGGTGCTGCTTCAGGCTTGCGCCCTGTTGTCCGCCTGGGAACAGCGGAAGGTGAGTAGTCCAGTGGCAGACTTCGTCCGCACCTTCCGCGCCCTTGGCGATCCCGCCCGCCAGAAGATGCTCGCCCTCTTGGAAGATGGTGGCGAGATGTGCGTGGCGGATGTGGCGCGCCACTTCACGATGACCCAGCCGTCGGTG
This sequence comes from Deltaproteobacteria bacterium, assembly GCA_017860575.1. Taxonomy (GTDB): domain Bacteria; phylum Desulfobacterota; class Binatia; order HRBIN30; family HRBIN30; genus JAGDMS01. The sequence goes on along the minus strand of JAGDMS010000072.1, from coordinate 2,243 downwards.
TCACACCACCTGCGAATTCTGAAGGACGCCGGTCTCGTCACGGCGGAAAAGCGCGGCAAGGAAGTGTACTACCGGATCGAGCCGTCGGAGTTGCGTCGGTGCTGCGGTGCGTTTTTCGCCAATTTTGCGTGCTGCCAAGGGCTGCTGAAGGCGGCGAAGAAGAGGGGTCGTTAGTTGTTAGGTTGTTGGTTGTTATAAGGAAAGGCCCCACCCAGCAACGCAACGGCGAACAACCTAACATCCTGCCGTTAGAGGAGGAATCATGACCAGCACCAGCACAACCAAACGGGATGAGGAAATCCGGCGGATCGTCCGCGACCGCTACGCGGAGATCGCCCGTCGCGGCGGTGGCTGCAGCCCCGGCTGCTGCGACGCGGGTTCGACGGACGTGGTGGAGGAGATCGGATACTCCAAGAGCGACGTGAGCGCCGTACCCGCAGGTGCAAACCTCGGCCTGGGGTGCGGGGCACCGCTTACTGCCGCGGCCCTGCGTTCCGGCGAGACGGTGCTCGATCTCGGCTCCGGAGCCGGATTCGACGCGTTTCTCGCGGCAAAGGAGGTCGGTGAATCCGGGGGTGTCATCGGCATCGACATGACACCCGAGATGCTGGAACGGGCGCGGCGCAACGCTGAGGTCGGCGGCTACCGCAACGTGGAGTTCCGCGCCGGACGCATCGAGGCCTTGCCGTTGGAAGACGACAGTGTCGATGTGGTCATCTCCAACTGCGTCATCAACCTGGTGCCGGACAAGGCCGCCGTGTATGGCGAGGTCGCGCGCGTGTTGCGGCCCGGCGGACGCATGGTGATCAGTGACGTGGTCTTGGATGCACCCCTCCCGGCGGCGATTGCGGAGAACGTATTGGCCCTCACTGGCTGTGTCGCTGGCGCCGCGCTGCGACAGGAGTACCTGCACACCATCGCGGCTGCCGGCTTGACCGACATCGAGGTGGTAGCCGACCGCTGCTTTGGCGAGATCGCCCTGGCCGCGATTCCCCCGGAATTGCTGCGCCAAGCAGAGGCCGCGGGGATCGACGCGCCTGAGGTGGCACGGACCGTGCGGTCGCTCACCGTCCGCGCACGCAAACCCGTTACGGCACCGCGGGGTACTTCGGTCTAGCTCCTCAGGCGATCGAGGAACGATCCGACGGCGGCATTGAAGGCTGCCGGCTGTTCCAGGTTCGGGGCATGCCCGGCGCCTGGGATCACGTGCTTCGTGGCGCCGCGAATCTTCGTGGCCATGTCGTCCAGGGCCGCCAGAAAAGGGGCATCCTCGCGTCCCGCGATCAGCAGTGTCGGCACGGCGATGCGCGGGAGCGACGCGATTACTTGCGCGTCCCGTTGTGCCAGCATGCCCCGTGCAGCGTACGTCAATCCCTGCGCCGAGCGCGGCGAGGCCCAGGGTCTCGAACCGTGTGGCAGAACGCTCGGCGGACCGATTCCATTCGGCGCGCGGACCAACCTGCTTGTACCCGGGGCCGGTGCCGAACAGCATCAGTGCCCGCACCCGCTCGGGATGTACGAGATGAAAGAACAGCGACATAAAGCCGCCCAGCGACAACCCGCCGATGACCGCGCGTTCGACGGCGCAAGCGTCAAGAACCGCCGCCATGTCAGCGGCCGTCGCCTCGAGAGAGTAGACAGCCGGATCGGCCGGACTGTCGAAGCTGCCGTGGCCGCGCATGTCCCAGCAGATCAGCCGGTAGCGGCCGGCAAACGCCGCGACTTGCGGGTCCCACATACGTGCGGTTGCGCCAAACCCGCGCGTCAGCAGCACCGCGGGGCCGGCGCCGTGGTCTTCATAGTAGAGACGGACGCCGTCACGTTCGATGGAGGGCATGGGACAGGTCGGTCGAGCAACCCGAGTCGATAGTCATTAGTCGAGCGCTGATAGATTACCGGAACCGGATCATCCACCATCAGTTGCCGCCTGTAGATTACCTGCGAGAGCTGGCCGCGCTGACAAGGACACGAGGGCACGGCGGTCGGCGTCAGCGCGTGCTGGTGCGGCCCGCGGGCCGTTCGGCGGCCGCCGGCTGCGCGACCGGACGACCGGCGACGCGGTACGCGGCAATCAGCTCCTGCGCCGCAGGCGAGGTTAGCCAGCCGACCAACGTCATGGCGGCGAGATAATTGGCGCCCGCGTGCCGGTAGGGGTTGGTGGCCGAGACTGAGTAGGGATTCCGCAGTTCGGGTCCGCCGCCACACAGCACCTCCAGCGACAACTCGTCTGCCAGGGCGGCGAA
>JAGDMS010000249.1 GCA_017860575.1 Deltaproteobacteria bacterium | reverse complement strand
GGTGGCGGTAGCTACACGACCTTGGTGCCGCGACAGCAGATCAGCTCGACGCCGTACGCCATTCGCACGCTGAGCGCGGCCACCGCCGATGCGCTGTCGAGCGCGTGCGTCGGCTGCGTGACGACTGCCCAAATCAATTCCGTCGCCGGGAGCAAAGTCACTGGCACGATTCCCGCGGCAAGCGTGCCGACCGGGAGCGGAAACTACATTCAAAACACCACGGCGCAGCAGGCGAGCTCGAACTTCAACATCGCAGGCAACGGCGTCGTCGGTGGGAATCTGACGGTCGGGGGGACGCTCAACGCCAACGGCGGCGGCAATTTTATTCAGAACAGCACCACGCCGCAGGCCGGCGCCAACTTCAATATTGGCGGCAAGGGCACGGTCGGCAGTCTCGACGTCACCGGCGCGCTGACGCAGGGCGGTACTGTGGCGCCCGCGACGGCCCCGATCGGACAGGGACGGATCTATTTCGATTCGACGACCAACAAGGTGAAAGTTTCCGAGAGCGGTGCGCCGTTCGTCAATCTGGTTGGCGCCACCGGTCTCAGCGGCAGCGGCACGACCAACACCATTCCGTTGTGGAGTGCCGGCACGACGCTGGGCAATTCATTGATCACGCAGTCGGGCGGAGCGGTGCTCTTGCCGAATAACGTCTCGCTGGCCGCTGGAGTACAAGGCAATCAGGTGGGCTTCGGCTCACCGAACAGCGAAACGGGCATGACCATCTCAGGCGCGTCTGGCAGGGCCGATCTCCGATTCGACGGCTTGGCGATCAGGCTGCTCGCCGGTCCTGGCGGCATTCCCGCGTCGACCAATGGCATCACCGTCACAACGGGGGGCAGCGTCCTGGTCGGGTCGGCTGCGCCGCAAGTGGGCCAGTTCAATGTGGTGAGTTCGCTTCCCGGCACTGTAGCCATCTACGGCGAGAGTTCCACCAACCGCGCCATATACGGCAAGAACACCGGAAGCAGCCGGGGGGTTTACGGCGAAAGCTTGAGCGGCGAAGGGGTGTTCGGGATCAGCACCAATAATCATGGCGTGTCCGGGACGACGGCCGCCGCTGGGCCGCTAGCCGGCGTCATCGGCGCCTCGACCGCCAGCGCCGGAATCGGTGTGTTTGGCCAGGCGAATTCCGGCAGCAACTCGGTGGGCGTTTACGGGAAAAGCACGGCTACGTTGGGGCAGGGTGTGCGCGGCGACGGCTCGGCTGGAGGATATGGCGTGTATGCCAGCAACCCATCGGGCACCGCGTTGGTGGTCGATGGCAATGCCCTTCAGTCGCGCGACAAAGGCGGACTGGTCAAGGCGATGGCCTATATCGATGCCGATGGGTCAATCCTGCGCTGCTTCAACGCGTTCCTGGTCAACGGCCCCGTTGGCACTTGTGGATTCGTTGTCACCACTGGCGGTCCCAGTCTGGCGGGGCATTACTATATTGATTTCCACTTTCCGGTCAGCGATCGCTTCGTCTCCGCCACAGCAAGGTCGTCAGGCGGCAATGTCAATGTCGGCGTCAGCTTCGAAATCTTTGGTACGACTCTAGTTGAGTTTATAACATATATTCCAGATCAAAGTTATTTTAGTTCCTTTGCCGACAATCCGTTCATGATCATTATCTATTGAGGCAACCAAGCATCGCTGAATTGCCGGGCAGGGGCAAAGCCGGACTCTTCTCTGTCCGGTCACTACGTCGCCACTTCGAGCAATCGTCGTTCAAGGTAGCTGCGCTCGGCGGGATCATTGGCTCGCGCCATCGCAATGCGCCAGGCGATGGCCGCGCCTTGCCACCACGCCACACGCTGCCGCAGGTCCGCGCCCGCCACTCGACCCACGAAACCCGAAACCGCCTCGGGTCCTCCAACGCCAATCCTGGGCCCAGGAGGTGGGCGTCCCCCAAATCCTGGGTCCGGTACGTACAGCGGCCGAAACTGGGGGTAACCACCACTTCCGTTCGCGAGAGATGGTATTGCGGGCGAGGGGGAGGACGAGGTTCTGTCCCCGGACTGTCAATCGGCTTCCAACGTGCCGAACGCCAGGGCCGACGTGGGCCCAAATTGCGCATGGTGACCGCTGTCAGCGTCCAAGCGGCCTCTCGGTATGGTCAGTTGGGCCTCTACGGGGAGCCCTTCCGGCACGACAAGAGAAAAATGTTTGACGCAACCTTCCGAAGGCGTCTATTGCTGTCAAGAGATGGGCCCGTGAGGCGTGCCTCTGAGAAATATCGGACTAGAGGTGGAATCTGGGTTGACCGAAACAAGGGTCACGATGCGCGTGCTGCGTTCGAGCGGCGCGGGAAGGAGAAGACCATGTCCCCCAAGGCACCAAAGAAGCGTCCCAAAGCGATGAGCGCGCCCCAGCGGGCGCAGAAGGCGATGTCGAGCGAGGCGCGAGCTATGTACGCCGAGATTCAACAGGGCGTCAGGCACCTGGAAAAATCGATCGGTGAGATCCAGCGGGGCTTGCACAAGGAGGAGCATAAGCTCGAGGCCGATGCGCGCGCGCGGATTCGCGAATTGCGCAAGGACGCGCGCACGCACTTGAGCGCCTTGAAGTCGAAGCACCGCGAGGCCGCAGATACCCTCAAGCGCGTGTCGACCGCCGCCAGCGGTTCGTGGGAAGACATCAAGCGCACGGCTGATTCTGTCCTCGCCGATGTCCGAGCGACCGCCACCGCAGCCGTCGAACGCTTCCGCAGCGCGTTGGGCGGCTAAACGCGGCTGAGACCAATTCGTCTCCGACTGCTAATCAGGCGTAGTGGCGAGGTACTTCGCCATGGGCATCTCCCTGTCGAGAATGGACAAGGTCTTTATCACTCATATACACGGCGACCATATGAGCGATCTGATCTCAATGCTGCGCGGTGACTCGTGCGCAGCCCTATGCCGTGCGTGAAGACTGTAGCTACCAATGCGGCGACGGCCCGCAAAAACCGAGACGGTCTCGGGTTCGGCGACGCGTGTAGAGGCGATTTAAGCTGGATTCGGTCCGAACGCCGGGCGAAGTACGTCTCCCGCGTGAACGTGGGGCCTGCCAGCTGCGCAGGCGTGAGGGGTGGGATTGCGGGTGACGTCGAGGACGAGGATTTGCCCCCCCCGACGGTGCAAGCGTGGTAGGGGTGGCATCCTGAGCCCGGCGGACCGCTTGCGATGACGACGGCAGCCCCCCTCTTAGGGATAGACCGCGAAGGGGAAGGAGCTGCCACGGGCCACCGAATTACCGGGAGCAAGCCGCCCGCCTCACTTGACGATGGGAGGTAGTGGCACGCGAGTGGCCATACCGCCTGGTTGCACGCGCGAATCGCTGATCTCACCCTGAATGAGGCACCGGCCTGACGTTGCGGTACACCGCAATCCTCTGCGGGGCGTAACTTCACTCGTACGGGTGGGTGTTCAGCGCATACTGCGCCGTCGTCGCGGCTACGGCAGAGCAGCGCAGCAGGCAGTAGCGTCGGCGATTGGTTTGTGACCAGTGGCCGGGGCACGTGGGTACAATTGCTGAAGTGGCATCGCAGCGTCAGTCTAGCGCTCTATTCGCTACGCCCGCGGCCGCGCTCGGAACGGGCAGGCGAACGTTTATGCGACGGCCTGCCATTTGCACCCGCCATGGTACATGGCAGTTCCAGGCTTGTTCTCCGACCACGTCCGATCGAGAGCAAGTAATCCAAATGCGCGAAAACCGCATTGGGCAGCACAAGCGACGTCACTTCGACCTCCGTACAATTACGGATGGACAACTACACGGCGTGCCGATTATTTTGTGGCCGACTCATTCGGCGCACTGCGGCGATGGTTGTCTGCTGATTGGGCTTCGGAAACGCCGTGATCGGGTACGAACGTACGGGATGATACGTCGCAGGAGCTAACATGAGTATTGCTGTTGATCGAATTGCCATTCTGGGCAGGGACGGTGTGTCCCGGCTCCGACGGCCATGGACGCTTCTGAGCGGCGACGACCAGGGCCGAAGAGCCAGACTCGGGTCGCGGCTGTCGGGGCGGCGGCGATGGGGCGTGAGGCAATCGTAAGGAGGGTTTGATGACAGCACGTGTCAAGTGTTCGGATGGCGTGCTCCTGCTGCCAGCGGACACGCCTTATGAATGAGAAATAGTGCAGGAACAGGTACTGAAACGCGCTCGCCGCGAGAAAAAAGTTCAGCTGAAGGTGGGACGAAGGACGTGGGTGGTCGAGCCCTCGAGCCAACCGCGCGGCTTTACCTGTGATCGCTGTGACCGGCATCTCAGCATGGCCGCAGTGCACGCCCCGAGCAGCGACACGCGGTATTGCATCGGGTGTGCGCTGGAACGAGGGTGTCCCGAAACTGATGGCTAGTGGGCGCGCTGTCGCCGCGTATTTCTGCCCGTACGCTGGGCGAGAACATCTTCGACCCAGCTCAGGCCCGCCATGCTGGCGGGAAACCCGAGGGTGGAGATTGCCTGGAGTGCGGCGTGGCGGATATCCTCTCGGCTTGCACCGGCGGTGAGAGCGCGGCGGACATGTGAATGCACGCCGCCTTCGAGCCCGGCACCCAGGGTGACGCCGAGCTTGACCAGTTCGCGGGTTTTTTCGTCCAGCGGTCCTGCGGCACTGACGGCTTCGCCGAGCGCATCCGAGGCTGCACTGACTTGCGGATACCGCTTGCGGAAATCCCGAAACCACTTTGGCAAGGGCTGCATGGTTCTGTCCTCCGATCTGAAAGTATCCGAGAAGTTTGGGTCTGCCGCAACCGTCCAAACAACTGTCTGACTCGGCATTTGCGAGTGACCGTTCTGGGTTTTCTGCGCAACGCCCTGATCCACCGTTGAGGTTCCTCACTCTGCCGGGGTCACGACCGGCACCGATGGTGCCCCTGGCACACGGGACGTCAGCGGCAGACCAATCCGCGAAAAGGATCCGCATCTTCGCGGGATGAACTGTGGGCGCCGATTCACAGGCCAGCTCACCGACGCGCATCCCGCTAGCATACTGCAAGAAGGTAACCGTGGGACCAATTACATCTCGCCCAGCCCGCCACCGATCGCACAGAATGCGGTCGGAGGTACGGATCAATGGGGAGACTGGGATCGACGACGTCACCACGAGCGCGGCAGCCGCGACGCGTGTTGGCGCGGTGGCAGCGTGACGGGTTGACGCTGCGAGAGTTTGGGCAGCAACGTGGGATTCCGCTGAGCATGCTGACGTGGTGGCGGGGGGTCTTCAAGCTCAGCGAGCATCTGCCGACGGAGATCATCTTCGAGCGCGAGCTGCTCGTCTGCCGCCTGTGAGCGGGTCCCTTGACAGGCAGCAGCCGTAGGTGCGGCCGCGAAGTCTCGACGCGAAAACGAGCGCGGCTAGCCTTGATTCAACTACCGGCCGTAACGCTTCCGAACTCACCGAAGGCGACCGCCGTTGCGGAGCTGCTTCCGCCACGTCTGCTCATCCACGCGGGCCGGTGCAGTCGACTGGATGAAGTCGACGAGCACGGCCACGAAGCGCCGCGGGTCGCTGCGGTGAGGGAAATGGCCCGCATTCGCGAAGATCTCAAGCCGGCTGCCCCGAATACGTTCGTGCGCCGAGTACGCGTGAGCGACCGGGATCAGCGGATCGTGCTCGCCCCAGATGATCATCGTCGGCAGCTCGGCGGCCAAATAGAGACGGTCGCCGGCGCTCACCCGCTGCCCCCGGATGTCGATGACGGACTGGACCGTGTGAATGAACGCTTGCCGGGCATCGGGGTCGGACAGAGACACAAAGCTGCGCCAAATCTCGTCCAAGTCGGGACCCGCGCGTAGCCCCGCGCGCCCGAGGAACCGTGCCAACCCGTCCACCGCGTCGCACAGTCTGCTGCCGCAGAGCAACCGCAGCACCCATTCGGCGCCCGGTAACGCCGCCGCCCGCAGGAGGAGATGGAGATCATGTCCGAGGCCGCCACTGGAGACGAGCACCATGCGCTCGCAGCGCTCCGGGAACTGATAGGCAAACTGCATCGCGACCCCACCGCCGAGCGAATGCCCGACGATCGTCCCGCGCTCGAAGCCGAGCACGCCGAGGAGGTCGCGAATGGCGCTGGCATACGCACCAAGCGAATAATCGGTCCTCGGCTTCGCGGAGTCGCCATGCCCCAGGAGGTCTGGGGCAACAACTGTGTAGCGTTCGGCGAGCCCGGGCAGCACCTCCTGCCAGGTCGCCGAGTTTTCGGCTATGCCGTGGATAAGCACCAGCAGGGGACCGCTCCCGGCGGCTCGATAGCTGACGCGGTGGCCGTGGAGGGTGATTTCTCGCGGTTCCATGGGCGTGGACCCTGCTTTGTCCGAGTTCAGGATGATCATGCTCATCACCCCCGAGATTGGTCGCTTTCACCGGCCGCTTCGCGCCGCAGCGCGCGGCGTCCGCTGCGCTTCAAGCTGCCTCGTGAAACTCTTGGTCGGTGGCCGAGTGGCCGGGCGCGCGGGGCCAAGGCCCGGCCGCGGCTCGACACAAGGCGTTGAGGGCCGCCCCGAGAAGGGCCGCGCCGAGCAGTGCGGCGAGAAGACCGACCGTGCCCCCAAACACAATCCCCCTAAGTGGATCTCCCGTGATTGGCAGCAGCGAAATGGCAGTGAGTAAGTAGGCCATTAGGTCCTCCTGTCGAGTGCGGGTATAGTTCCCCGCTCCATTGCAGTCCGTAGCGCGCGTTCCATTTCCTGCGCGAACACGAGACGCACCGCGTCGCTGCCGGCTGGGCGCAGTGCAGCGAGGGCCTCGTTGACGTCGCGCGCCGATCGAGTGCGGGCAAACCCGCGGCCCTCGCGCTTCAGGAAGTGTGCCAGCAGATCGCTAGCGGCGCGGCGCAGCCGTTTCCGGATGAGCGCCACTGCCTCTGCACTGGTCTCGATGTCCACGCCAGCGTCATGGAGCTTCAACCCGATGTCGAGGAGGCCAGGGCTGGGAACGGTGTAGGTTGGAGGGAGTCCATCGCCCTGCTGACGCAAGAAGCCTGCACGGGTGAGTGCGGCAATGAAACCGGCCGGCCGCTCACCGAGATGTTCGCGGAGCTCCCCCTCGCTCAGAACCATCGGCGCCTCCTCTGACCACGGGGTGCGCAAATTGTCGCCGAGGCCGAGCCAGTCGTCGATCGACAGCTTCCCGCGCTGGGCGTGACGCAGGGCGTCCCGGATGGCCCGCAGACGGAGGCCGCGGTCCTGCAACTTGGCGATGAGCTGCAGGCGCTGCAGGTGCTCGTCGCTGTAGACGGCGATTCGGCCCTTGCGCTGCGGTGAATCTAGGACTCCCACTGACTGGTACAGACGTACAGTGCGGGTGGGAACACCCGCAGCGGTGGCCAGCTGATCGATGGTATATACGCCGGCTGGTGCCTCGGAACTCGGCCCGGCCGCAGCGGCTGCGCCGGATAATACGTGGTGGCTATTCCCTTCAGTTTTCATTGCGCCAGTCCTCACAGTTACACTAGTAAGTGTCCCAGTCTTTAATGTCAATAGGGTGGGAGATAGGTGGGGG
>JAGDMS010000543.1 GCA_017860575.1 Deltaproteobacteria bacterium | reverse complement strand
AGACGGAACGGCCGTTGGGGGCGATGCGATCCGGGCGCCCGCAGCATCCGCACCGCCGCCGGATGCGGCGCAGGCGGCAGACGCTCTGCACGCCGCCCGTCGAGGCGCAGCGGTTACAGGGCCGCAGTTCGAACGATCGGCACGCGCGGGTTCGCCCGACGACCGCCCTGCGTTGCAGCCCGCTGCCAGTGACGTGCTGACAATCAGCGATACGGATCCGAGTGTATTGCCGAGCACGCGCCTTTGACGTACTCGTAACCGGGCATGTCGAAGTTGAATGTCTGGAGCCTAAAGTTCCAACTGTGGAGCGGGATGGTCGACATCATGTTTCCCTCGCCTCCCGCTGCGACGCAAGTGCCATTGGTACCCACGAACGCGCCGTGGTTTATCGTGCACGCGCAGGTCAACGGACGATCGGGATCGGAGTTCTCCCAGCAGGGCGAGGTCATGCAGTCCGCCCACGGCGCTTTGTCGACGTTCGTGCACTCGACCGGGTCCCAGTTCTCGCACCATCCGCGGTAGGAATACGTGGAAATCCACGGATAGGCGACGCCCTCCACCGTGAATTGCCCGGATTGGATGGCGGCGCAGACCGGCGCCTCGTCCACTCCACACGGATTCTTGTTCGTACATCTGCGCTGCGTTGTCGCCTTGATCTGGTCGTTCTTGATGTTGCTGGTGCCCACCATGTAGTTCTCGTTGACCCGCCAGCAGCCGCACTCGCCATTGGGCGCGCAATCATCGGCGAGACTGCACAGGGCATGCCAGCCCGTGCACTCCACGGCTTCCTGGGGGACGACCTGCGGGATGACGGGTGCCGTGTCCGGAGGCTTCTGCCCCCAGACATCGGAGCTGCACAAGAGAAGCAATACGGTCGACGCCAGAGCCCAATTTCGAAGTGTCATCGCTGCCCCCTTCAGTCCCACGCAATGCGTCCTCGCGGCATGCTCGCGATGCGCCTTCAACCATTGCGGAACTTGGTGAAGACCTGCCGCGACCAGGCCACGCGCGACGCCCACCGGGTCCCGTGCAGCGTGAGCCGGCGGCCAATGGGGTGGAGGGATGGGGCGGGGGTGAGTCCGTCTCAGGCGCGCCCTGAGGTCTGCTGCACAGAACCGGCATGCGAGTCACCGTCCGCCCGCATATCCAAGGAAAAGCCTACCGCCGCGATCCTAGGAACCATTTGACTTGGCTCAAGACAGCGATCGACCCTGCGCTGGTGACCGCGCGACGTTTGGTAGCACCGAATGACGCGATCGAGCGTCGTTCGCTCGCAGGTTCTCGTTGACGCACGTCAAAACGCGCCCTCTCATCGGTATCAGACTGGTCGAGAGCGCTCGATTTTTTCGGTGATCGACAAGGCGGCCGGTACGGTCGTTGCGAAGGCACTTCTGGAATCCAATCCGTCCCCGCGTTTCGATTGACGTCGCGGGAACGGGGTCTGCGTTGGCCACTGCAGAAATGCTGCCGCTTCGGCGCTCTGCGGGGAATCCTGCCTCCCGAGGGCGCCGGCGCGCAGCGCCGGGAGAAGATGCGATGAACAGAAGTCGTTCGTTCAGGTTGTTGGTTTCCGCCGTCGCCGTTGCGTCGTGTGTGGGTTCCGCTTCAGCGCAGCAGGTCACCGGGATTCCGGGCTCACCGAGCGCGACGACGACGATCGACGGGACACAGCTGCCTCCACCACCGCCGAAATTCGGCGGCGTGATCAAGGAAACCGCCGCGGAATCCACCTCCTGGTGGGCGCCACGCGTCGTGCCGCCCAGAGGCGCTCCGAACATCCTGCTCATCATGACCGATGACCAGGGTTACGGCCTTTCGAGCACCTTTGGCGGCGTCATTCCCACCCCCGCACTCGACCGCGTCGCCAGCGCGGGGCTGCGCTACACGCAGTTTCACTCCGCGGGGGTGTGCTCGCCCACGCGGGCAGCGCTGCTCACCGGCCGCAACCATCACTCGGTCGGCTACGGCGTGATCGGCGAACTGTCCACCGGCTTCCCGGGCTACAACTCGATCATCGGTCCGGCGAACGCCACCATCGGCAGGATTCTCCGGGACAACGGCTATGCCACCTCGTGGTTCGGCAAGGACCACAACGTTCCGACCTATCAATACAGCGTGGCCGGGCCGTTCGAGCAGTGGCCGGTCGGGCTGGGATTCGAGTATTTCTACGGCTTCCTTGGCGGCGAGACCGACCAGTGGACACCGTATCTCTATCGCAACACGACACCGGTTCTGCCCTGGATCGGCAAACCCGGCTACAACCTCACCACCGACCTGGCCGACGACGCGATCCGATACCTGCGGGACATGCGTGCGGCGGCGCCCGACAAGCCGTTCTTCCTCCACTACGTGCCCGGCGCCAGCCACTCGCCGCACCAGCCCACCAAGGAATGGATCGACAAGTTCAAGGGCAAGTTCGACATGGGCTGGGAAAGGATGCGCGAGCAGATCTTCGCCAACCAGAAGCGGCTCGGCGTGATTCCCGCCGATACCCAGCTCACACCCTGGCCCGACGGGCAAGCCGCGTATGCGGGCGCCAGGCTGCCGAGGTGGGACTCGCTCTCTGCGATCCAGAAGAAGCTCTATGCGCGGCAGGCCGAGGTCTTCGCCGCCTACACCGCGTATGCCGACCACGAGATCGGTCGCGTGATCCAGGAGGTTGCCGACCAGGGCAAGCTCGACAACACGCTCATCATCTACATCTTCGGCGACAACGGCACCAGCAG
>JAGDMS010000542.1 GCA_017860575.1 Deltaproteobacteria bacterium | reverse complement strand
TTATTCCCCCCGATCAATGGTCGCGTCGCCCAGCCAAAACCGCCTTTGGGCTGATACATACCCCGCACTGCGCACGCCTGCAGGCCCGGCTCCGCGCCCGCCTGGCCACTCGCTTGCGATCCTGTTTCGATTCTTTTTCGATCCGCTCCGGACGCGCCCGGGCACGGGCCAGGTGGAGTGGCGGGGGTTGGGGGCAGGCCGGGACCGGGGTATGTATCAAATGAACGGGCGTCGGAAGCAGAAACAGGGCCGGTCTGGCAAGGGCTACCGTTGGAGCGGTCGACCGATGCAAGTACAAAGACCACTTTGCCTGGGGCCACCAAGTTTCTGAGTGCCAGGCGCGCTGGGCGAGAGCGGTCGCGTCGGTCAAGTCACGCTAGTTCACGTATTGCACGTCCTTGCCGCCGTTCCGGGAAGGCCACGTTTACCCGGCCAATTGTGAGCCGCGCTCTGCGGGCCCGCTTGGGGCGGTTCAGGAATCGGTCGGGTGTGGCAGCTGCGTACGGTGCACTAGCGGCGACGTCAGGACGGCGGCGACCATTCAGCAAACGTCCGGCGTTTCCTGTCCGGCTGTGGTGGGACTGGTAGGATCGGCTGGTCGGTTCGCTGGCAGGGAAGAATAAGTCCAAAAATCGGCGGCGGGCCGCCTGGGGTGGGGCGATGGATCTGTTAGAGCTACGGGGACCATTGGTTGAAGGCTATGCGCGATCGACGCAGCCTGGAGATGAGGGTCGTTCGCCGCGCTGGCGGCCTTCACAGGCGGAACTGACGGAGAACCCGCGTGGATGACCGTTTCTTTCAGAAGCCCGTATTGAATTCGCCGTATGCGAAACCTGCGCGGCATTGGGAGCTGGATGCGGCGGGGCAGCCTACCCAGCAGATTATCGAGAAGCGGCGGCCCGCGGAATTCATAACGCCGATTCCGGCGGCGAAGCGGCGCGATGGTGGGGATCAGGCGACGCTGGCGTTGGGTGGGGAGCAGGGGTTATCCACCGAAAGTCAGAAGTACGCTCACACTGCGATCATCAATGGGGTTCGGGAGCTGGTCGATCAGTGGCGGCTGATTCCGGGTCCCAATGACTGGCGGGTGACGCCGGAGACGGCTCGACTGCTGCAGCACTGGCGGCATCACAAGTTCTCGAGCCAACGGCCATTCTTCTGCCAGGTGGAGGCGGTGGAAACGGCAATCTGGCTGACCGAGGTGGCGCCGAATCTGGGCAAGCAGGGAGAGAAGTACGTCGAGTACCTGGCGAATGCCAATCGGGATGCAAATCCGGAGTTGATGCGGCTCGCATTGAAGCTGGCGACGGGGGCCGGCAAGACGACAGTGATGGCGATGCTGATCGCCTGGCAGACAATCAATGCGGTGCGGCGGCCGCAGAGCAAGCGGTTCACGCGGGGTTTCCTCGTCGTTACCCCGGGCATCACGATCAAGGATCGGTTGCGGGTGCTGCAGCCGAATGATCCGGACAGCTACTACGGGCGGTTCGAGCTGGTGCCGAGCGATCTGGTCGAGGAGATCAATCGAGCCAAGATCGTCATCACGAATTTCCACGCGTTCAAGCTTCGAGAGACGCTTGACCTGTCCAAGGGAGGGCGCTCGCTGCTGCAGGGTCGGGGCGAGGCGCTCCAGACGCTGGAGACCGACGGGCAGATGCTGCAGCGGGTGATGCCGGATCTGATGGGGATGAAGAACATCCTCGTGATCAACGATGAGGCGCACCACTGCTACCGCGAGAAGCCGGAAGTCGAAGCTGAAGATGACGAACTGAAGGGCGACGAGAGAAAAGAGGCGGAGAAGAACACCGAGGCCGCGCGGATGTGGATCACGGGGCTCGAGACCGTGAACCGGCAGCTGGGCGTGGCGCGGGTCATGGATCTGTCGGCGACTCCATTCTTTCTAAGCGGTTCCGGGTATGCGGAAGGGACGCTGTTCCCGTGGACGATGAGCGACTTCTCGCTGATGGATGCCATCGAGTGCGGCATCGTGAAGCTGCCGCGGGTGCCGATTGCGGACAACATCCCGGACGGCGACATGCCGATGTTCCGCAATCTGTGGGAGCACATCGGCAAAAAGATGCCGAAGAAGGGTCGCGGCAAGGGGGCGGGTCTTGATCCGCTGAGCCTGCCGGCGCAGCTGCAGACGGCGCTCGAAGCGCTGTACGGGCATTACAAGCAGACGTTCGAGCTCTGGCAGAAGGCGGGCATCGGCGTTCCACCGTGCTTCATTGTGGTGTGCAACAACACCTCGGCGTCGAAGCTGGTCTATGACTATGTGTCCGGGTTCCAGCGGGAGAATGCCGACGGGACGACGATGCTCGAGAACGGGCGCCTGGAGCTGTTCCGGAACTTTGACGTCAATGGCAACCCGCTGGCGCGGCCGAACACGCTCCTTATTGATAGTGAGCAGCTGGAGTCCGGCGAGAAGTTGGACGACAACTTCCGGGCGATGGCCAGCGATGAGATCGAGCGGTTCCGGAGGGAGCGCATCGCGCGATCGGGCGATATCCGGGAGGGGGAGGAGCTGACGGATCAGGATCTGCTGCGGGAGGTCATGAATACGGTCGGAAAGCCCGGGCGGCTCGGCAGTGGCATCCGGTGCGTGGTGTCAGTCGCCATGCTGACGGAAGGGTGGGATGCCAATACCGTCACGCACGTGCTGGGCGTGCGAGCGTTCTCCACGCAACTGCTGTGCGAGCAGGTGATCGGCCGGGCGCTGCGGCGGCAGTC
>JAGDMS010000541.1 GCA_017860575.1 Deltaproteobacteria bacterium | reverse complement strand
GAAGATGCTGGCGCCGATCTCGGTGCGCGAGGAAACCTGGTTCGAGATGTCGCGCGAAGTCAACGCCCTCGGCCTGACCCGCGAAACCTTCGTCCTCGCGGGCATTGAGCGCGAGGAGCAGCTGAAGCTCGCCAAGCAGACCGGCTTCGTACTGGGCCAGGGACGGGCGCTGAAGAAGCCGTACTTCCCGCCACGGGTGATGCGGCCGCGGTAGCGCCGACGAGACGTGCCACCTTTCGGCACGTCGAAACCAGCGACAACTCGCCCGCCAACGCCCCCCAATTCGCTTCGTTGCGCATCTCCGGCCGCGAAATGCGGACGTCGGCAAGGCTATTTCGTGCCTTCTGAATACCGCGTACCCGGTACTGTCGCTTCCACATGCGTTGCGCACGGCCCAACAGCCCGCGGAAGCGCGATTCGTGCGAACAAGCGACCAGTCCGACAAAGGAATGCAATGAAACTGCTTCGTATCACCGTTATCGCCACGGCCGTTGCGGCCGGTGCATTGCCGTTGTCTGCGCAGGCAGACTCCGGATCGGCTACCGGGTCCGGCACTATCAGCGCAACAGCCGACCTGAGCTTCCGCGTTGTGATTCCTCGCTATATTTTTCTTCGCGTGGGTGCCGCGGCTGCTACGGTCACTCGACTTGATTACAACCCGACGCTTACAGAAATCGAGAATTCGACAAGCGTGCTCGCGACCGGCGGCGACACGGGTGGAGGCGCCGAAGTGACGCTGCAGATCCGCGGTAACGCCGGCGCTCTGACGCTGGCCGCTTCCAATCTCGCCAATCTGGTGTCGGGCACAGACAACATCCCCAGCAGCACGCTCACCGGGGTATCGTTTTCAGGAGGCGTAGTCGCCCCGCCAGCTTTCGGCAGCAGCGCGGCGATTGCGGCCGCGACCAACGGAACAGTGAATCAGAATGGTACGTGGCGCTTTACCTGGGCGAACCCTGCCGGCACTACCTATCCGGCGGGAACCTACGACGGTACGGTGATGTACACACTAGCGACTCCGTAGCAGTTTCTGTAGCCCGCCGAGAAGCGCCGGGCCGCAGGCAGTATTCTTCGCCGCCGGTGACGCGTGGCGAAGGCAGGTCGGCCGGCGTTATCGCTGGCCGATTGCTTTAAGGCCCAGCCCTGAGTTGCAGACGCCAAGGTGAAATGCGCGATCCCGGTACGTTCGCACGACTCGCACTTGCTTCGGCGCTCCTGTCCGCGTCGGCGGACGGGCGAGCGGCGTCCAACGTCGACACCGGATCACCGGGCAACCTGGCGACTTCGGTCGACCTACAGTTCAACATCACGATCCCGCGCTTCGTCTCGCTGCGCGTCGGTTCGGCGGCATCGATCAATACGCTGTCGTTTGCACCCACTGCGGCCGAGATGGCGAGTTCCTTTCCGGTGCTTGCCACCGGCGGCGATATCGGCGGCTCCGACGTGACTGTGCAGGTCATCAGCAACGCTGGCAGCGTCACGCTTACAGCCGCCACGCTGACCGCCGACCTGGTCAGCGGCGGCAATACCATGCCCTGGAGCACGCTCGCCGCGACGAATCCCACGGGCTCGATCATCGCTCCAGCATTCAACACCGGCAGCACCGTGTTGACTGCAGGCGCCGGCATCGTCAATCAGACCGGCTCGTGGCGATATATCTGGTCCAATCCGCCGAACACGCTTTACGGAGCGGGCACCTACACTGGCACCGTGCGATATACGGCGGCCACACCCTAGGTCCTGCCAAGGCTCAAGCGAGCAGCCCACCCGTGCCCCGCTCACACTCCTCGCACGCGGCCCTCTGCGCGGCGCCACTCCTGGCCTTTGTGCTACCGGTCAATGCCTTCACCGTCAGCATTACTCCGGGCACGCCGACGGTTTATCTGCAGGTCGGGGTCGGCGCGTTCAGCGGCACGCTGCAGGGAGGCGGCACTCCCGGTGTGAATCCAACCGTCAACGTGGTGTCGGTCACCGTGCCGGCGGCGCAGGTCGGGACGGGTACGCCGCAAACGATGTCGACCAACAGCTCGGCCGCGAACAGCTTCTGGGACAACCGCGTCTTTTGTTCGCCACCTGCCCAGCTTTACGTCGGCGGTTTCTACCGCCGGCCGGGCGGCGGGTCGGGCGGCGGGAGCGCGCTGTTGACGGCAGCGGTGCCGAGCGTTCTCAGCAACGGCAGTGGCGGCACCATTTCCTTCTCGCAGATCTCCTGGGCCAGCAGCGGACTCGGTGATGCGGGGGCGCAGCCTTTCCCGTCGGGAACGTTCGTCGCGGGATCCACACAGACGATCGGCTCGATTCCGCGCAACGAGTGGGCCGAGAGCTGCCACACGTTTTCATACGCCAACACTGCCGTCGTCCCGGCCGGCACCTATACCGGCACCGTCGTCTACACGCTTGCGGCCCCATGATCCTGCGCGCGGCGTTGCTGCTGGTATCCATCTTCGTGGCCGACATCGCCCCTGCCGCAACCTATCGGGTCGATGAATCGGGGTCGTTCCCGCAGCAATCGAGCACGCAGATGCGCTGGCGTCAGATAGCGCCCTCGCGGGGCGGCGACAACGCTGTCGAGGGCTCGATGTTTCTTGTGCTGCCGGAACAGCCGGTGACCCCGGTGAAGGTCAGTTGGACCACTCAAGGGCGGCTGCTGCCCGGTCAGCTGGTGTCCGGACAGCGCGTTTTAGTCTACGTCGGGCCGATTGTGTCGCCCGTGCTCGAAGAGACGCTGGTCCTCAAGATGGAAGCCGATGGAACCCGTCTGAGCAGCGCCCAGCGCCTGCAGTTTCACTTCGAAATCGACATTGACTGACATGAAGAGTCCGGCGAAACACTTCGTCCTGCCGTGCATGGCCATGATCATCCTGCTTCTGGGCAGTTCCCCCGCTGCCTTCGGCCAGGGCTTCGCCGCGCTGGTCGCTCCGCCACGCTTTGAGTTGAAGGCCAAACCGGGTGGCCGAGTGCGGGAGGTCATTGAAATCACGAATGGCAGCAGGCAGCCCGCTAGATACCGCTTTCGCACTGCCGATTGGACCCTTGCGCCCGATGGTCGGATTTCAGTTGCAGACGACCTTCAGCCGAAGAGCTGTCGCCCATGGGTGGCCATTGAGCGCAACGCCGCCGAAGTGCCGGCAGGCGGACGCCTGCGCTATCGCTTCGAGGTCGCCCCGCCCGTCGATGCCCCCGCCGGTGAATGCCGGTTTGCCGTGCTCATCGAAGGCGACGAAGCCGCGGTCGCGTCCGGTGAAAATTTCCGGATGCCCGTCAAGGGACGCATTGCGGTCGTGGTCTATGTCAGTGTCGGTGAGGCAGCACCGCGTTTGGAGATAGAGAAG
>JAGDMS010000540.1 GCA_017860575.1 Deltaproteobacteria bacterium | reverse complement strand
GGAATCTTGCCGACGCCTTGGGTGGCGTCGCTGTGAAAGAAAATGCCCTTCTCTTTCGCCAGTTTTCCGATCTCACGCAGCGGGTGGATGGTGCCGATCTCATTGTTGGCGTACATGAGCGAGATCAGAATCGTCTTGTCGGTAACGGCGTTGCGTAATTCGTCCAGATCGACCAGGCCAGTCTTATCTACCCGCAGGTAGGTGACCTGGGCCTTACCGGTCCGCTCCAGCGCCTTGCAGGTGTCGAGGATCGCTTTGTGCTCGGTGACCGCGGTGATGATGTGGTTGCCCTTGTCTTTGTAGAATTCCAGAATGCCCTTGAGCGCGAGGTTGTCTGATTCAGTTGCGCCGCTGGTGAAAATGATCTCTTTCGGCTTGGCGTTGATCAATCGCGCGATCTGTTCGCGTGCCTGCTCCACCGCGGCTTCCGCTTCCCAGCCGAACTGATGGTTCCGGCTGGCCGCATTCCCGAATTTCTCGCAGAAGTACGGCAGCGTCGCCTCCAACACCCGTGGATCCATTGGCGTGGTGGCGTGGTTGTCCATGTATACCAAACGTCTCATTGCTCCTCCCAGACATGACCGCCGTGCCCAACTTCGGCCCGGCTGACCTCGGCACCTTTCTAATTCCCCCTAATGAGGTCTTATATCCAAGCAGGGTGGCGCGGTCAAGCCTCGGCGAGGGTCGAAAGGTCGTGCCTCAGCCGTGAGCGGCGAGCGCCGGGAGTAGGGGGCGCAGGAACTCGCCGGTGTGCGAGCCGGGGGTTTGGGCCACGACCTCCGGAGTTCCCACCGCGACGACCTGCCCCCCGCCCGCACCGCCTTCGGGGCCCAAATCAATGATGTGATCGGCGGTCTTGATGACGTCGAGGTTGTGCTCGATGATGACGACGGTGTTGCCGAGATCAACCAGGCGGGAGAGCACTGCCAGCAGCCGTTTGATGTCGTCGAAGTGGAGCCCGGTAGTCGGCTCATCCAAAATGTAGAGTGTCCGCCCGGTGGCCCGCCGACTCAGCTCCTTGGCGAGTTTGACCCGCTGCGCTTCGCCCCCGGACAGTGTGGTCGCCGACTGGCCAAGGTGGATGTAGTCAAGACCGACGTCATGCAGGGTGGCGAGTTTGTGTCGTATCGGGGGGACGTTGCCCAGAAACTCGAGCGCCTGGCCAACGGTCATGTCCAACACTTCGGCGATGCTCTTGCCCTTATAGAGCACCTCCAGCGTCTCGCGATTATAGCGCCGGCCCCGGCAGACTTCGCAGGTGACGTAAACGTCCGGTAGGAAATGCATCTCGATGGTGATCACGCCGTCACCGCTGCATGCCTCGCAGCGACCGCCTTTCACGTTGAAGGAGAATCGCCCGGGTCCGTAGCCGCGCACGCGTGACTCCGGCAGCTGGGCAAAGAGGTCGCGGATGTGGCTGAACAGACCGGTATAGGTTGCCGGATTCGAGCGTGGGGTGCGTCCGATGGGTGCTTGATCGATGTCGATCACCTTATCCAGCAGCTGCCAGCCGGTCAGCGCGTCATGAGCGCCGGGCTTCTCTTTCGCGCTGTGCAGCCGGTGGGCGAGGGCGCGGTAAAGGGTGTCGACCACCAACGAACTTTTCCCCGAGCCGGACACGCCGGTGACACAGGTCATCTTGCCGAGTGGGATGTCCGCCCGAACGTTCTGCAGATTGTTGTGGCGGGCGCCGATGACGCTGAGCGTCCATTCCTTTGCGGCCCGCCGGCGCGGCGGAACGGCAATCTCCTGCGCGCCGGAGAGATACTGCCCGGTGAGCGAGGCGGGGGACGCGGCGATCTGTGCCGGGCTGCCCTCCGCTACGATAGAGCCGCCGTGGACACCGGCACCGGGACCCATGTCGATGACGTGATCGGCGGCCAGGATCGCATCGCGGTCGTGTTCTACGACCAGCACGGTGTTGCCGAGGTCGCGCAGGCGCTTCAGCGTGGACAGCAGGCGTGCGTTGTCGCGTTGATGCAGGCCAATGGAGGGTTCGTCGAGAATGTAGAGGACGCCGACCAGGCTCGATCCGATCTGAGTGGCCAGCCGAATGCGTTGCCCTTCGCCACCGGACAGGCTCGCCGCGGTCCGATCGAGGCTCAGGTAGTCCAGCCCGACATGGGTCATGAACCCCAGTCGCTCGGTAATTTCCTTCAGGATGCGGTGCGCGATCTGTTCCTCCTGCGGGGTAAGCCTGATGCCGGCGACGAACGCCAACGCGGCTTTGACCGACATGGCGGTCACTTCGACGATGGACTTCCCGCCCACCCGAACCGCTAGTGCCTCGGGTTTCAAGCGTGCGCCGTGGCATGTCGCGCACGGCCGCACGTTCATGAACGACTCCAGCTCTTCCCGCATCCACTCCGAGTCGGTCTCCTTGAAGCGGCGATCGAGTTGGGCAACGACCCCTTCAAATGCGCGGCGGAACTCGTAGCGCCGGTTGCCCTTTTTGTAGACGAAGGTGATCTCCTCCTCGGTGCCGTGGAGCAGGATGTTGCGGACCTTCGCTGGCAGCTGTTTGAACGGCGTGTCGAGATCGAAGCCGAAATGCTCCGCGAGTGCCTGCAGGACGTCGTCTTTCACCGGTCCGATACTCTTGCGTTCCCACGGCGCGATGGCGCCTTGCTTGAGCGACAGGTCCTCGTTGGGGACAATGAGGTCGGGATCGAAGTACATCGAAGTGCCGAGGCCGCTGCAGGTGGCACAGGCGCCGTGCGGATTGTTGAAGGAGAA
>JAGDMS010000248.1 GCA_017860575.1 Deltaproteobacteria bacterium | reverse complement strand
GATGTCCGGCACGTAGACGCTGCGGGTGCCGACGATCTTCAGCACCAGGAACTCGAGGAGTCCCTTGCGGATCGGGGCGAGCTTGGATTCGACAATCATAGTGAATAGAACAGGTACCTTTATAAAACAAGGTACCTGACCGCACGGTGTTCGTCAAATTCATCAGCGAATGCTGCAGCAGCTACTCAATCGGGTGGCCTCCGGCATCGTGGCAAGGGTGCTTGATGTGGAGGGGGCAGCTCTGTTGCGCTGCGTCTTGAGGCGACACTCGGGGCGGGTGTAAAGCGACCTCAGAAATGCAAGACGGATGACTCGGACGTCGTTTGCGTTCGGGCCAGAGAGCGGCCAGCAATACCGGCACTCGCCATTCCTGTTCACGTCACCTGCCTCCCGCGCACTCAGGGCGCGCCGGTCACGTATGTCTGGACCCGGAGCAAACAAAATGAAAAGGCTTGTCGCATGCGTTGCCGTCGTACTGGTCGTCACTCCGGCGGCCGGATGGGCCGATTGCGTGGACGGGACCCGATCGGGTACCAGTGAGGAGCAGACGTTTGCTCGCCAACTGAGCGAGTCCCTCAAGGCCGCGATGCCGGCTGCGCCGGCGCCGCTGTATCTGGAGAGGGAGCCCGAGGTGATCATGGGCACCGTGTGCAAGGACACGCCCGCGAACGAGATCGGCGGCCTTGTCATGGCGAATTACACGGCCAGCCCGAACTACAGTGACCGCGTAAAGCTGACGGTTCGCGCCAACTTCCAGTTCCCCGGTAAGTACGACCTCGTCCTTGGCACCCTGCCGAAGAATTCCTCGGGCCTGAAGGTCTATAACCTCGTAGTGCAGGTAGACGGCGACAACGCGCAGTACATGGAGTCGGTCAAGCAGGCGGTCGACCGCGCGCGGCTGCAGGCGATGATCGATCAGCCGCTGCCTGCAACCCCCGCGCCTGCCGCATGGCGCGTCGGCACGACACCGCCCACCGCCACTGCATCGACGGTTGCGACGGGACCGGCTGCGGCGCAGTCCACCGAGCCGACTGCACCCGGACCGGAACCTGCCCCGGCCCAGACGGATGTCGCCAAGCAGACGAACGACGCCGTCAAGAAGCTGCGGGGCCTGTTGGGTCAATAGGGGTGACCTTCTCGCGAACGGGTTTGAAGCGGGAGTCCCTGAGCGCCTGATTCGGGTCCGGTCGTCGCGTCACGGGAGTTCTCGGCACTGGCCTGCCACTGCGAACTCGGCAGAGGCTTACCGGCAATGCTCGTCACGAACTTGAGTCAGCTCTAGGAGCCATGCGCGGCGACGATTGTCGCATGGAGCAAAGACGGCGAGGCAGTCACAGGCGAAATCAAGCGGTAGCAGAGTCCAGCGTTCAGTCCTAGGGAACGACAGTTCTCTAGCTGCTCCAGCTTCGGTTCCGGCGGGGTTGGCATCACGACGGCGGCCGAGAGCGGCAAGCTCGGTGGGCGCAATGCCTTCGGTGTCGTTGCCGTGCTGCTGAATCTGCTGATTACATCGCCGCTGATTCTGTGGCTGTTATGGCTGGGACGCGCCTGGCTTGCGAGAGATCGGTTGGCAAGGGGCGTGGGATCCGACGCTGCTGCGTTGCGACTTGCAGGAGTTGGCAGCGTGGGCGTATACAGCCTTTACAAACAGAAGACAGATGATCAGGACGTCATCTGCGGTTGAGTGGGATGGTGGTCAGCAGGACGTCCGCTGACCCGCGATCAATCGGTACCTCACGTTGAAGCGCGAAGGGACCGCGTGGCGTGATGCTGCGCGGAACCGGGAGTCAGGGATGGCACTGGGGACGGAGGCGAACCAGCGTGCGACGGATCGCAGACCAACGGCGAAGGACACGGATCGCCGCATCGGCGAGCGGCGGCGCACCGCCGGGCACGCGTCGGCGCGCGAAGGGCTCCTGCAACAGGCGGCGCTCGCCACGCTCGACAAGCTCAATCGCGGTGTTTTCCTGCTGGATGCCGCTGGCACGGTCTGCTTTGCAAACCGCGCTGCGGAGGCGATGGCGTCGCGAATGAACGGACCGCTGGTGCATCGGGGTCGACTGCGGTTCGAATCCGTGGAGGCGAATGCGGCCTTCGAGGCGTTCCTCACGGGTGACGCCACGCCGGAGAGCGGCAGCCTGGTGCTGCGGGTGGATGGGTCGCGGCGCCGGGCGCCGTATCGAGTGCTGGTGAGTCCGCTCCAGCTCCGATCGGGGCGCCACGGCTACGGCGCCGGCTATTGCGTGTTCATCTACGAGCCGAACGGTGGCCAGAAGCCGCTACCGCAGAAGTTGCTCGCGAATCTGTACGGTCTCACGGCCGCCGAGGCGCGACTCACGAACGAGCTGTTCGGCGCACGGTCGCTGACAGACTCCGCCGCAGCCTGCGGCATCAGCCTGAACACGGCGAAGTCGGTGTTGAAGCGAATCTTCATCAAGTGTGCGGTGCACAGTCAGCCTGAGCTGCTGCTGCTGCTGTCGCTGGGCCCGCGGACGCTGTGAGTGTGGCAACCGGATGTAAAGAAGAACGACACCCCCGTTTGGGGGATGCGCGGCGCATGCCGACTGCGTAAGGTGCGGCAAAACACGGTGCGTGCATTGGGATGGATCCCGGGTCTGCGGCACAAAACTCAGAAGAACGCGATTGAGACGAAGGCGCAGGGCAAGCGCCGAAGAGCAACCACACGACGGGCAACATGGAGACCATATGAACGCACGATCACGCATGCCGCGGGCTCACCGCGTAGCCATGATCCTTGCAGCGCCGATCGTCACGATGGCACTCCACGGGCTGTCGACGGTGCACGCGGCCACCGGTTTCACCTATGAGTTGGTGCGAAGCTTCGGCACCGTCTCGACTGCCACTGGTTCCGAGGACATTCTGTGCAGCTTCGCGATGAACGATGTGGGCCAGATTGCGTACTTCACGCAAGCGCAGGTCTACGTGAACGGAGACCGGATCATGGTCACCTCAGTTCGGTTCCGAGACGGTGCGAGTGACACGGAACTGTATCGCGACGAGTCCCGCGCCGACGGCACCGGCGATCTGTACCCAGTATTCAGCTGCACTGACAGAAGCATCGGGCTAAGCAATACGGGGCTGGTCGTCGTGAATCGCATTGCACTGGGGCCGAGCGAAGTTGGAGTCATGTACTTCAGGCCCGGTCAGGGGTTTGTCGGTCAACGCAACAGCGACTACGCGTCATCTCGAAACAACCTGAACGATTCGGAGCAGATGGCGGTCTTTGGGAGCTACCTCGGAGGCAGAATTCTGGGGACCATTCAACAGGGTGCTTCCGATCCAGTTTATGGTGTCGTCAATTCGACGGTTTCTCCCGGCGTTGGGGGACCGATCGTCAATTCGGTGGGTCAGGTGGCGGTGATGGCCTCTGCGCCGCAGCAGGATGGTTACTATTACACGGGAATACTGGATTTCGATCCGACGTGGGCGCCCTCGGCTAACAGCAATCCACCGAGTATCCAGTCGCAGTTCACGCCAATCGGGCGCCAGGATCAATGGCCGGAGGTTTTTGGCACGCCGGGCTTCAACGATCTTGGCTATGGCAGTTTTGCGACTCAGGCGACGGATCCGGTCTATAACCCGAATACGCGTTTCCGCGTGGCGTTGATCACTCCAGACCGACAGAGAGTGTCGATTCTCGCAGACGACACGACGTTCACTCGCCAGGCGTATCCAGTGACGCCGACGTGGTTGAACAACTTGAATCAAGTGCTTATCGGCATCAGTGGTGTGGAAGCTGACAATCCGAATGCTGGCGAAAGCGCGCTCTGGCTTATCGACGCCGCCAAGGAGCCGCTGCTGGTTGTGCGCTCCGGGGAGACGATCCAAGTCGGCAGCGAGACTTTGACGGGCTTCTTCATCGGTTCAAACACACAGGGGGGCGGGTACGACAACGTCGTGAGCAATGCAGGCGTGATTGCATTTGCGGCGCTCTACTACCGCGAGAACGACAACACCTCTCACAATGGCATATTCATCGCACGGCCGGCACCTGGCTTGACGCCAGCGAATCCGGTCCTGCCGGCACCGGAGGACTTGCTGGAGTTCGGATGGCGGTTCCGAAGGCCGTGCGATCCGTTCTCGGGGCGAGACTTCTACCCGCCGGGCCCGGAAACGCCGTTGAACCCAGTCTGTCCGATTCGTGTGTACACCGATCCGCCGATCGCAACCGGCTACACCTACACGGTCGAGCCCGGCGCGGCATGGTTTGAGTCGCTGCTGATCCCGGCACCGTTGCCCGGCGGCGACGCTCAGTTCAATGTTGAGTTCGCCGGACAAACCTTCCCGCTTAGCGCCGGCGAAGTGTTCGACTTCACCGTCTTTACACCGGCGGGTGTATCGTCTTTCCGTATAACGGGTATCGACGTTACCGAGGCACTGTCACCTACAGATCCGGCAGCGTTCGTTACGGGGTTGACCTGGGTGGCAGGATCGTCCAGCGATACGAGCTTCACAATGGTGCCGGACGTCATCGACACCACCGACACGGACGGCGACGGGGTCGGCGACTCACAGGACAACTGTCCCAACGTGGCGAATCCCGGCCAGGAGGACTCCGACGGTGACGGGATCGGCGACGCGTGTGACACGTCGGAGGTGGACACCACCCCACCGGTCATTACGGCGAATGTCGGTGGGACGGTCGGCAATAACGCGTGGTACACCAGCGACGTGCAGGTGAGCTGGACCGTGACGGACGGCGAGTCCACAGTCATGTCGCAGACAGGCTGTGGCGCGACTTCGGTGACCAGCGATACATCGGGCGTGACGTTCACCTGCCAGGCGGCCAGTGAGGGCGGGACCAACAGTCAGAGTGTCACCGTGAAGCGGGATGCGACCAAGCCGACGCTCAGCTTCGGTGCGGCCAGTCCGGCGGCCAATGCCAATGGCTGGAACCGGACGGATGTCTTGTTCCCGTTTACCGCGAATGACGCGATGTCCGGGGTCGCATCGGCGACGCCGGCGAGTCCAGCAGTGATAAGCGGTGAAGGAAGCGGACGCACGGTGTCTGTCACGGTGACGGACAACGCGAGCAACAGCGAGATTTTCACGACCCCGGCGGTGCAGATTGATCGGACAGCACCCTCCGTATCGATCACGAGTCCGGGTAGTGGTGCGAGTTACCTGGTCGGAGCACAGTTGCTGGCGGGCTACTCTTGCAGCGATGGGCTGTCGGGGGTTGCGAGCTGTGCCGGTCCGGTGGCCAATGGCGCCGCGGTCGATACGTCGACGGCGGGGGCGTTCAGCTTTGCCGTCGATGCGACCGATCAGGCCGGCAATGCCACCAGCCGATCGAATAGCTACAGCATCGCGGTGCGGTACTCGTTCGGCGGGTTCTACTCTCCGGTGGATAACCTGCCGGTCCTGAACAGCGTCAAGGCAGGACGGGTCGTGCCCATCAAGTGGAGCTTGCTCGACGGCAATGGTGGATATATGTCCGACCTGGCGACGTTCCGATCGCTGACGTCGCAATTTGTCAACTGCAACGACAGTGGATCCAGCGATCAAATCGAGGAATTGGCAACGCCCGGGGGGACAGTTCTGAGCTATGACCCCCTCACGAACCAGTTCCAGTACAACTGGAAGACTGCGAACAACTGGAAGGGGAAATGCCGGGTGGTCATCCTCGAACTGTCGGACGGGCAGAAGCAGTACGCGAACTTCAGATTCGAGTGAGCTGAGGTTCGGAGTCGGTGCCATGAAATCTGCCGACGGTGCGGGGAGTTGCGGTTTGCCGATGCTTCACGCGCCGTCGACAGTCGATCCGGTATCGGTGGCTGCGGCCCTGTGTAGACAAATGAGGGGCGTCCCGGCCCAATTGATGGCTCGATCGCTGCGGTGTGGTCTCAGCGGGTGCGACGGTTCGCGTGGCTGCCGTGGCTGCCGCGGCTGGCGGTTTCCGGGTTGCGTGCGGACGATGACGCGGGCATCCCTTCAGCCAGCTCGTCGGTGCGGGCTTCGCTGTCGGTCGCGTAAAGCACGATGCGGCCGTAGAGCGGGAAGGAGTGGACTTCGACGTTGAAGCCGGGACCGTCTTTGTGCTGGAAGGGGACGCCGATGCGCGTCCAGGCCTTTCCCTTTTTGCCGTTGGCCGTGTGCAATTCGTGGACGGTATAGGCGTGGGGGCGCAGGCTCGCGGAGATGTCGGCGCCGCGTTCGGTGAGTTGCAGGCTCGGGATCCTCGTGAATGCGAACCGACTTGGTCCAGTGGATGCTTGAGTTGCTGCAGATGGCGCGAGATGCATCGCGGATACCTGGCAGGTATGTGTACAAATGCAGCGGTGGCGGGGCGCATCTCAAGTTTCGTTGGGAGAGGTGAGCGGTGCGGACGATGCTTCACATAACGCATTCTGTGGCATCGGCGCGCGGGATCGGTGTATGTTCCATTCACCGCGCCGCGACTCGAGACCAGTAAAACAGGCGCGAGGGGAGGAATGCGAATGAAGATCTTGGCAGGCGCCGTGCTCGGCGCGGTACTGATGGGATCGAGCAGCGCGGTCGTGGCGCAGGATAAGGCCAACGGGCGACCGTTCTGGGTCGGCGAGCATTCCTGGCCCAACCAGCAGGCGTTCATCGACAGCGGTGCGCGCTGCTCGACGAAGCCGCTATCGGATCTCGATCGCGCACGGGTCGAGGAGAAGATCGGGCCGTTCATCGCGGCGCGGGCGCAGCTCATGAGGGATGCGAACGCGAACAAGGGCAAGCCCGGTGGTGGTGGCGGCGGTGGAGGTGGTACTACCGTTACCGGTGGCGTAATCCAGGTCTACGTGCACGTGATCCGTTCCTCGTCGGGTGCGGGGGACGTGAGCGACACGAGAATTGCGCAACAGCTTAACGTGCTGAATGCGGCGTTTGCGTCCACTGGATGGAGCTTCGACCTGGTGGGGACGACTCGAACCAATAACGACAGCTGGTACACCATGACGCCGGGATCGACGGCGGAAAGCCAAGCCAAGGCGGCGCTGCGGCAGGGGTCGGCAGACGATCTGAATATGTACCTAGCGAACATCGGTGGTGGTTTGCTCGGTTGGGCGACGTTCCCATCGAACTACACCTCAGCACCGAGCAAGGACGGCGTCGTGGTGCTCAGTGCGTCGCTGCCTGGCGGCAACGCTGCGCCCTATAACCTCGGCGACACCGCAACGCACGAGGTCGGTCACTGGATGGGGCTGTATCACACGTTCCAGGGCGGCTGTGCGCGCCAGGATTCTGGCGGGGATGTGGTGGCGGATACGCCGGCCGAGCGCTCGGCCGCGTACGGGTGCCCGGTGAACCGGGATTCCTGTGCGAGCCTCCCGGACCTCGATCCGATCTACAACTTCATGGACTACACGGACGATGCCTGCATGGTTGAGTTCACCGCCGCTCAGGACGCGCGGATGGATGCGATGTTCTCGGCGTATCGGTACCAGAGGTAATTCACCGTACCTGACATTTGAGTGCAGGGCCCCCGCGACCGCGGGGGTTTCTGTTTATGGAGATCGAACG
>JAGDMS010000007.1 GCA_017860575.1 Deltaproteobacteria bacterium | reverse complement strand
GGCGTCGTTCGCCCTCACGCCCGACGGGAAGGTGCACATCCTCTGGAAGGAATGGCCGGGGCGCACCTTCCCCTATTATGCCAGCAACGAGAGCGGCAGCTGGACGGTCACTCCCCTCGATTCGTCGCTCTATGACCCGTCCTACGCTTATACGGCCCAGCTCACCGCAACGTCGGACGGTACGGTCTTCGCCGTGGTAGGCACTTCCACCACGGTGGTGATGCGACGGCAGCCAGGACAGGCGTGGACGGAGGAGCTGCTCACTCCCGGACCGTCGTCCTTCGATGCGTTCGTGCTGGCGCCCTCGGGAGCGGATGCCCTTGGTCTGTTCTCCTTGCGCACAAACGGCCTCGCCGATACCGAGGTACGGTATCGGGGCCGCGCAGCCGACATGTGGGGCGCGGAGGAGACGATCACTTCATTCGCGCCACCGGGCTATCTGCCGCCCATCCGGGCGGCCGCCAGTGGGAGTCGCGCCGCACTACTCCTCCCCATCCCGTCCGCCCTGACCCTGTTCACCCGTGCGGACGGATCGACCTGGCCAGCCACTGTGCTGCAGCAGAACACGGAATTCGAGCGCAACTGGATCGCGTTCGACGCCGCGAACCACCTGCAGATCCTCACCCCGATCGGGCCCGCGTCGGATGGCTTCCGTGACTATGCCCTCTATGCGGAAACCGAATGAGCGGCAACATGCCCTCCCGAACGTGGGCGCCACGGGCGCACGAGCAGCGTGAGTCGGACGCCGGAGACAGCGTGCCCCTGCGGCGG
The DNA here is from genome assembly GCA_017860575.1 of Deltaproteobacteria bacterium. GTDB lineage: Bacteria > Desulfobacterota > Binatia > HRBIN30 > HRBIN30 > JAGDMS01. The sequence goes on along the minus strand of JAGDMS010000007.1, from coordinate 49,953 downwards.
CGCGCGATGACACGCTAGGGAGCATCGTCGAGCCACGCGCGGCCGAGGGACAGTTTACGGCCGCGCACGGTGGCGAGCACGTAGGGCCCCTGGGGCAATACCGCCACGTGCGCGTGCGAACCGTGACGTGCTAACGCTTGTGCCAGTGCCGCTGCCACCGTCGGCGCTGGCATCACAAGCAGACCGCGCAGGGCATCTGCCGGCAGCCCGTCGGTAACCACGAGCACCTCGGCCTTGCGCAGCACTTGGCAGAGGTGCTGCACCATCCACTGATCGATGCGGAAAAAACCTGGCGACATGATGCGGGCCATGTAGTCGTCGTTGCCGCGGGTGCTGCGCAGCAGCTGTTGAAAGTCGTCGCTGCCAATCCCCTCGCTCAGGGCGGCGGCCAAAATGATCGTGCCGCCGCGGCGGACGACGTTGAGCGCACCGACGAGCCCCTTGATGGACTGATAGAAGGTCGCGTCCAACGGATACCCGCCAGCGGAAGTGATGACAACGTCTGCCGGACGGTCGAGATCCACGCGCACATCGTGCTCGACCGCCCGCATGCCGACGTCGTGTGCGCGCTCGATATCGCCGGCAAAGACGCCGGTGAGCCGCCGCGCACGGTCGATGGCGACGTTGACCATGAAGTCCACACGCACACGGCGCACAATCTCCAGCAGGTCCTCGTGAAACGGATTGCCGTCGATGATGCCCGGCCCGAGGTGCGACTCGAGCATGGTCGGACCGTGCGCGCTGCGCATCGTCTCGACGCCGGCGAGGCCGGGCGCAACTGCCTTGCGACCCCCGGAATAGCCGGCCATCAGGTGCGGCTCGATCAGACCCGTGACGATCTTCAAGTCGGTTTCCATGAAGCCGCGGTCGAGCCAGATCTCCGTGCCGCGCTGCGTGTGCCCGAGGTGGACATGCCTGTCCGCGCTGCGCGCAAGGTGATTGCGAAAGCGATAGCGTGCCACGAGCTCAGGGCTGGTCATCTCCACGAGCTCTGCCGACGTGTTCGGCCGGTGCAAACCAGTCGCAACCAGGATCTCGATCCGGCTGCGATCGATGCCGGCGTCCTCCAGTGTGCGGAGAATCGGCGGCAGCACGAGTGCGTTCGGCACAGGGCGGGTTTTGTCCGAGATGACGATCACCGCATCGCGGCGCCCGCGCGCCAGTTCCGCCAGCGGCCGGGCACCGATCGGCCCCCGCAACGCCTGCGCCACCGCCGCCGCGGGATCGGCAGCCGGCGTCGCTTCGGTGGGCGCCGCCACCGACACCGCAACGCCATCCGGCAAGCGCAGCTGCAATCCTGTGCGCCCATAATCGAGCCGAATGTCCATCCTGGCTTGAATCTACTGCGGCCCGCACGCAGTGACAACGGCAGGGCCGGCGGAGCACCGCACGCGTACCTTCCGCGAGATGCGGGTGATCACTCCTCGCTTGACGGTCGTGCGGCCGCTGGTTAGAAAACGCCCGAACAGATTATCGCGTCCGGGCATTTGCAGGGAATGTCTGGCAGATCGAAGTGTTCTTGATCCCATGAAGAATTTGCCGCTGCCGAGCGTCTATCACGCGACCACGGCGGGTTTGCCGCTGGGGATCTGGCACGCTGACAGCACGAGAGGACTTGAACCGATATGGATTCCGGTATCACCGCCATCAACGAACGCGTGAAGGAAGAATCGGCCTGCCTGTACCGCTTGCGGGAGGAAATGGGACGCATCATCGTCGGCCAGCGCTACATGGTGGACCGGCTGATGATCGGGTTACTGGCGAACGGTCACGTGCTGCTGGAGGGTGTGCCCGGGCTGGCCAAGACCCTCTCGGTGAAAACGTTGGCGCAGACCATCGACGCCAGCTTTCAGCGCTTGCAGTTCACACCCGATCTGCTCCCGGCCGACCTGATCGGGACGCTGATCTACAATCCGCGTGAGGGCGTGTTCACCACCAAGAAAGGCCCGATCTTCGCCAACATCATCCTGGCCGACGAAATCAACCGCGCCCCCGCCAAGGTGCAAAGCGCACTGCTGGAGGCCATGCAGGAGCACCAGGTGACGATCGGTGACGAAACGCATCCGCTACCGGAGCCGTTTCTCGTCCTCGCGACCCAGAACCCTATTGAACAGGAAGGAACCTATCCCCTGCCAGAAGCCCAGGTTGACCGCTTCATGTTGAAACTCTCGGTCACCTATCCCAGCAAAGAAGAGGAGCGGCAGATCCTCGATCGTATGGCCTCGACCAATCACCGTGACACGGCAAGTCCGATCATCCACACGGACGACATCCTGCGCTTACGCGCGCTGGTCGACCAGATCTACCTGGACGACAAGATCAAGGAGTACATCATCGATCTGGTGTTCGCGACGCGCAATCCGGCGGCGTACAAGCTCGAACTGGAGCGGCTGATCCAGTACGGCGCCTCGCCCCGCGCCACGCTGTACCTGACGCTGGCCGCCAAGGCGTATGCCCTCTTGCAGGGGCGCGGCTACGTCACCCCGCAGGACGTCAAGTCGATCGGGCACGACATCCTGCGCCACCGCATCATCGTGACCTACGAAGCCGAGGCCGAGGACATCGACGCCGACGCGGTCGTCAGACGGATCTTCGACGGAGTGCCAGTGCCGTAGGAGATCCGTCCAAGGTCCAACGTCCAACGTCTGTTGCCTGCAGTCTGATCGCCAGTCGCGCAGTACGGCCACCATGCTGACCTCGGAGCAACTGAAAGCGGTACGCAAGATCCAGATTCGCACCAGCCATCTGGTCAGCGATCTGTTTGCCGGGCAGTACCACAGTGTCTTCAAGGGACACGGCATGGAGTTCACCGAGGTGCGCCACTATATGCCGGGCGACGACATCCGCACCATCGACTGGAACGTTACGGCGCGCACTGGTGTGCCGCACGTGAAGCGCTTCGTCGAGGAGCGGGAACTGACGGTCATGCTCCTGGTGGACACCAGCGCCTCGACGCATTTCGGCACGGTCAAACAACTGAAAAGCGAGATGGCGGCGGAGATGGCGGCGCTGTTCGCCTTCTCCGCCATCACCAACAATGACAAGGTTGGCCTGATCTTGTTCAGCGATCAGGTAGAACTGGCCTTGCCGCCCAAGAAGGGAACGCGTCACGTTCTGCGTGTCATTCGCGAGGTGCTGTCGTTCACCCCGCGGGGCCGCGGCACCAACATCTCGGCCGCCCTGGAATATCTGACGCGGGTCACCAAGCGGCGGTGCGTCACCTTCGTCATCTCGGATTTCCTCGACCCAGACGCGCGCCTGGCGCTCAAGATCGCCAACCGCCGCCACGACGTCATCGGCGTCATTCTCGACGATCCCTGCGACCTGGCATTGCCAAACGTCGGGTTGATCGCCCTGCAGGATGCCGAGACCGGCGAACACCTTCTACTGGACACCGGCGATGGCGGCGTGAGACGCGCATACGAAGAACGCGCCGCAGCGGCACGCCGCGAGCGCGACCGTATGCTGCGCGGGATCGATGTCGATGCCGTCGTGGTCCGCACCGACCGGCCCTACACCGAAGCGCTCCTCCGCTTCTTTCGCATGCGCGAGCGCCGTCACTGACATGATGCATCGCGGGACACACACGTTCGGTTGCGACCGTATACCGCCAGGAAATGGAATTCCCTGGCTGAGTCGACTCAAGTCGACTGAAGCCGACTGTTCAGGTTTCTCAGGAGTCGTCTTTGGCAGGATGCTGAAAAAGGGTCTGAACACCCTTCGACAAGCTCAGGGTGAGCGGAAAAGGATAATGAAATCGGGGAGGGGATCCGCTCATGCTGAGCCTGTCGAAGCATGGGGTGGGGTTTTTCAGCAGGCTGTTAGACGACTTTTCTCGCGACTCAGCCGGAGAATTCTATTGTCCGGCGTTGCGGCATTCCTCACTGCACCGGTGCCGGCGATCGTGCTTGTTGCTGCGCCGACCTTCGCCGCCGACCCAATGCCATCGGCGACGTCCCCCGTCGCTGTGCAGGCCAGCGTCGACCGCAGCCAGGTCACCATTGGCGATCCGATCCGCTACACCGTCGAGGTGTCGGCGGCCGCCGACACCGAAGTACTCATCCCAGTGCTCAGCGGGAGCCTGGGCGACTTCGCCATCAGCGACTTTGGCGAATTGCCGAGCCGCAAGGAAAACGGTCGCATCATCCTCGCCCGCTGGTACACGCTGACGATTTTCGCCACGGGCGACCACCTCGTGCCGGCGCCCACAGTGCAGTATCGGACACCGGGCGAGGAGTTGCGCGAGGCCGAAGGCAACGAGGTTCTCGTCGGCGTGACGAGCCTCTTGGCGCAGGAGACGACCGCCACCGACATTCGTGACATCAAGCCTCCCGAGGAGGTACCCTTCGATTGGCGGCCGTACGGGATCGTGGCGGCCGTCGTCGCCGCCGTCGGACTCCTGGGCGCAGGTCTGTTCTACCTGCTGAATCGCCCGAGGCGCCAGCGGCTGGTACCGGCCGAGCCACCACACGAGGTGGCGCTGGCGGCACTCAACAAATTACGGGCGCTACACCTCGTCGAGAGCGGCCAGATCGAGGAGTATTACGTGCGGCTGTCCGCCATCGTACGCCGCTATCTCGAGGACCGCTTCAGTGTGCGCGCGCCGGAAATGACGACTGAGGAGTTTCTGGTGGCCGTTGCCGGCGATGGGCGCCTGGCCCCGCCGCACCGCCGACTCCTCGGAGACTTCTTGTCGCAGGCCGATCTGGTCAAGTTCGCCCGTCATCTGCCCACGCTGCAGGACACGGACAACGCGCACGCCGCGGCGCGGCGATTCGTCGAAGACACCCGACCGGCGGCGCCCGGTCAGGGCGCGGAGGGCTCCCGTGCGGCTGCATGATCCGTGGGCTTTGGCGCTGCTCATGGTGGTGCCGCTACTCTTTTGGTGGCAGCGGCACCCGAGGCGCGAAGCCGCCGTGCGCTTTCCGACGCTCACCCTGGTGCGTGACATCCCGGACACCGGCGTGCGCCGCTGGCGCTGGCTGCTGCACGCCATGCGGGCCCTGGCGCTGGCATTGCTGGTTTTCGCCCTGGCGCGGCCGCAAAAGGGCAAAGCGGAGAGCGCATACCACGGCCAAGGCATCGACATCATGTTGACGGTCGACATCTCCGGCAGCATGCTCTCGGAAGACTTCACCTTGGACGGGCACCGGGCCAGCCGCCTCGAGGTGGTCAAAGCGGTGGTGAAGGACTTCGTCGCCGGCCGCGCCGGTGACCGGATCGGTCTGGTGCTGTTCAGTGCGCGCCCGTACACCCAGTGCCCGCTCACGCTCGACCATGGCTGGCTGCTGCAAAACCTAGCGCGCGCCCAGATCGGCATGATCGAAGACGGCACGGCCGTCGGCTCCGCACTCGCCACCGCCGCTGGCCGGCTGGAGCAGTCCGATGGGAAGAGCAAGGTGATCATCCTGCTCACTGATGGCCAGAACAATGCCGGGCGCATCACGCCCGCCACCGCGGCCGACGCCGTCAAGGCGCTGGGCATCAAGGTCTATACCATCGGCGCGGGCACGCGCGGGCTGGCACCCTACCCGGCACGCGACCTCTTCGGTAACAAAGTGTACCAACCCATCAAGGTGGATATCGACGAGGACACGTTGAAGTCGATCGCACAGAAGACCGGCGGGACCTATTTCCGCGCCACCGACACCGCCAGCCTCCAGCAGATCTACGGCGAGATCAATCGGATGGAGAAGTCCATCTTCAGCGCACCGCGCTATCTGGATTATCACGAACTCTATCCGTGGCTCGCTGTTCCCGCCCTCCTGCTCCTCACCGCCGAGGTCGGGCTTTCCCACACCCGGTTCAGGAAGCTCCCCTGATGGATTGGCGTGCCGTACAGCTGCTCTGGTTGCTCGCGCTCGTTCCCGTGGCGCTGCTCTTTTTCATCTGGGCGCTGCGGCAAAGGCGCCAGATCCTTGAGCGCTTCGCCGAGGCCCGGCTGCTGCCCGCCTTGGCGCCCGACCTCGACGAGCGTCGCCAACGCTGGAGGGCAGGCCTGCTGCTGGCGGCCCTGGCACTCCTGCTCGTCGCCCTGGCGGGCCCCAAGTGGGGCTTCCACTGGGAGGAAGTGCACCGCGAAGGCATCGACATCATTGTGGCGCTCGACACCTCGCGCAGCATGCTCGCGGAGGACGTCAAGCCGAACCGACTGGAGCGTGCCAAGCTCGCGGTCCAAGATCTCGTGAAGCAACTGCACGGCGACCGCATTGGACTGGTCGCCTTTGCCGGCAGTGCCTTCGTCCAGTGCCCGCTCACGCTCGACTACGAGGCATTCACCGAGAGCCTCCGCGCAGTGAACGTCGGCATCATCCCAAAGGGTGGCACGGCATTGGCGGAAGCGCTCAGGGCCGGGGTCGAGGCCTTCGAGGGGCATCAGGGCAAGCATGAAGCGTTTATTCTCATCACTGATGGTGAGGACCACGAAGGGCAGATCGACGACGCGGCGAAGCTGGCGGCCGACAAAGGCATCAAAATCTACGCCGTGGGCATCGGCACACCGGACGGAGAACTCATTCCGGTCAGCACCGGGGGGCAGCAGACGTTCCTGAAGGACCGCCGCGGCCAGGTGGTCAAGTCGCGCCTCGATGACGAGACCCTGAAGAAGATCGCGACCACCACCAGCGGCGCCTACGTGCACGCCGACGGTCCGAGCCTCGGACTCGATGTGGTCTACAACGATTACCTCGCGCGCATGGAGAAGCGCGAGCTGAAAAGCACCATGGAGCGGCGCTTCGAGGAACGCTTCCAGATTCCACTCGTGCTGGCGGTGCTGCTCCTGACGCTCGAGCCGCTCGTGGGCGAACAGCGCCGCGCCGGCGCCCCGCTGCGCCGGCGCTGGCGGATATGGCGCAGAGGGGCGGCAGGATGAGCGGGCGGCGTGGAGTGTGGAACGTGGAGGGTCGTCAGCCAGCCGACGCGTGGCACGGCGCGTCAGCGCTACACACGCTTGCTGTGCTGCTGGCCGCGGCGTGCTGCGTGGCGTGGCTCAATCCGACTCGCGACCGCATCGCCGAGGCCAATCGCTTGTTCCAACAGGGCAAAATCGACGACGCCATCGGCAAGTACGGGGAGGCATTGGTCGACGATCCCGACTCGCCGTTGCTGAATTTCAATATGGGCGACGCCAAGTACAAGGCCGGCAAGTACGATGAGGCCATGGCCTCCTACTCCCGCGTGCGCCGCAGCGACGACGATGCCGGGCGAACGGCGAACACCGCCTACAACCTTGGCAACACGCAGTACCGGATCGGCGTCGCCGCGGAAACCGACAAGCCCCAGGATGCGCTGGCGGCATACAGCGCGGCGCTGGCGGCATACCGACGGGCCTTGGGGGCGAATCCCGCCGACCAGGACGCCAAGTTCAATTACGAGTTCGTCAGCAAAAAGCTGGACGATCTCAAAAAGAAACTCGAAGAACAGAAACAGCAACAGGAGCAGCAACCGCAGAACGAGCAGCAGAACCAGGAAGAGCAGCAGCAGGAGCAGCGGGATCAGGAAGACCAGCAACAGCAAGGGCAGGACCAGCCGCAACCGAACCCGGACAACGAGAAAAAGGACGAACAACCGGCGGCACCGCAAAAGTCCGAAGGCGAGAACGAGGCCGAACAGCAGCAAGCGGCGTCGGGAGCGGACAGCGGAACGCAGAAGGATCAGCTGTCGCCGCAAGAGGCGGCTTCAGTGATCGACACGGCAAAGAACGAGGAACTGCGGCCCAACGAGTTTGCCCGGCAGGTGCAGGGCGGCGCCGTCGCCGAACCGTCGCAGGATTGGTGAGGTTCAGGACAATGCGACTTGTCGCCCGGGGGCCGCACACTGTCCACGGATTCCTCGCGCTGGCCGTGGTCAGCACCGGGCTCGGCCTCAGCCTGTGGCTCGCTCGACCCGCATACGCCGACGTCACGGTGCGCGCCAGTGTCACTCCGCAGCACGCGCAAGTCGGCGAGCCGCTCACTCTCGCCATCGAGGTGTCGGGGGCACGCAATGTTCCCGCCCCGTCGCTGACCATCGACGGCTTCGACGTGCGCTACGCTGGACCATTGACGCAGATGTCGATCGTCAACGGCACCATCAACTCCTCCGTGCAGCACCGCTACACGTTGATGCCATTGCGCGAAGGCCACTTCGCGCTCGGGCCGTTCCGCATCGACTACGAGGGGAAAACGTATCAAACCGCCGGGCTCACCGTCGACGTAGCCGGCAGTGGTCAAGCGCCGTCACCGGGGCCACCCGGCGGCCGTGCTGGCACCGGACAACCATCGGCGCCAAATCCACGCGCGGTGCGCGTGACCATGTCCGTGCCGCAGCAGACGGTCTACCTGCACCAACGGGTGCCCGTCGACGTGACCTTGTACATCGGCGCGATCCGCGTCGCCGACGTACAATATCCGAGCATCGCCGCTGAGGGGTTCACCCTGGAGAAGTTCCCGGAGCCCAGCAGACGCCAGCAGGTCATCGATGGGGAAACGTACCAGATACTGCATTTTCAGACCACGTTCGTGCCGCTGCGCGCCGGGGCGCTGACACTGGGTCCGGCAACACTGCCGCTGAACCTGCTCGTTCGCCGGCGCGATCCGTTCGCCGATGATCCGTTCTTCCAGCACTTCTTTCAAGGCGATCCCTTTTCCGAGCGCCGCCCGGTCGAACTGCGGTCCGATCCGATCATGCTGAATGTCCTGCCGTTACCGGAAGAGGGAAAACCGCCCGGCTTCTCCGGAGCCGTGGGCACCTTCGCGCTGCAGGTGTCCGCCACCCCCACCGAGGTGACCGCAGGCGATCCGGTCACCCTGCGCATGACGGTGACGGGAAGCGGCAACCTCGGCGAGGCAAACCCGCCGGCGCTCGTTACCAGCGACGGCTTTCGCACGTATGCGGCGCAGGCGGATAAGGCCGGCGACGGTAGCGGTGCGCAAACGAGCGTTGCAAGGACCTTTGAACAGGTGCTCATTCCGAACGACGAGAGCATCCACGCCATTCCCGCGGTGCGCTTCGCCTATTTCGACCCGCAGGGGCAACGCTACGAGGTGCGCCAGAGCGAGCCGATCGCACTGGTGGTGCGACCACCGCGCAACGCACCGCGCGCGGAGGTCTACACCGGTGGCGCGGCACCGCCACCGGCCGCCCGTCCGGAAACGCTCGGCCGGGACATCGTGTACATCAAGGATGATCCCGGCCCGTGGTCGTCGCGCGGTCGGCCCTGGTACGGCAGCCTCGTCGTTCTGCTCTGGCAGCCCGTGCCACTGGCGCTGTTCGGCGCGGCGGTCTGGTACGACCGACAGCGCCGGCGACTGACCGGCGACGTGCGCTATGCCCGCTTCAGTCGGGCCGGCAAAGAGGCGCGTCGCGGCCTCGCCGTGGCAGAACACGAATTGACGCGCGGCACGCCGGCGGCGTTCTACGACGCCGCCTCACGCACCATGCAGGAGTACCTCGGCGCCAAGCTCGGCCTCCCACCGGGTGCCATCGACACCGACGCGATCGCCCGCTGCGGTCTGCCTGTCGAGTGCGTCCAGCGCATCACCGAGTTTCTCACCATCTGCGAGCAGGTGCGCTTTGCGCCCAGTACCAGCAAGGGCGACATGCACGGCGCACTGTCCCTTGCGCGGGACATCATCCACCGTCTCGAACGGCAGCGTGGACTGGCGCCGAAATCATTGTCTCTCACCGAAAACGGCGTGCCGCGAGGCACGCACAGTGCCGTACCGCTGCTCATCCTGTCGTTGTTGATACCCGGCTTGGTGGGCGCGTGGTCGGCGCACGCGGCCGAAGCGCCACCAAGCCCGCAGACGACCTTCTACCATGCCAACGCGCTCTACAAGGACGGACAGTATGACGCCGCGGCCACGGAGTATGAACAGCTCCTGCACGCCGGCTTGGCCAGCGGCAATCTCTACTTCAATCTCGGGAACGCGTATTTCAAGTCCGGCGAGCACGGTAAAGCCATTTTGAACTATGAGCGTGCCCGCCGCCTGATTCCCAGCGATCCCGACGTCGCCGCCAACCTGGCGTACGCGCAGTCGGTCACCGGGACGGAAGCGTGCACGCCGGCGCTCTGGCAAACCGTCGTCTTTCCGCTCGCGCACCGCCTGCCCACCCAGCGTTTGCTGTGGACCACGAGCGTCGCCTACACGCTGCTGATGATTGTCCTGGCCGCTTTTCGCCTGTGGCCGAGTCGACCGCGCTGGCTGCTCCATCTGGCCGCATTATTCGGCGTCGCTGTACTCATGACCATCCTATCGCTCACGCATCGGCTGCTCATGGAGGACGGGCAACGGCAAGCGGTCGTAATCGGCCGTGGCGAAACGCCAACCCGATTCGAGCCAGCAGAGAACGGCACGGTGCATTTCGTGCTGAAAGAGGGCACGGTCGTCCGCGTCGTCGCCGCGCGAGACCATTGGCTCCAAGTCGCCCGCTGCGACGGTCGTCGGGGCTGGATCGCGCAAAAGGCCGTCGCGGAATTGTGATCCCTTTGGTCGGCGCACGGTCGAGCCCGCTTACGTAAGAACCGGAAGGGACCCCTATTCCTATGTCGTTTGCGTCGATACGTCTCTCTCGAATCCGCCTGGCCATCCTTGCTTTCCTCCTGTGCGCGGTCGGCACGGGAACCGCCGCCGCACTCAGTAGCAACGGCGTCCTACGCGCCACCCTCGACAATGGCCTGCGGGTGATCATCGTGCGTGACACGCTTGCGCCGGTAGCTGCCACGGTCGTCAACTACCGCGTCGGTTCGAACGAATCACCGGAGGGGTTCCCGGGCACGGCGCATGCCGAGGAGCACATGATGTTCCGCGGCAGCCCCGGCCTGTCGGGGGACCAGTTGGCGAACCTGAGCGCCGCGATCGGCGGAAAGTTCAACGCCGATACCCAGCAAACCGTCACGCGATACTTCTTCACCGTGCCGGCGGACGATCTCGACATCGCGCTGCGCATCGAGTCCATCCGCATGCGCGGCATCCTCGCCGACGAGCAGCTGTGGAGCAAGGAGCGTGGCGCGATCGAACAGGAGGTGGCCCAGAACCTGTCCAATCCGCAGTACATCTTCTACAGCAAGCTGCTCGAGGTCCTGTTCCGGGGAACGCCGTACGCGCACGATGCCCTGGGAACGCGTCCGTCGTTCGCCGAAACGACCGCCGCCACGCTCAAGCAGTTCCACGACACCTGGTACGCACCCAACAACGCGATTCTGGTCATCGCCGGCAACGTGGAGCCGGAAGCAACGCTGACGCGGGTCCGCGCCCTGTTCGGCGACATCCCCGCCAAGCCGATCCCAGCACGACCGGAGATCCGCCTGCAGCCTGTCCAGCCAGAGACACTGCGCCTGGACACCAACCAGGCTACCGGCATGGTGGTCGTCGCGTTCCGTCTGCCGGGGAGCGACGATCCGGACTACGCCGCAATTGAGGTGTTGGCCGATGTCCTCAGCAGTCAGCGCGCCCGGCTCTACGGCCTGGTTCCTGACGGAAAGGCGCTCTATGCCGGCTTCGCCGCCAATGCCTTTCCGCACACGGGGATGGGCTACGGGATCGCGGGGTTCCCGCAGGGGGCCGACAGTTCAGCACTGGGGCAGGAGATCCGGCGGGTCCTTGCGGCAGAGGTGGCGGACGGTGTGCCCGCGGACTTGGTTGAGGCATCCAAACGGCGCGCCCGTGTCGAAGCCGAACAGCAGAAGAACTCCGTAGCGGGATTGGCCCGCGCGTGGTCGCAAGCGGTCGCCGTGGAAGGGCGCGAATCACCCGACGAGGAACTGCAGGCCATCGAGCGCGTTACCGTCGACGACGTTAACCGGGTCGCACGCAAGTACCTCGATCTGGACCACGCCGTCGTCGCCATCCTGACGCCGCAGCCCTCGGGCAAACCCACCTCACCGAAGGGGTTCGGAGGCGCGGAATCCCTCGCGCCCCAGCAGACCAATGGTGTGACGCTGCCCGACTGGGCGCAGGCCGCATTGGGACGACTTTCGGTGCCGCAGTCCAGCGTACAGCCTACCGTCACCACGCTTGCGAACGGCATCCAACTCATCGTCCAACCGGCGTCGGTCAGCAACACCGTGAGCGTCTACGGCCATATCCGGCACAACGGCGCGCTGCAGGTGCCACCGGGCAAAGAGGGCGTCGGTGACGTGCTCGCACAACTGTTCTCCTACGGCACCACGTCGCTCGATCGGCTCGCCTTCCAGAAGGCGCTGGACGACATCGGGGCCAGCGCCGCCGCGGGCACCGATTTCTCTCTGCAAGTGTTGAGCGAACAGTTCGAACGTGGCGTCGCACTGTTGGCGGACAACATGCTGCGCCCTGCCCTGCCCGAACCGGCGTTCAAGGTGATCCGCCGGCAATTCGCGGCCTCGCTCGTCGGAAAACTGAAGAGCCCGGGGTATCTCGCGGGACGGGCACTGAACACCGCGCTGTTTCCGAAGCGTGACCCCACGCAGCGCCAGGCAACGCCGGCAACGATTTCCGCACTCCGGCTCAAGGATGTCCGCGGCTACTACGACAAGCTGTTCCGGCCCGATCTAACCACCATCGTCATCATCGGCAATGTCACGCCGGAACGGGCGCAAGCCGTGCTCGCGCAGCACTTCGGACAGTGGCAGGCGCGCGGCCGTAAGCCCAACACCCTGCTGCCACCGGTACCGTTGAACAAGCCATCAACGGTCGCCGTTCCGGACAAGAGCCGGGTCCAGGACAAAGTCACGCTGGCCGAAACCCTGGGTCTCAATCGCTTTCACCCCGACTATTACGCGCTCGAGCTGGGCAATCGCGTTTTGGGAGGCGCGTTTTACGCGACCCGTCTCTATCGCGACCTGCGCAAGGATGCCGGCCTCGTCTACAACGTGGGCTCGGCCTTCAGTCTCGACCAGACCCGCGGTCTCTACATGGTCACCTACGCCTGCGATCCGCCGAACGTCTCGAAGGCCCGTGCCCTCATCGTGCGCAATCTGAAGACCATGCAAACGTCGCCGGTCAGCGACGAGGAGCTGCGCCAGGCGCAGGCGGTGTTGTTGCGGGAGATTCCGCTGTCGGAGGCGAGCACGGACAGCATCGCGTCGGGACTGCTCTCCCGCGCGGTGCTGGACCTGCCGTTGGACGAGCCGACACGCGCCGCCGAACGGTACGTGCAGCTGCGCCCTCAGGAGGTGCAGGCCGCATTTGCCAAGTGGCTGCGTCCGCGCGATCTGGTGCAAGTCACGCAGGGCCCGAGCCCAAAGTAAGTATGGCAAGGCATACGTATGGCAACGCAGTTGGCCACCCTACTTTTCCGCTCATCCTGAGCTCGTCGAAGGATGAGCGCGCGCTGGTAGTGGCCCCACAATATGGAAGCCCCCATTGCGGGCGACTGGAGGAGCTCCGGCAGCTGGCGCGTGGACTCTAGCGGGCGTCCGCTCACCCTTCGACAAGCTCAGAGTGAGCGGGGCTGAAGCACGCTGCTGTGTTTGTTTCCACGCCACGCTACTCGTACATCTTGCGCTTGCGCATGTTGTCGGAGATGGGCATCAACGTGAACATTCGCGCCATATCTTCCTTGGATATGGAGAAGGCGGTCCCGGTCGACGGCACCAGCTCGGTGCGCAACCATTCGGGCACATCGCAGTCCTCTGGACCGTAGCCGGCACGGCGATTGAATTCCCACTCGTCCTGCATGCACTGCCAGCCGACGTTCACCATATCGTCAAACGTCAGCTGCTTGTCGAAGAACGCGTTGTAGAGTTCACGCATCTGCTCGATGGTGGCCATCTGGAAATAACAGAAACCGCTGGAATCGGTGAGGGCCATAAGAATTTGGAGTTCCTGGGACGCCTGCACGGGATCCTCGCTGGGCATGATGGCATGGCCGGCGGTGTGATCGGCGCCCATGGCGCTGGTGGCGTAGGTCACGCCGAGCCCCGGCAGCGTGCGCGGCTCCCATGCGGGAATGCCTTGCCGGCGAATCGACGGTACGCGATCCGTCACGTGAAACCGTTGCGCGACGGCGTCGACGCCACGGGCAATGGTCTCAGCCAGTTCGTCACCTTTGTCGGCCCGGTCGAGCAGCGCAATCGCCGCCGCCCCGTCGCCAAAGGCCAGCGCCCCGCACTCCATGGCCAGCCCGAGCGCGCCGCCGGTCTCGATCGTATCAAGGCCCAGGTCGTCGCACAGGCGATCCAACTGCGCCACCTGATCGAGATCGCCGATACAGAGGTTGGAGCCGCACAGTGCAACCGTCTCAAACTCCAGCGCCGAGGTGACGTACTTCCCTTGCGCGTCATTGACGGTGTTCGAGCACTTCACGATGCAGCCCGTCATGCAGCCGTGCTGGGAACCACCGCGCGTCGCGTAGTTCTCGATGATGTGCGTGCCGTTCAGCGCATCGGCGGCCTCGAACTGCATCTCGTGGCGGTTGCGCGTCGGGAACGAACTCATCATGTTGGCGATCGGCACGCTGGTGGATGTTCCAAACTCCATATAATTGGGGCCGGCCTTGAATTCTTTCGTAAATTGCACGGTGAGTGCCTTGAAATCAGCCCCCGTCCTCCCCGGACGCGGCTGCGTTCCCTCGTCGTCGACCACGACAGCCTTCAATCCCTTGGCCCCCATGGCGGCACCCACCCTCGTCGTCGACCACGACAGCCTTCAATCCCTTGGCCCCCATGGCGGCACCCAGACCGCCGCGGGCCGCGTGGCGGGAGGGGTGACGTGGTCCCTCATCCGTGAACGCGACGCTGGCGCCCTGAAACCCACGCTCCCCCGCTGGACCGCACAACATGAACGCCGCTCGTTTGGAGAACTGGGCACCCAGCTTTTCGGACGCGGGATACGTGCGCAGGCCCTTGAGTTCGGGGCACTCGCGGATCTCGACCCCGTTCTTGTTGATGAAGATCAGGTGGCGTTTTTCCGGGTCCTTGCACTTCCCTTCAACGATGAGCGCGCGGTAGCCGAGCCGGATCAGCTTCTGCCCCGCCTGCCCGCCGGAATTGGCTTCCTTGATCCCGTCGGTCAGCGGGCTCTTGGCGCCCACGCTCATCCGTCCGGAGGTCGGGACCACCGACCCGGACAGGGCACCGGGCGCAAAGATCACCTTGTTGTCCGGCCCCAGCGGATCGCATTCCGGGTCGACCTCTTTCAGCAGGATCTTGGCCGTCAGCGCCCGCCCGCCGAGGAGTCTCCACTCCTCCGGGTACGGTTCTTCCTTCACCGATAGGTCCGTCATGTTCACGCGCAGGATCTTGTCCATATGCAACCTCCGTGGTGCCTCCGCCCTTAGCATGGCACCACGGCGCTTGGGAAGAGTGCGGTTGTCGACCGATCCGTGCAATTGCGATGGCTCGGAAACCAAGTTGGGAGCAACGGTTCAGACAATGACGGCGACGGCCTCTCCGACTCGGCCGCCCCCTGCCAGGCTGCGGTAGCCACGGTAGGCGAGTGCGACGCCCGGCGCCTCCGTAAATATACGTAGGAAGATATTTGTGTAGTAAATATATATATAGATGAAAGACATCTATCATTCCCCCCCCCATGATCATTGTCATAGACCACACGCCCGTGGTGGGTTAAGGAGCCCTTCACCATGGTGGGAGCACGCACGAGCAGGATCGCGCGGTATGGTCAAGTCGTCTTCGTCTTGCTTGCGGTGACCGTTTCCATGCTCGCCGGCCCCGTGAATGTGCGATCAGTGTCGGCCCAGGTGGCCCTGGCACCGAGCACACCCGCACCCACACCGACGCTGGCAGCGTCCACACCAGTGTCCGGGCCAACGCTCAGCGATCCGACCGCGTTCCGGTTGCCGGCGAGCGCCGTGGAAGTCGTCGGAAAGCGCGCCCTCAATGCGAAACACTTCCGCCGCGCCGACGGCAGCTTCACCGCGGTCATCGCGGCCGGCCCGTTGCACTACCACGCCGCGCGGGGTGAAGCAGACAGCGACGGTGGCCGCCGCGCGCGGCCTGCAGACCTATATGTTTGCCTATCAGCGCGTGGGCAACCAAGCTGAATTCACTATCGATGACCAGGGCAATGCCGTGGCCGGGACGCTCACCGTGCCGCGGGCGACCATCCACCGCGGCGACCAGGTGACCGAGAAGGCAGGAGCATGGCAATTGGGGGCGGGCGGCCAACTCCAGTTTACTTACGACGACTCCGTCCTGCCGGCCAGCGCGTTTCCCTACGTGATCGACCCCACCACGACCTTTTCCGTGGCGGCGAGTGCCGACGACGGCACGGTGAGGGGAAGCGGCTCCTACGGGTATCCCCCGCCCTGTGTCAACGCGAGTTCCACCGAGCTGTTTCTCTATAGTCAGCGCAGCTATGTGTGGCCCGGGGCGGATTTTACCGAGTACGGGCTTGTCCGCTGGAACACGTCGAGCTTGACCAGCGCGGCCACCGTGACCAGCGCGTCGTTTAGCGCCACGGTCACGGCCCGCACGACCCCCTGGAATCGCAACTGGCAAGGGGATTGGTACAACTGGGGGGCGTCGGTGGGCTGCGAGGATTACGTGGGCGCAACGCCAATCGCAACGGCGTTCTCGGTCCCGATCAGCTCCCTGGTGATTGGCTCCAACGCGATGGCACTGTCGAACGTGGGCACTATCAGCACCACCGGCACCACGTATCTGCGACTGGCCGTGGACGGGGGTGCACCGACGTCCGACAACTATGTGTACCTGCGGAGTTTCGACGGGTCGCTGCCGCCAAACGCGCCAACGCTCCAGGTGAATTATACGCTGGCCGGGGTGCCCACCGAGACGCCCACGGCCACGCGCACCCCAACGCCCACGCCGACCGCAACGCCAACGCGGACACCGACGTGGACGGCGACGGCGACACCCACCCGCACCGCCACGCCGACCGCGACGCCCACCCGGACCCCCACGTGGAGCCCCACGGCCACCACCACAGCGACTGCGAGCCCGACGCCGACTCCCCCACCCCCACGGGCACCGCAACGCCAACCCTGACCCCGACGGCCACGCCCACCGATACGCCGACACCGACACCGACAAACACGGCAACCGGGACCCTCACCCCGACCGCCATCCCCACAGCGACCGATACGCCGACGCCGACGAAAACCGCTAGCATGACGCCGACACCCACAGCCACGCGGACGCCGACCCCTACGTTGACACCACCGCTGGCTGACACTCCGACGGCAACCGCGACCCCGGCGGCCACCGGTACCACGGGATGCCCGCAGGACGACCTGGGCAGCACCGTGCCGCTGACCGTGTCGGGCACCACCACCGGCGGGACCAACTATGTCGCCGATGCCTCCTGCGGCGACGGCGGCAGCCAGGCCCCGGATGCCAGCTATCAGTGGACCGCGCCGGTAGACGGGACGTATCGGATCGATACGAGCGGCTCGGCGTTTGATACGATCGTATCCGTACGTACCGCCACGTGCAGCGGCGCGGAGTTGGCCTGCGACGACGACTCCACCGGCTTGGGGCTGCAATCGCAGGTGACACTGGTGCTGGCAGCGGGACAGACCGTCGTCATCAGTGTGGACGGCTTCGCGGGGGCCTGGGGGTGGGGGCCGGGCCTATTGTACGTGGGCCGCAAGGGGTCAGGGGAGCCGGTGGTGCTGCTGTCCGGCACCAGTGCTGGGCTGCTCTGCAAGTGTCGACCGATCGCGGCACGACGTGGACAGCGCTGAGCGGGGCGGACGTGTTCGCCTGTTGGGTCACCACGATGGCGTGGAATCAGGTGGAGGGGGCGGGCAGTGTCATTCTGGCGGGCACGCCGTGTGGCCCCGGGTCGGTGTGGCGGTCGCGGGATCAGGGGCAGAGTTGGGCGATGGTACGGCCCGACGTCGATCAATGGACGGCGGATGGGCACTCGCATGGGGATTGGCCGGTTGCGCTGGCGATCAGTCCGCAGAATGAGGTGCTGCTGACGGTGGAGCACACGTACCAGGAGAAGACGGCGAGTGGCTGGCACCCGCTGGGCGGAGGTGCTGTATCGGTCGGCGGACGCGGGCGATACGTGGGCGGTCGTGGACGACCCGAGCGGGGCGCCGAGCCCGTACGATACGTGGAGCGTGCCGGGGCGGCAGGCGGTGGGGGTGGCCTACCTCGGCGGCCCCGGCAGCATCCCCTGACAGCATCGCGACCGCAACGTGCAATGCGCTGACAGCAGGAGCATTCCCCTCACCCGATGGCTTTCTTCATCCGCAGCTCATCCGAGATCGGCATGCGCTGGAAGACGCGCTGGATCTCCTCCTTGGGTACGGCGAAGACCGCGCCGTTCGACGGCACCGCTTCGGTGCGCATCCACTCCGGCAGATCATAGTCGTCCAGGGTGAAGCCGGCGCGGCGGTTGAACTCCCACTCGTCCTCCAGGCACTGCCAGCCAATGTCGACCATGTCCTCGAACGTCAGCGAACCGCCGTACAGGGCGTTGTATAGAATGCGCATGTCGTCGATCCCCGGGCCCTGGAACTGGCAGAAGCCGCTGGAATCGCACAGCGCATTGATCAACTGCGCCTCCTGCGACGCGCGCGCGTTGTCGTCCGCCGGGGCGAGGATCAGACCCGCCGTGTGATCGCCGCCCATGGCGCTGCTGGCGTAGGTGACGCCCGTGGCGTTGAGCGTGCGTGGTTCCCACGCCGGCAGACCTTGCCCGCGAACGGCGGGAACCCGGTCGGTGTTGAAACGCTTGGCCACCGCCACCACGCCATGTCCGATCGCCTCCGCCAACGCATCTCCTTTGTCGACCTTCTCCAACAACGCGATGACGCCGTCGGCGTCGCCGAACGGCAACGCGCCGCATTCCATCGCCAGCCCGATGGCGCCGCCGGTTTCGATGGTGTCGAGACCCAGCTCGTCGCACAGGCGGTCAATCCTGGCGACTTTGTCCAGATCCGCGATGGCGCAATTCGAGCCGCACAAGGCAACGGTCTCGAACTCCAACGCCGACGTCACATACTTGCCCTCGGCGTCATTGACGGTGTTCGAGCACTGCACGATGCAACCGCTCATGCAGCCGTGCTGGGAGCCGCCACGCACCAGGTAGTTCTGCAGGATGTTGCTGCCGTCGAGCGAGGCCGCCCCCTCGAACTGCATCTCGCGGCGGTTGCGCGTCGGGAACGTGCTCATCATGTTGGCGAGATTGACATTGACCGCCGTACCGTACTGCAGGAACTGCGGACCGGCTTTATAGTCCTTGCTATACTGCGTGACGAAGGCGCGGAAGCCGGCCGCGTCCGCTGCCTGGCGCGCGCGCGTGCCCTCGTCGTCGACAACCACCGCTTTCAACCCCTTCGAGCCCATCACCGCACCCA
The DNA here is from genome assembly GCA_017860575.1 of Deltaproteobacteria bacterium. GTDB lineage: Bacteria > Desulfobacterota > Binatia > HRBIN30 > HRBIN30 > JAGDMS01. The sequence continues at coordinate 30,705 of JAGDMS010000007.1, read as the reverse complement.
GCCCACCGCGGGCCGCGTGCCGTGACGGATGCCGCTTGCCCTCATCGGTGAAGGCGATGCTGGCCCCATGCAGACCGAGTTCACCGGCTGAGCCGCACATCACAAAGGCAGCGCGCCCGGAGTAGCAGTCGGCAAGCCGTTCCGAACACGCATAGGTCCGCAAGCCTTTGAGCTCGGGACACTCGCGCAGCTCGACCCCACTCGATTTGAGCGCCAGCAGGTAACGCTTCGCCGGGTCCTTGGCCTTGCCCTCGACGAGGAGCGCGCGATACCCAAGCCGCATCAGCTTCTGCCCGGCCTGCCCGCCGGAATTCGCTTCCTTGATCCCCGCGGTCAGTGGACTTTTCGCTCCGACGCTCATGCGGCCGGAGGTCGGTGCGATGGATCCGGAGAGGACACCGGGTGCGAAAATGAGCTTGTTCTCGGCCCCAAGGGGGTCACACTTGGCATCGACCTCTTTCAACAGGATCCTCGCCGACAGCGCCCGGCCGCCGAGAAAGGTCCACTCCTGCGGAAACGGCTCTTCCCGAACCGTCAGCTCCGACATGTTTACGCGCAGCATTTTGTCCATAGTGATTCTCCCTGAGGTTACGGTTAGCATGGCGGCAGAGGATTTCGAAGACGGGGGGTGGCTGGCGCCGGCGCCGGCATGTTAGACGGTATGCGCGGTTGCTGGCAGCGCAGGGCACGCACGCGATCAACGGGAGGTGACAGGTGTCGGAGACAATCGCGATAGGCGACATCGATCTGCACACGGTGGTGCGCGGCAGTGGGGTGCCGTTGCTGTTGCTCCACGGCTTTCCCCTGGATCACACGATGTGGGACGCGCAATTCGACCCGTTCGCGCACCGCTGCCGCGTGATTGCCCCCGATCAGCGGGGTTTCGGCCGCACGCCGCTGGGTAGACAAACCCTGACGATCGAGTCGCTGGCCGACGATGTGGCGGCGCTGCTGGATGCCATGCAGATTCGGGAGCGCGCCATCGTCTGCGGCCTTTCGATGGGCGGGTACGTCGCGCTGGCCTTGCACCGCAAGTACGCGTCCCGGGTACGGGCGCTGCTCCTCTGCGACACCCGCGCCAACGCCGACACCGCCGCCGGCGCCGCAGACCGCATCGCGCTGATCGAACGGGTGCACGCAACCGGCTCGGCCGCCGTGGTGGACACCATGCTGCCAAAACTGGTGGCGGCGACCACGTTCGAGCAGCAGCCGCACGTGGTCGAGCGCATCCGTCAGATGATGTTGCGAACGGCGCCGGCCACCATGGTGGCCGCGCTGCGCGCGCTGGCCACGCGGCCGGACGCCACCCCCCACCTGCCCGACATCGCCGTGCAGACGCTTGCGCTGGCAGGTGAGCACGACGCGATCACCCCCGTCGACGTCATGAACGCCATGGCCGACGCCATCCCGCAGTGCCAGCGCGCGGTCATCCCCGGTGCCGGGCACATGTCACCAATGGAGCGCCCCGCCGAGTTCAACGCGGCGGTGCTGGACTTTCTCAACCAGCCCGGCGTGCTACACTGAGGTTACTTGACGGAAAGGAATACCGAGGCCACCCGGCCGCCCCTTGCGCTAAAGTCCCGGCACCTGCAATCTACGATCTGCGCTGCTAGGCTCCTCAGCCAGAAGCTTGGATGATCATTCTGCCGAATGCATTGTTGTCATGCCCGCGAAAGGGGAATCCATCGTTGGACCGGGGCACCGTTCCTTGCCCATGGATGCCCGCTTTCGCGGGCATGACAGGCTGCTGTGCATGACAGGTTGATTTGGACTTTAGACTTTGGACTGCAGCGAAGCCCGCCCTGAAAGGAACGATCACCGCGGATGTTTACCGGAATCATCGAGGAAGTTGGGGAAGTGGTGCATGCCACCACGGGTGAACTGCGCATCCGAGCACGGCAAATCCTGGCGGATGCCAAGCTGGGCGACTCGATCGCCATCAATGGGGTCGACTTGACCGTGGCAGGGCTCGATGGCAACACGTTCCAGGCGAACGTCATGCCCGAGACGTATCGGCGGTCGAATCTCGGCCTGCTCAAGCAGGGCGACGCCGTCAATCTCGAACGCTCGGTCCGACCGCAGGACCGGCTCAGCGGGCACATCGTGCGCGGCGTCGTCGAAGGCACGGCAACGCTCGCATCGACACAAGCCGAGAGCGATGCCATCATCGTCCGCTTCCAGACGCCGCCGGAACTCTTGCGCTACATGGTCGTCAAAGGCCCCGTCGCCATCGACGGCGCCAGCCTCACGATCATCGACAAGACCGCCGACAGCTTCGCCGTCTCCCTGGTCCAGTACACGCAAGAGCACACCAACCTGATGCGCAAACGCCCGGGCGACTCGGTCAATATCGAAACGGATATCATTGCCCGATATGTGGAAACCCTATTGCCAGATTTGGGAACGCCAGGCCGGTAGTTGCCATCGTTGCGAAGCCCGGCCGTCTCTCTCGGTCCAGGTATGCAGCTTGCTTGAAACAACGGATGGAATCCATTAGCGTGAGTATCAACCATGAATAGAAAAGCGCGGTTCGGGGTCGCGGCGCTGCTGCTCTCTGGTGCCGTAGGGTATTTGATGTATTCGGGTGTCCGGCAAACTGCTGTGTACTACCTCACCATCAGCGAGTTTCTCGCCCGTAAAGACAGCTTGGCAAATGAAGGGGTGCGGGTTGCCGGTCGCGTCGAGCTGGGGAGCGTCACCAAGCAGATGACGCCTGCGGGCGAGGAGCTGAACTTCCGTCTGGGCGATTTCCAGACCGAGGGGAGCAGCGACGGTACCGTGGCGGTGCATTTCATCGGTGTCACCCCCGACATGTTCAAGGCGGCCGGCGGCAGCGATGTGATCGTCGAGGGTAAGTATCGCGACGGCATGATCCACGCGCAGAGCGTGCTCACCTCGTGTCCGTCAAAGTACGAACCCGAGCAGACGGCCAAGAACTAGTGAGGCCGGAGCCTCGGACCATGGGCTCGGTGGGACCGCTTCCCGCCCGCGCGCCAGAGGCTTCCGGTGGACGTGTTGGGTCGCTGGAAGCGGCCCCGAACGGAAACGTGACGCAACTACAAGCGATCCCGGATACCAACTAACGTAGAGGTGTTAATGGTCGACGTAGGCTCTTTGGCGCTTGTCATCGGCTTAGTGCTGGCGCTGTATGCCGTCGGCATGTCGCTGGCCGGGGCGTACTGGCGGAGACGCGACTTTATCGCCAGCGCGGAGCACGCCACGCTGGCGGTGTGCGGCATGACAACGATCGCCGTCGCCGCACTGATCCACGCACTGGTGACACATGATTTCAGTCTGGAGTACGTGGCGCACTACACCAGCACCACCCTGCCGCTGCAATACGTGATTGCCGCCCTCTGGGGTGGCCAGGCGGGTTCACTGCTGTTCTGGGCGTTTATTCTCGCCACGATGTCAGCGATCGTCCTGCTGCAGAATCGCGAGCGCAATCGCGAGCTCATGCCGTACGTGACCGCGGTGTTGATGACGGTTGCCTCCTTTTTCCTGGGGATGCTCAACTTTGTCACGCCGCCGTTCCAGCGGCTGGCGTTCACCCCGGCGGAGGGGCAGGATTTGAATCCCCTCTTGCAGAACTACTGGATGACCATACATCCCCCGGCGCTGTACGTCGGCTACGTCGGCTGCGCCATCCCGTTTGCCTTCGCCATGGGGGCGCTGGCCACCGGGAAACTGGGCGACGAGTGGATCCGGACGACGCGGCGGTGGACCCTGTTGGCGTGGTTTTTCCTCAGCATGGGGAACCTGTTCGGCGCCGAATGGGCGTATCTGGTGCTCGGCTGGGGTGGCTATTGGGCCTGGGATCCCGTCGAGAATGCGGCCTTCCTGCCGTGGCTGACGTGCACGGCGTTCCTGCATTCGGTCATGATTCAGGAAAAGAAGAACATGCTGAAGGTGTGGAACATGGTGTTGGTCATCCTCACCTTCGCGCTGACCATCTTCGGCACATTCCTGACCCGCAGCGGCGTGATCTCCTCGGTGCATTCGTTCACCCAGTCCGGCCTGGGTCCGTTCTTCATCGGCTTTCTCCTCGCCAGTCTGGCGGTGTCCATCGGCCTGCTTGTCTGGCGTCTGCCGCAGTTGAAGAGCGAGAACGAGCTTGATTCCGTGCTGTCGCGCGAATCCACCTTTCTGCTCAACAACCTGATCCTGGTCGGCATGGCGTTCGCGGTCTTTTGGGGAACGATCTTTCCGGTGATCTCCGAAGCCGTCCGCGGCGTGAAGATCACCGTCGGGCCACCGTTCTTCAACAAGGTCAACGCTCCGCTGGGGTTGTTCTTGCTGTTCCTGACCGGCGTCGGGCCGGTCATCGCGTGGCGCCGCGCCTCGTTGCGGAACCTGCAAAAGAACTTTCTGCTGCCGGTCGCCCTGGGTTTGGTGGTGGCCGTCGCGCTCATCATTGGCGGCGTGCGGCATTACACCGCCATCCTCTCCTTCTTCCTCTGCGCGTTCGTCCTGACCACCATCGTCATGGAATTCTATCGCGGCGTGCGTGCCCGCCAAGCCATGGTCGGCGAAGGGGCGGTGACCGCCCTCATCCGTCTCACAGGGAAGAATCGCCGCCGCTACGGCGGGTACATCATCCATCTGGGCATCGTAATGATGTTCCTCGCCATCACGGGAACGTCGGCGTTCAAGGTCGAGAAACAGATCACGCTCAAACCGGGCGATAGCTTTGAATTGGGCCGCTATACGCTGCGCTATGACGGCATCAAGTCGCGCGAGACGCCCCACATCGCGTACCTGACCGCGGATGTCGCCCTGCTCGATCACGGGCGCCAGATCGACACGCTGCGACCGGAAAAGCGTTTCTACAAAAAGCCGCAGCAACCGACGACCGAGGTCGCCATCCGCTCCACCGTCATCTCCGATATCTACCTGGTGCTGGGCAGCTACGACGAGCCCTCGCGGATGGTCACGATTCTCGCCTACATCAACCCGCTGGTGAGCTGGCTGTGGTGGGGCGGGATCGTGCTCGCCCTTGGGACACTGGTGACCATCGTTCCGAGTCGCACGCCCGCGCGCGCGCCGGCCTACGTACCGAGCCGCGGCACACAGCCGGCAGCGACGACGGAGTGAGCGGTAGCAGCATGGAGAGGCGTTCGTTGTCGCGACTCGGTCTCGCGGTGGTGCTGTGTGCCGCCGCGCTGGTGGCAGGCGCGGTGACGCCGCAGGTGCGGAGCGTCTTTGGCGCCACTTCGGTTTCCTTCCAGGACATCGAGGAATCGCTCACCTGCCAGTGCGGGTGCGGACTCACGGTCCACAGCTGCAACCATCTGCAGTGCGGATCGGCCCTCCCATTGCGCCAGGAAATCCGCGAGCAGATCGCCCTGGGGAAGAACCGACAGGAAATCCTGGGGTACTTCAAAGGGAAGTACGGTGAGAAGATCTTGTCGGCGCCGACCACCACCGGATTCAATATTCTGGCGTGGGTCACCCCGTTCGTGCTGGTTGCGCTCGGCCTCCTGGTGGTAGCGGTCGCAGTCATGCGCTGGAGCGGCCGCGGCCACGGCGCGGAGGCCACGGCGGCACGCGAGGCGCCACGAGCCCAGTCGCCGTACGACGATATTCTGGAAAAGGAGCTCAAGGACTTTGAGGACTGACCGCGCGCAGCGGCCAGTAGTTCTTTCATGACGATTGCTATTGGACTCTTGATGGTGGTGCTGGTGGTGGCCTATGTCGCCCTGCCGTTCTTCACCGGCGAAACGGACGGACAGACGACTGCGCTGCGCACCGTGAGCGCACCGGAACGTGAAAAACTCGAGCGGCAGAAACGGGAAGCCTACGCCGCAATCAAAGAGATCGAGTTCGACTACCGCATGGGGAAACTCTCCGACGCCGACTTCACGGCCATGCGCAACAAGTTCATGAACGAGGCGCTACAAGCGATTGCCGTCCTCGACGCGAGCAAAACGGCGCAACTGAAAGACGCGCGCCAAGCGCGACGCCCGAGCCGCATCGCCTTCTGCCCGGCCTGCGGCCACTCCGTACCGCCCCGGGCCAACTTCTGCCCCGGCTGCGGGCAGTCGGTGAAGGAAGAAGCAGTCGCTTAGGCAGGACGCGGCGTCCGCGTCCACTCATCCACCACCATGCGCGCCAACCCGGGGTGGTCGGACATGATCCCGTCGACGCCGAGCGCCAGCAGCACCTCCATTTCCTCGCGTTGGTTGATGGTCCAGGCGTGCACTTCGAGGCCGCACTGGTGCGCCGCTGCCACACTTGCGGCCGTGATCAAGGGGATCGCGCCGAAGTGCGGCGGGATCTGCAGTGCCCGGCCCTGCGGGCGATAGCCGTCGAACCCGGACGTCTGCACGCGGCCGAGGAACTCCACCACCTCCTCAGCCGCGAAGCTCGTCACGATATCGCCCGCGTGGCGGCGGATATGCTGCATGATGGCATCGTGCTCGGCCGCCAAGAGGACTCGCCCTTCGGCGTTGAACCGGGTGATGATACGCACCACCTCTTCGACAATCGGCGGATCGTCCTGCTTCACTTCGATATTGCAGTACGCCAGCGGGAAGCGCTGCAGCACCGCTTCGAGCGTCGGCAGACGTACGCCCTGGCCGCGAAACGGGAAGGTGCGGCCGTCGTGCGTGAAGTGGTAGCCGGCATCCAGTTGGCTCAACGCGCTCCAGGTCTGATCTTGCACCGCCCCGTAGCCATCGGTAGTGCGCTCGAGAGTGTTATCATGGATCACAACGATCACGCCGTCCCGGCTCCCATGCACATCGAGTTCGAGCGCGTCCGCCCCCAGGGCCAGCGCCAGGGCAAACGAAGCGAGCGTATTCTCCGGCGCCAACGCGGCCGCCCCGCGATGCCCAAAGACTCGCGGCGTGGGTCCCGCGAAGTAACCGGTCGGTGCCATGGCGGTAGTCTGTCACAGACGGGCGCGCGAGAGAAGCCGCTCGCGGTGGAAACGCCGGGAACGCGATCATCGGCCCACTAAGCGCGCCAACATCCGGCGCAGTTTCGGCGTCGTGGCCAGCGCCTTCCTGAGCGCCGGCAGATCCTTCTCGTCAATAATGAGCGGCGAGCGTTGGAAGCGGCCGTGGTGATCGTAGTGACAGAAGCGGATATCGTGGCTGCCGGCCGCCGCGCCCGCGGTGAACTTCAGCAGTTGGATGGTGGGACAGTGATAGGCGGTGACGATCTGTGCCTCTTCCTCGATGATTCCACTGCCCCAATGTAACGAGAAGGTCTTCGCCGCTGCATGAGATGAACTCGCCATCGTCCCTCCGCGAATCGAGCGTGCCGAAGCGCGCTGCCGAAATCATGGATAGTCCGCATTCAACTGCGGCAGTACTGCGTGACGCCGCACCCTCAGATTCGCAGGACGACGCGGGCGGGGCACACGTCGATCATTACGCCATCCGCCTCGCCAATCGAGATCGCACGGCCGTTCACCTCGACAGCAACCAGCGGTCCCGCAAGCGGCGGGTAGAGGACGATTCCGCCGGGGGGCATTTCAATGGCACCGCCGATGGTGAACACGAGGTTACGACCTTCGCGGCGGAGGTGGAAGTCGAGGGTGCCGTAGTGCGTCGGCAGGTGCGTGACGCCGACGCCGGTAGCGTCGTCGACCCACGCTGCCGGTACGCCCGCTGCGAGGACGAGCGCCTGATCGGACTGGCGTTCGTAGGCCAGCATGGTGCGGAAGGCGAACACGTACTCGGCGCCGATCCACGTGTGCGGCACGTCACCCAGATGGCCCGGGCTGCGGGGATTGCGCCAGGAAATCTCCGGCCACTGGTTCCACACCAGCGGGCGGCGGTCGCCGAGGAGGGATGCGGCAAGTGCCGCGACGTCGTTGCGCCGCCCGAGGTGCACCAGGGCCCCGATGATACGGATCTCGTACGCCGAGTAGTTGTTCCAGTCGATCTCGCCCCGCTGCCGACGGCGAAAGCCGGCGAGATACTCGTCGAAACTGTGCTCGAGCGCCTGCCGTGGCAGATCCTCGAGGGCGCCAAGCAGCGACACGGCCACAGCCGTTGCCGCCGGGTCGAAGTCCGCCCACTCGACCGAGCCCGGCACGTACGCGATGCCGCGCTCGGCCATGGTGCACGCGATCGACGCCCGCACCGCGAGGCGCAGCGCGTCGTGGCTCGCCGCGATGCGCTGCGCCTCGCCATCCTCGCCCAGCAGCGCCGCCATGGCCGCCGCGTCACGATACCCCTGCAGCGCCCAGAAGTCGTCCCAGTACGCGTGCACCGGGTGCGCCAGATAGCCCTCATGGCTGGCGGACTCCGGCAGCAGTCCGCGTCGCGCACGCAGATCCGGCGTGTCGAACGCAGGGCCGAGCCGCTGCGCCCGCAGGGCATCGAGGTAGGCAACGGCCTTACGTACCGCCGGCCACAATTCCGCGAGGAAAGCCCGGTCGCGGGTGAAACGGAAGCACTCCATGACCGTGTAGATCAACTCGCCGTGGCTGTCGTGCTCGACCAGCCAATCGGGCCCGTTGCGATCGACACAGCACGGGACATTGCCGTCCGCCGCCTGGTAGCCGGCGTACCAGCGGACAAATTCGACCGCCTCGCTGCAGCGGCCGAAGCGCAGCAGGGCCGCCGCCATCACGGCACCGTCGCGGATCCAGGAGCGCGTGTAGCGCCGCGGGCCCGGCTGCAGCGCCGGCCCGTCGCGGTTGACGAGCACCTGCGCCGCCGCCGTCCGGGCGACGTCACCGTAGGCACGAGCCGCTAGCGGCAAGGTGAATCCGACCGCGCCCAGACGCTCGCGCCAATCGCGCAGCGCCGTGTCGAATGCCTCCGCTCCGTCAACCTGACCAAGCTCCGCGACGGTCGCTGCCGCCGCGGCGCCGAACGGGATGGCGAGGAACACGTCCCCTGCCGCCCCGGGCGCCAGATCGACGTCGAAGGCGAGCGCACCGGACGCGTATCCAAACGCGTCGGCGACAGAGCTGCGGGACGGTAGCTCGCCGCGCGCGAGGTAGCTGGGAATCTCGCCGCGCTCGAAGGCGGCCGCGCCGAACCCAGAGGGCACGGTGAGCGGCACCACCCAGCGCGATGCGTCAACCTGCACCGCCGTGCCGTCCCACGCGAGCGCGCCGATTTTCCGTACGCCGCCGAGCTCGCCAAACGCCTGCCACGGCGGATTCACCTGAAAGGGCCGGATGGCGGCAAAGACGCGTGCCTGCCGCACGCGTGCCGCACGGTTCTCGATCCGGTAGCGCACGTAGAGGATGGCGTACCCGTCCCACCGTCCGGCAAACGCCGTGGTGCGCACGACGAGTTCCTCGGCATTCCAGACAGACGAGGGAATAGGCAGCCAATCGTCCTCGAGTGTCTGTACGACCTCCGCGTCCGCCCACGTGAGCAGGCGGCCGTCGACATGCACGAACGGCTCGATCACGAACGTGCCGCGATCGACCTCCACCGCACCTTCCTCGTTGATGATCGCACAGGTCTCCCCGTCGGACAGGCCGACGCAGGTCCAGTAGCTTTGTTCGCCGCAGAGCCAGCGCGGATGGTAGCCGCGTGGCTGGCTGCGCGCGACGTGCTCGAAAAAGGCGTGCATCGAGCGCGAGAACTCGAAGGGTTGGACGGCAACCTCGACAATGCCGCAGCCGCGGGCGTCCTGCGGCTCGAGCGCGAATCGCACATAACGGCCCGCCGTGCATGGGAGGTAGATGTAACTGCATTCGACGTCCGCCGCCTCCGCCGCGTGAACGGTCGTCCACGATGCGCCGTCGTTAGAGATCTGCACGTCGAAAGTACGCGGTGAAGCCCCGGGCGCCCACTGCACGACGAGGCCGCCATATTCGCGTTCCTCTTGGAAGTCGATCTCCAACCACTGCGCGGCCGCTGACGCGTCGCCGCGCCAGCTCGTCGTGCCGTCGCCATCGAGCGCGTATTCGGGCGCGTGCCCGATGCGCGCGCTCGAGGCACGCACACGCGGCGTCGCTCGGTACGTGCGGTCCTCGAGCCGGAGGTCGCTGATCCACACCGTACCGGCGCCGCCGGGACCGGCGGCGATGACGAATTCGATGGCGCCCAGCTGGGACAGCGCCCCGCCGCCGGCCGGACCCCATGCGAACTCGATTTCGCTGCTGCGCACATCCATCGTGCGCCAGTCGGCGGTGAGCTCGAAGGCGTCCCAGTGTCGCCACCAGACGTTGCGCCCGCTCGGGTCGGCAAGCTTGATCTCGAACCGGTTGGCCGGTGCGGCGCCGCGGATCGCGAACCGGAAGGCGTATGTCTCCGGGATCGGCTGTGGCAGAAGCTTGCGCGCGACGACGAAGCCACCGCCACCCTTGAAGTCGTAGTCGAGACGCATCGCCTGGCGGCCGGCAACCCGCTCGGACGAGATGGTCAGCTGGGCGAGGCCGGAGGTGACCGCCGTCCAGCGCGACGTGTCTTCGAACGCGTCCAAGACCTTGCTTGTCATGCTGGCTCCATGCGCGGCTTGGTATGTACACCGTTGCATCCGTGCACGCCACTCTCAGGCGTAGGGCGCCAGGCACACGCGGGGCACTTCCACCACAATTTCACGGCAATTCTGCACCAACTCCACGCGCTAGCGTCGCCGGACTGGTTGTTGTAGGAATTGCTGGCTCAAAAACCCGTCATGACAAACTCGGCACCGTTGCAGGACAGGACGTTCATCCGGCTTACCCTGAGTCGCCTCGGCCGGGCGATTGCGAACTTTGGCACGGGCGAGGTCAAGGGGCATGCGCGCCTGCGCGCCAGTTTGTTGCTGCTGCTGCTCCTGGCAATCAACGGCCTCAACGTCCTCAACAGCTACGTGGGCCGCGACTTCATGACGGCCATCGAGCACCGCAACTGGCAGGGGTTCGTGTACCAGACGGTGCTGTACATCGGCGTGTTTGCACTGCTGACCCTTGCGGCCGTCTTCTACCGCTTCACCGAGGAGCGGCTAGGTCTGCTCTGGCGCGAGTGGATGACGCACCGCATCGTGGGGGGGTACCTCGCAGACCACCTTTACTATCACGTGAACGCATCGGGAACGGTCACCAATCCGGACCAGCGCATCGCGGACGACGTGCGCACCTTCACGACGATGACGCTCTCGCTCAGCCTCATCTTCCTCAACGGCACACTCACACTCATCGCGTTCTCCGGTGTGTTGTGGTCGATCAGCCGCCTGCTCTTCGTCGTCGCGGTGCTGTACGCGATCATCGGCTCCGCGCTGGCCGTATTGCTCGGGCGTCCGCTGGTGCGGCTCAACTACGACCAGGCCGACAAGGAAGCGAACTTTCGTTCCGACCTCATTCACATCCGGGAAAATACCGAGTCCATAGCCCTCGCCCATTGCGAGGCGCAGCTCCGCGGCCGCTTGCGCCGTCGCGTCGATGCGTTCAGCAGCAATCTGCGGCGCATCATCGCGGTCAACCGCAACCTGGGTTTCTTCACGACAGGGTATAATTACCTGACCCAGCTCATACCGGTGGTCATCGTCGCGCCGCTGTTCATCCGCGGATCGGCGGAATTCGGTGAGATTTCCCAGTCGGCAATGGCCTTCGGACACGTCCTCGGTGCGTTCTCACTCGTCGTAACGCAGTTTCCGCTGCTCTCGTCGTACGCGGCGGTGGTGACGCGCCTGAGTCCGATCGGGGGGTGGGGCGAGGTCACTGGCGAGGAAGTCACGGGTGGCATTACCATTTTCGAAGACGAGCGTCGCATCGCGTTCGAAAACGTGACGGTGCAAACACCGCACAGCACGCGCGCACTCATCCGTGCACTGACACTGGACCTGCCCGCACGATCACGCCTGCTGGTCACGGCAGCCAGTGATCTCGCGACGGACGCGCTGCAAAAGGCGATCGCCGGGATTTGGGACGCGGGCGAGGGGCGCATCGTACGCCCGCGCCTTGATGACATCGCCCTGCTGCCGGATCGCCCGTACACGCCACCGGGAACGCTGCGCGAATTCCTCGGCCGGTCCGACGGCGCGGTCGTGGAAGACGCCATCGCGTGGCCGGCCCTGCGTACGGTCGGCGCCGCTGCGGCCGTTGAGCGCGCCGGTGGCCTGGACGTCGAGCGCGACTGGGACGACGTGCTGTCCGTTGAGGAGCAACGGCTGGTGGCACTGGCCCGGCTGCTCATCGTCTCGCCGCGCTTCGCCGTCATTGCACACCTCGGTGAAGGGTTGGACAAAGACGGTGCCGCGCGTCTGCTGGGCGCTCTGGTGGAGCGCGGTACCGGCTGCGTGGTGCTCGGAGACGATTTGCTCCGGCGTGAAGATTTCGATGCGGTGATCGAGATCGACGCTGAGGGGGGCTGGAAGCGTACGTCGCTGCTCGACGGGGCGTGATGGCGTGGGGCTTGGGACGCCGAGGGCGTGAGGGCTTGCGGGCCTGGGGGCTTGAGGTGATTCAATAGTTTGACTTGCAGCGTTGAATTGAAGCGAGGCACGGCTGTCATGACAACTCAATTCCGCGCTCCGGCATCTCAGTGGCGTAATTCTCGTTTCCAGATGACTGCCCGGAGAATATTTTCGTTCGCCAATTGTGTCAGACACCCCACGCCCTCAAGCCCCCACGCCCTCAAGCCATCGTGCAAATCCTGCTCAACAGCGACGGGAACGGTCAGCCGATGACATCATCCGCGTCCGGATGGCCCCGCCGCTTGCAGAGCCCGGCGGGGCTGGCGGTGCAGGTCAACGCGAACGGATCGCTGCGGCGTATCGAGCACGGCGACGTCGTGCTCAACCTGTTTCCCACCAGCGAGGTCGAAGGCGGATCGGCGAACCTCTACCTGCGCGCCCTGGGCGCCAAGATCGCCTGGACGCCGCTGCTCGGCCCGCGCAGCCCGCTGGCCTTTCAGCTCGACGAGGCCGGACTTTCAGCGGCGGGCGAGTGGCGGGGGCTCCACATCGCCCTGTCGCTGGTGCTGGCGCAATCCGCGCCGGCGTGGTTCTGGCACGTCACCCTCGAGAACCGAGGGGCGGGTAGCGCTAGGGCCGATCTCGTGTACGCGCAGGACGTCGCGCTTGCCCCTTACGGCGCGATCCGGATGAACGAGTACTACGTGAGCCAGTATCTCGATCACGCGCCGCTGCGCCACCTAACGCGCGGGTATGCCGTTGCGACGCGGCAGAATCTGGGCGTGAACGGACGGATCCCCTGGGCCGTGATCGGCTCGCTCCGGCAAGGTGTCAGCTTTGCCACCGATGCGTTGCAGCTGCATGGCCTGGCGACGCGCGCCGACGGAAGCATCCCCGGCTTGGCGGCGCCGACACTGCCGGGCGTCCGCCGCCAACACGAGCACGCGATGGTCGTGATCCAGGATGCCGCCACGCAACTGGCACCAGGGGCACGCGTGGATCTCGGCTTCTTTGGGTCGTTTGAGCCCGATCACCCCGCGGCGACCGCCGACACCGATCTGGGGGCCGTGGATCGCACCATGGCCCTGGCGGAAGCGTCCGCGCCCCCCCGGCGCCGTGGGCCGGCGACCGGTGCCCCGGTGGTCCCGACACTATTCTCGGCGCGCGCGCCGTTGCGCTGCCGCGATCTGAGCGCTGCCACAATCTCCCGCTTCTGGGGCAAGGAACTGCGCCACGCGGAGCGCGACGGCAACCGCCTCCTCTCGTTCTTCACCAATGCGCATACCCACGTCGTCCTGCGCGCCAAGGAACTGCGGGTGCTACGGCCGCACGGCGAGTTGTTCAGGACGGGCAATCGGCTCGCACCCGACGAGGAGTCGCTCACCACGACCGTCTATATGGCAGGAGTGTTCAACTCCCTGCTGACGCAGGGGCACGTAAGCATCAACCGCTTGCTGTCGGCGACGCGTTCGTACCTCGGCCTGCAACGCGCGCACGGCCAGCGCCTGTTCGTCGAGTCGGATGGCGGCTACGTCCTGCTCGACGTGCCGTCGGCGTGGGAGGTGCGTCCGGACGGGTGTCGCTGGCTGTACGCGCATGCCGGCGGGCTGATCGAAGTGAGTCTCACCGCCGGCACCACCCTGCATGCGCTCGATCTGCGGATCGCGGTACGCACGGGGCCGCCGGTCCGCTTTCTGTTATCGAATCACATCGCGCTGAACGGCGACGACGGCGCCGAGGCGGTGCCGGTGCGCTTCGAGAGCGACCCGAATGGAATCGTCGTGCGGGCGATTCCCGAGTCGGACGTGGGGCGCCGTTTTCCCGACGGCTTTTTCCGCTTCGATCCGCACGCGGGCACCGTGGTCGAGCGCGTGGGCGGGGACGAGTTGTTGTTCGCCGACGGCCATTCTCGGTCGCAGCCGTTTCTCACGCTACTCACGGCGCCGACGACGGCAGCCGGCTTCCGCATCACCGGAGGGCTTGTCGGCACACCGCCTGCGGTGAGCTCCCGTGATACGGCCGAAGACGCCGCCGGAAGATTCTGGACGGACATGTCCGGCAGTACCGCCATCAGCACCGATCCCGCGAACGCATTGGCCCACGACGCCGCGGCATTGCAGGAGATTCTGCCCTGGTACGCCCACGACGCGTTGATTCACTATCTGGCACCGCGCGGCCTGGAACAGTTCTCGGGCGGCGGGTGGGGGACGCGCGACGTCGCGCAAGGTCCCGTCGAGCTGTTGCTGGCACTGGGCCGCTGGGAACCGCTGCGGGATCTGTTGTTGCGCCTGTTCGCCAACCAGAACGCCGACGGCGACTGGCCGCAGTGGTTCATGTTCTTCGACCGCGAACGCAATATCCGACCCGGCGACTCGCACGGCGATATTGTCTTCTGGCCGCTGCACGCACTTGCCCAGTACCTGCTGGCCGCCGAGGATGCGTCGATCCTCGACGCGGTGGTCCCGTTCTTCCATCCGGGCGGCGACAGCGAGGCGGAGCGCGCGACGGTGTGGGCGCACGTCGAACGGGCGCTGGCCTGCGTGACCGGGCGGCTGATCCCGGGTACGCAATTGATCGCCTACGGACACGGCGACTGGAACGACTCGTTGCAGCCCGCGGATCCGGCGATGCGCGAGCGACTGTGCAGCGCCTGGACCGTAACCCTGCATCATGAAACGCTGGCCATGCTGGCCGCCGGGTTGCGCACGGTCGGTCGCAGCGCCACAGCCGCGCCGCTCGAGGCGCTCGCGGCTGCGGTGCACGGCGACTTCACGCGACGCTTGCTCGCCGACGGCGAACTACCCGGCTTCGCATACTTCCACGACGACGGGAACGTCGACTACCTGCTGCACCCGCGCGATCGCGCCACCGGCATCCACCACCGGCTGCTGCCAATGATTCACGCCATTCTCGCCGATCTATTGGCCCCCGAGCAGGCAGCGACGCACGTCGCACTGATCCGGACACATCTGCTCGGCGCCGACGGCGCCCGGCTCTTCGACCGGCCGCCGGCGTACCGCGGTGGTCCGCAGCAGCACTTCCAGCGGGCCGAGAGCAGCTCGTTCTTCGGCCGCGAGATCGGACTGATGTACACCCACGCGCATCTGCGTTACGCCGCGGCAATGGCGCACTACGGCGACGCCGACGCCTTCTTCACGGCCCTCCAGCGTGCCCATCCGATCGGCATCGCCTCGGTGGTCCCGACGGCGGCGCCGCGCCAGGCGAACTGCTATTACTCGAGTTCGGATGCCGTGGTCGCCGATCGTTACGAGGCGGCGGAACGATACGCCGACATCCGCGCCGGACGCGGGCCCTACGAAGGCGGCTGGCGCATCTACTCGAGCGGCGCCGGTATCGCCTTCCGTCTGATCCACGAGTGTTTTCTCGGCCTGCGCCGCACCCGCTCGGTCCTCGGCATCGACCCGTGCGTACCCAAGGCGCTCGATGGCTTGCGGGCCGACGTGCGGCTCGAGGACCGCTGCGTGCGCGTGCACTATCGGGTCGCCGCGCTCGGACGTGGCCCGCGTGCCGTAATCCTGAACGCGACGCCGCTCCCATTGACACGCAACGCCAACCCGTACCGGACCGGAGGCGTCACCGTCGCGATGAACGCCGTGCGCCAGCTGCTGTGCGAGGGAGAGAACACGCTCGTTGTCAAGTTGGAGTGAAGGCAAACAACGGAGTTCCGATTGTCGATTCTCGCATTTCGAATCATGCCGTCTTGAGGGGCCGGATCATGACACCGCTTCGGCAAACTTTTCGCGGGTATCTCCGCCAGAGGCGACACACGGCGCTGACAGCTGCGATCGTGGGGGCATTCCTGGTGCGGCCACTGGTCGGCGACAGCCCTGCCGCCCCGATCGTGTTCAGTCTGGCGTTCGGCGTTCTATTGCTGGCTGCCCTGTACACCATTCAGGTCGACGAATTGGTCGGCGACCGCCAGGTCCTTTTGACTCAAAGACGGCGGAGAAGCCTCGTGGGATGGGCACTCGCGGTACCGGCGATCGCCGAACGAATCTACATGATCCTTGCTCCGAGTCCCCGGCTCTACGTCGTCGGTGCGATTTCCTGGCTGCTGTTCTTCGGTTTTGTGACCGTGAGTCAGTTGCGCAGTCTCTTGCGGCAGAAACAGGTCACGAGCGAAACCATCGCGATAACGATTTCGGTCTATCTGCTGATCGGACTGACGTGGGGGATGCTGTACATCACGCTGTTCGAACTGCATCCGGATGCCTTCAGTTTTCCCGCTGCGTCCAGCCCGACCTCCGACCTGTCGCCCGATTCGCAGAACGTCCTCCCGGTGTTCATCTACTTCAGCCTCACCACGCTCGCGACGATCGGATTCGGCGACATCCTGCCCCTGACTTTGCAAGCGCGCTACGCGGCAGTTGCCGAAGGAATCGCGGGACAACTCTACCTGGCGATTCTCGTGGCGCGGTTGGTGGGGATGCAGATGGGCCACGCGGTCCGGCCGGACACGAGGGATTAGACGCGCCCCGGAGTTTCCGCACTGCGCTCGCGTGGGCCGTTACCCTGCGCTAATGGCCTACCGCTTTCACCCGCCTCGCCGACAAACTCACTTCACTGGCACGAGCGCCGGCGGCTGCCACGTGCCCGAGCCGGGCGGAAGAATGGAAGGCGGCGTGTCTTTCGGCCAGTACAGACGCATCACCAGGTAGATCGGCCCATCCGGTGCCGGCAGCCAGTTCGCCTCCTTTACCTCGCCGGGCCAGCGGTGTCTGGCCTTGCCAACGCGGTCCGGCGACCAGATTATCGCCCGGGTCGTTACCGGTGGCGCGACTGCCGATGTAGCCGTAATTGAAGGTATTGCCATCGCAAAGCATCACCGAGTAGTAGCGCTTCTTGTCGACGGCGGGCACCGAGATCACGATCGGCTCCGCGCGCAAATCGAGCCACGCCATCGAGTATGGGGTGTCGCTGTTCGGTGTGACGACGGTGGTGTCCTTGTAGGTGAAGACGCGATGCTCGTTGGAGATCTGGTTGAACGGCGCCTTCCACTGGCCCGAGTTGCGGTCGATGACGTAGTCGTACATCACTGCATAGTTCATCACGATGGGCAGGCCGTAGATAAATCCTTCCTCGGCGATGGCCTTGATTTCGGCGACGTCGGGTTTGCTCTTCTCCGTCGCTTCCGCGCGGGAGATGGTGTCGTTCCTGGCCGCACAACCTGACAAGAGATGGGATGCGATGGCAAGGGCCGCAACCACGGCTACGCATACCTGTCGGCTTTTCTTCATCGTTTTTTCCTTCCTTCTTTCGAGTTTGGTCGCCGCCCGCGATGCTCAACCGCGGGCGACTCGCAGGTGGGCGGATCCGTCGCCGTAGCTGCTTGCGTGTACACCACAAGAAACCCCTCGACACCATGCGACGAAGTCAGGTCCGGCGCTGTGCAGACACCCGCAGCCACGTGCACCATCCGCGTGCGCTATCGCTGGCCAGCCGCCGCGCTTACAGCTAGCGGCCGAGCTGCGAGAGAGCGTAGCGCAACGGCACGTCGGAGACCTTCATCAGCCCCTCGAACGGCCGGTCCATCTCGAGGATCAGAAAGATGGCACCCGACGCCGACAGTGCACACAAAACCAGGACGGCGACCACGGTAGCATTGCGCGGCGCAAACAGACCGAAGCTGGCGAAGATCACAACGAGCCAGAGGACCAGCACAACCAGAAACGGCACGGGGATCGAGCGCTCGCCCACCTCTCCAAAGAGCATCCATCGCGTTTGGGCCACGTCAGTCACGATTCCCAGGGCCTCAGACTGCAGGGCACGTTGAGTGTCGGTTTGCGGTACGAGCGCGCGGATTTGCCTCTCAGCAATCTCATCAGCAGGTCCAGCCGCTTTCGCAAGGATATCCACCTGCGCCGGCTGGGCGCCCTCCCTGGGCCACACCTGATCGACTTTCAGCGCAACCGAACGCCGGAGCAGCTCGCGGCTGTCCGCCGTTTCCGGACCATAACGGGCGAGGGCACGGTCGAGTAAGATGACCTTGGTGGCAAGCTGCTTGAGCTGATCGTTCACCGTGTCGAACGAGCCTTTCGCGGAGGCGATCAGCAGGCCGATGACCAGGGCGGCCATCGTCCCGATTAGACCCACACCCAGCTTGACGACATCTTTCGAGTCGGCACTCAGATGGTGCCCTGGCAACGCGTCACGCCCGAACATACCGAGCAGTGCGCCGCCAAAGACGCACGCGAAACTGATGCAGGCGATTGCGGTCGGATTCATAGCGGGCTCCCTCTCATATATTGGAGTCAAAAGCTGAGCTGCAGACGCGTCTGCACGGTGTGCAGGTGGCCGTCGGCGTGTCCGCCGCTGACCGGGGCGTAGCTGTACTCCACCTGCCAGCGCAGGAATTCGTTGAAGTACCAGCTCGAACCCGAGGTCAGGACGTGCATCCGGCCTCCCTTAATCGGACCATCGTCCAAATCGAGATAGGAATACCGGATGCCCCATTCCATCGCGCCGAGGTGGCGCTCGCGCATGGAGAAATTCTGCCGCGGAATCACCCGGCCAATGACACCCTTGTCCCGGTCGTACGGCCGAGTCTCCCCCGTCAGAAAGGCATTGCCGGAGAAGTACACGCCGCTGAAGTGCCGCGCACCCACCTGGTGGCTACCAACGACGGCATTGAGGTACTCGGTCTGGAGCACCAGCGGACCGAGCACCGTGGCCGACTCGATGCCGACGTTGAACGCGTTGCTGGCATCGATCTTTCCGGTGTCGGCCAGGGTGCCGGCGAGAAAGCTTTCCGGACGGGCCTTGTATTGAACATTGGAACCCTGGGCGAGCACCCAGTTGCCGCTGAGCCCGGCATGGAAGAGGTAACGCGGGTCTGACCGGTCGCTCCCGGCCCCACACCACGTCACCCGCGCGGCCAGGTCCGATACTTCCTCGGTTGCCGCCGTGGTCGCCTCGCGCTGTCCCGCAGTGAACCAGCCGACGGCCCAGGTCATCTGCTTGTCGAGCGTCGGATCACCAAGCTGCACCCCGAGTTTGCGGCCGGGGACGAAGGCTTGCACCGGTGCGGCACGTTCCATGAACGTGGTGTCTTAGGAACTCGTCAATTCACTCAGCGAAATTGGTGTCTTGAAGTGGCCGATCGTCAGCGTGGGTACCCGGGGCAGGTGTCTGAGCCGCACGTAGAATTCGTCGATGTCGAACTTTTTCACAAATCCCATCTGCACTTTGTAGGCAATGGGCGCGACGAGGAAGAAATCGCCGGTGGTAGTGATATACAGCCGGCGGGGCTCGACGCCCGGATTCGCACCCTGCACATCTCCACCCTGCGCAAAGCCCGCGCCGTCGATTTGCACTTGCGCACTGAACCGCCCGCGCAGACGCTCGACCGGCTCAGCTTGCCATGGCCAAGGCACGATCTCCCGCAGGCGATAATTCAGACCGCGCTGCCACCACACGTCGAAGTGATGTGTGTCGTGCTCGGTGTCGGGTTCCACCGGTGCCGCCGCCCTTGCCGCAGGCGCTTCCGGCCCTCCCGGCTGCGCCGCAGGCATCGCACTACATTCCGGTCCGTCGCACTCAGTGTTCACGGCAGGCGGACCGTCATCAGCCTGCGCCGCCGACACTGCCGATGCACAGCCGCACTCCCACCACAGCAGAGCGGCAATCAGTCCGAGAGCAGGCGACCAACCCTTGAGCAGGCCCATCCTTCGTAGATACCACCGGAGCGCCCGCAGCGCGACGATCGACCGAGCCGCCTCGCCCTCGCTGTTAGACGCGTGTGCCTAGCGAAGCACTGGGTGGGATTGTTCAGTGGCATGCGAGACCGATCGGCGAGCCCCCGGCGGGGCGCGCCGATCTCCGCTGTGTCTACTCGCTCACTTTGTTGTTGCGCTGGGCCGCCTCGAGTTTCTTGATGTCGTCGGGTGAGAGCTTCGGCCGGTCGATCGACAACGTGATCTTGTTGATCTTGCCGGTGAACGCGAACGGCACCTGATAGTCCGCGTCGTTTACCGGCGTGCCCGTGTCGGAACCGATGTCCAGGGCTTCGTCCCATTGTAGGATGAACGGAAGCGTGTGCTCCATCTTTTCGGTCGCGGCGTCCGTGCCGTCCACCTTCAGGACGCCGGTGCCGCCCTGGCCGAGTCCGGCATAGCTGCCGAACGCCAGCGTGGCCGCCCCGAGGCCGTCGTACTTGAAAGCGAACTCGAGCGTATGCTTGCCCGGCGCCAGTTCGGGGCTCTCCCAGCGCACGCGCTTCAGGTCGACCAGGTTCCACAGGAATACCGCCTTGTTCTTCACCACATAGAAGCCATAGCCACCAAAACGGCCGCCCTGCGTGATCAGCATGCCTTCGGCACCGCCCTGCGGAATCTCGACTTCGGCCTTGAAGGTGTAGGACGCATTTAACAGGCTCGGCGCATCGCCGTTGGGCGTGCCGGTCAGCGGCCGTGTCCAGGTGAAGACGTTGCGGCCGGCGGTAAGGCTGGGCCGTTGCGTGACGAGGCGGCCCACGAACGACGCGTCGAGCGGCAGCACCTGGTACTTCGTCGCCTCCGTCCAGAACAGCGCCTGCATCTCCTTCAGCTTGCCCGGTTGCTTGGCCGCGACATCGTCCGACTGGGTCCAGTCGTTCTTCAGGTCGTACAGCTCCCACGGGTAGTCCAGCACGCTCTCCTTGGGGGGAAAATTGGACCAGGGCGGACGCATGACCTTGGTGCTCGCGATCCAGCCGTCATGGTAGATGGCGCGGTCGCCAAACATTTCAAAGTACTGCGTCTTGTGGGTCGACGGCGCGGCGGCATTCTTCTTGTCGAAGGTGTACAGCATGCTCACGCCTTCGATCGGGCTCTGCTTGATACCGTCGACGAACTCCGGCGCGTTGACGTGCGCCGCCTCCAGGATCGTCGGCACGATGTCGATGACATGGTGGAACTGGTGTCGGATGCCGCCCTTGTCGGTAATGACCTTTGGCCACGAGACCGCCATCCCCTGACGGATGCCGCCGAAGTGCGAGGCGATCTGCTTGGTCCAGGAAAAGGGGGTGTCGAACGCCCAAGCCCAGGGCACTGCCATGTGGTTGTAGGTCTTGTCGGAGCCCCAGACGTCGTAGAATGACTTGAGTTGGGCCTCGACCGGCGGGTTAACGCTGTTGAACATGGCGACCTCGTTCGGCGTGCCGTTCATCGTGCCCTCGGCACTGGTGCCGTTGTCGCCCTCGATGTAGATGATCAGGGTATTGTCGAGCTTGCCCATGTCCTCGACCGCCTGGATCACGCGGCCGATCTCGTAGTCGGTGTAGGCCACGTACGCGGCGAAGACATCGACCTGGCGGAGAAACAGTTTCTTCTCGTCGGGCGTGAGCTGGTCCCACTCCTTCAACTGGTCCTTGGGCCACGGGGTGAGCTTGGCGTTGGCCGGGATCACGCCTAGCTTCTTCTGGTTCTCGAAGATCTGCTCACGCAGCTTGTTCCAGCCCTGGTCGAACAGATGCATGTCGCTGATCTTCTTGACCCACTCCGGCGTCGGGTGGTGCGGGGCATGGGTGGCGCCCGGGGCGTACTTGATGAAGAAGGGCTGGTCGGGCGACAGTGCGTTGATGCGGTTCATGTAGTCGATCGCCTCATCCGCCATCGCGGTATTCAGGTTCCAACCCGGCTTGCCTTCGAAGGGGTAGATCGGCGTGGTGTTGCGGACGAGGTTGCCCGGCTCCCACTGGTTGGTGTCGCCGCCCATGAAACCGAAGAAGTACTCGAAGCCCATGCCGGTCGGCCATTGGTCGAACGGTCCCGCCTGGCTGGCCTGATATTCCGGCGTGTTGTGGTTCTTGCCGAACCACGCGGTGCGATAGCCGTTGTCCTGCAGGATGCGGCCGACGGTCGCCTTGTCCTTGGTGATGACGCTGTCGTAGCCCGGGTATCCGGTTGCCTGCTCGGCAATCACGCCGTACCCTGCCGAGTGGTGGTTGCGGCCAGTGATCAGCGCGGCCCTGGTCGGCGAGCACAGCGCTGTCGAGTGGAAGTTCGTGTAGCGCAGCCCGTTGGCGGCAATCCGGTCGAGCGCCGGGGTCGGGATGACGCCCCCGAAGGTACTGGGCACACCGAAGCCAGCGTCGTCGGTGATGATCAGTAGCACGTTGGGCGCGCCCTTGGGGGGTACGATGCGTGGCGGCCAGTAGGGCGTGGACTCCTGCGCCGTGCGCCCGATCTTGCCGCCAAACTTCGCCGGCGGCGCGGGCAACTGCTTGCCGTCAATCGTCGTCGTGGCGCTGGGAGAACCCGGACCACCGGTTTCCTGCTGCGCCATTGCACCAGTGGCGCCGGACAGCATCACTACCACAGACACGATGAGCCGCAGAAGCAGCCCGTTGGCAATTTCTAACATTACTGTCCACTCCTATCACGCCGGTCGCCCGCGCGGATTCTCTGAACCAGGAACTGTTAATTTTGTCCTCAAGGACCCGTCGGCGCCCTAGCATCCTCAGTTCGCCAGCGGGGCGACATCCTTCACAAGGACTGGGTCGAAATCGAACTTCTCGATCACCAGCTCGTTGTTCTTGTCGAACGAGGGCCGGGCGGCAACGATCATCTGCCCATCGCCCTTGCCGTTCGCATCCAGGTTGATGACGATGATCCCAACCTGGTAGGTCAGCGTCCGCGCGCCGATCCTGCCCTCGAGAAACCCGATCGGCCGGTCGAGCAGCATGCGCAACTGCCGTCCGTTCGGCGTCTTGACGGCGCGGATCACCTTCAGTTCCTGGCTCATCGCCATGGCTGGCGCGAAATTGCCCTTGCCGTCGAGCTTACGCATGACATCCACCAGGCCGTCGGGCCCCTGCGTGCGCAGGGTCTGCACCAGTTGCGCCGCTTCCGCATCGCTGGTGTACGACCGAATGGTGATGATCACCGGGACATTCCCCTGGCCCGCTCCCGATCCCACTTGGACCGTGGCGGAATACTTTTCCACCGGTGCACCGCCGCTCCCCGATTGTGACATGGTGGCGCACCCCATCGCACCGACCAGCAACCCGATTGTGATAAGCCCAGCTTTCCGGAACGCAACCGCGCCAACCTGACCACCCCCTACCGTATTCGTTGTCTTGTGCATCATGCCCTCCTTCATTGGTGCGAAGCATTGTGAGCTAGATCCACTGGCTGGCGCAAGCTGATGGTGATGACGCGTCTTCTGCGCCGCCAGGGAATGAAGCGGCTATCTCAACACCTACGCTGCAGGCACGGAGGCCTGCAGCCACCGACGAATTCTTCCCGTGTTTCTAAGTATACGTTGGCATAATTATGGCGACGTATCTCAACCCCGCTCACCCTGAGCTTGTCGAAGGGTGAGCGGACGCCCGCTGGCTATTGCGAGACAGCCGCCGGAGTTCTTCCCAGGCGCCGTTGCTGAGAGCTGCCTGCTGCTTCCGGCTCCATCCCTTGACCTGCCGCTCCGCCGCAAACGCCTCGTCGCGGGTGGGGAAATCCTGCGAATCGACCAAGCGAACGGGACGGCGACTCTTCGGGTATCGGCCCAGAGCCCCGGACTGATGTTGCTGGATACGATCTTCAAGATCGTCGGTGTGTGCACTGTAGTCGGACGCATCAGCGCACTGCAATATGTAGCTCCAGAACACCACCGTCGGAGACTACTCCAGATGGTGGTGCCGCTGCCAGTGCGCGCTCACCCTTCGACGGGCTCAGGGTGAGCGGGGTGTCGCGAAATACGTTGCCCAACTTCTGTCCCAGAGTACTTCGCTCCCGTTTTTGATCGACAAGAGATACCCGCGAAGCACAATGTCGTGGATAGACAGCATCGTCTGATTGGTCGCCCACGATGCGGGCAGGCCCATACCCTGAATCGCCGACACCAGCTGCGCCGCCATTTCCGCACCCAGCTGACGTTCCGCCGCGATTTCGTCGGGGGTTTGTGGCGTGCTGTGTTCAGCAAACTGGCCCACCATCGAGGAGTCAGGCGGGAGATCAGCAGGCGTGCTGATGAAATCGTACGCAAAGATATTGTTGGACCGAGGCAGCTCGCCGGAGACAACCGGCTGGCTGGAGATCTTGGTTGAAGAGCACCCGGCGACAACGACAAGGGCAAAAAGACACGAAATGTTCCTGCCACGGAACGTCATGGAAAACTTCCTATGGCAAAGGGCCCATGCAGCCGGATCATGGCCACAGTCGGCTCCTCGGTGTCAACGGCAATCGGTCGCCCCTGGGCGAGCCTGCCGAGGGGTGGGCCCCGCTCGTTCATCCGACGCCCGCTGGTGGTGCTCGAGACGCCATCCAACCACAGTGCGGCACTCGTGACTGCGGAGCACACCGGCCACCGGGCCCGCGCTTGTGTGCGCTCGATCCGATATGTAATAAGGCGCGCCGTGCACAACCGGCCTCTCGCTGACACGCGGGTCATCGGCTGCCCCGACTGTGACCTCCTGCAGCGTCTCCCGCAGATCGCGCCAGGCGCTTCGGCCCGCTGCCCGCGCTGCAACCGGGAACTGTGGCGCCGCCGCGAGGACTCGCTCAACCGCACACTCGCACTGGCAAGTGCGGCGGGGGTGCTCTACGTCGTCGCCAACACCACCCCGATGCTGGGACTCACAGCCGTCGGCCATCAGGCGTTCACCACGGTGTTCGGGGGGGCCGTCCAACTCTGGCACGACGACGAGAAGATCGTTGCCGTGCTCGTGCTGTTCACCGCGATCATCGCGCCGGCGTTGCAGATCAGCCTCATGCTGGGCATCGTACTCGGCGCCCACCGCCGGCACGCGCCGCGATGGGTTGGGACGCTGCTCCGGCACCAGCCGACCACCCGACTCTGGAGCATGATCGAGGTCATGATGCTCGGAGTACTGGTCGCGCTCATCAAGATCGCCGAGCTCGCCACCGTCCTTCCGGGCGTGGCGCTGTATTCCCTGGGGGCGCTGGTCTTCCTGCTCGCCGCGATGCAGTCAAACTTCGATCCCAAAGAGGTGTGGGATCGCATCGAGTGGGCAGCGACCGACGCGCCGCGCTTGGCTGCGCCCGACCCATTGGAAGAGGCGACATCATGAGCACACCTGCCGTCACGGCGATGCAGCGCGGCTTGCAAACCTGCGAGGTCTGCGGCCTGCTCTCGCGGCCTTTGCCTGGCGAGCACGCAGGTCGCTGCCCGCGCTGTGATGGGGAACTGGAATTCCGCAAGCCGGACAGCGTGCAACGCACCTGGGCCTACCTGATCGCCGCGGCAATCTGCTACGTGCCGGCGAACCTGCTGCCGGTGCTGACAACGACGACGGCAGCCGGTGCCGAGTCCGACACCATCCTCCAAGGCGTCGTGCTCCTCTGGTCGCCGACCGGCTGGCCGCTGTCGCTCATAGTGCTGTTCGCCAGCATCATGATCCCCAGCGCAAAGATCGTTGCGATGATCTATCTGCTCATCACCGTGCAGCGGGGCTCGATCGCGAACAACGCCCAGCGCATCCGGCTCTACCGGATGGTCGAGTTCATCGGACGCTGGTCGATGGTCGACGTGTTCGTCGACGCGTTCACGGCAGCCCTCGTGCAGCTCCAGCCGCTCATGTCGGTGGCACCGGGGCCCGGCCTGTTCTTCTTTGCGGCGGTGGTGGTACTAACAATGCTCGCGGTGGAGTCCTTCGATCCCCGACTCATTTGGGATGCCGTGAGCGTGAAAGAGGTGCGCGATGCCTGACAACGACACACTGCTCCCTCACGTTCCCGAGTCCCGGGCCGTCCCCAAGAAGCGCACGCGCCTCTCCCTCGTCTGGTTCATCCCGATCGTGGCCGCGCTCCTCGGCGTCTGGGTGGCGGTGACGCGGATTCTGGCGGAGGGGCCCAAGATTACCATCGTTTTCCGGTCGGCCGAGGGACTCGAGGCCGGGAAGACCAAGATCAACTATAACGGCGTGGAGGTGGGCCTCATTACCACGATCCGGCTCTCCGACGACCACCAGCGGGTGATCACCACGGCACAGATGGAGCCCAAGACGGAGGGCTTTTTCGTCGAAGACACGAAGTTCTGGGTCGTGCGCCCACGGATCTCGGGTGCCACCGTCAGCGGCTTGGGGACCCTCATTTCCGGGGCCTACGTCGCCATGGAGATCGGCCGCGCGCGCGAGCACCGGCGCGACTTCGTGGCGCTTGACACGCCGCCGGTGATCACCGGCGACATTCCCGGCCGCTTTTTCATGCTGAAGACCCCGGACCTGGGCTCGCTTGACACCGGCACACCGGTCTTCTTCCGGCGGCTGCAGGTCGGCCAGGTCGCGTCGTACGAGTTCGAGAAGGACGGGCAACTGCTGAACGTCAAGGTCTTTGTGCGCGCGCCCTACGATCAATACGTAACGCCGAACACGCGTTTCTGGCACGCCAGTGGCATCGACGTATCGCTCTCCGCGAACGGCCTCAACGTGCAGACCCAGTCCGTGCTGTCCGTCCTGGTGGGTGGTATTGCCTTCGAAACGCCCGCGACCGGACCGGCCCTGCCGCCGGCAGAGGCGGACACGGTCTTCACCCTGTTCAACAACCGCACCGATGCCTTCAGGCTGTCCGCCCGTGCTCCGCAGACGTTCGTGCTTGTTTTCAAGCAATCGGTCCGCGGGCTTACGCCCGGCGCCCCCGTGGAGTTCCGGGGAATTCCTGTCGGGGAGGTCTTGGACATCAGCGCCCAGATCGACGCGAAGACCTTCGAGTTCTCCGCGCCGGTCACCATCAGCCTGGACGCGCAGCGGTTCGGGGTGAAGATCGTCGACATGCAACCCGGCGCGGATTTCGCCACCGTTCGGCGGCAGATGTTCGACAGCCTGATTGCACACGGGGTCCGTGCGCAACTGCGGTCGGGCAGTCTGCTGACCGGGGCCATGTTGGTGGCGATCGACTTCTTTCCCGATGCGGCCCCGGCAACCGTGGACTGGTCACAGACGCCGGTGCAACTCCCGACCGTGCCCGGCGCGCTCGAGGGGATCGAAGCGAGCGTGGCCAACATCGTCAAGAAGCTCGACCAGGTACCGTTCAAAGAGATCGGCGGCGACCTCCACGTGGCGCTCGCCGAACTCAATCAGACGCTCCTGAGCGGACACCGCACGCTCGACAACGCGGACAAGCTCATCGAGCCCAACTCCGTGCTGGGAACTGAGCTGGGCAATACGCTCCAGGAGGTCAGCCGTGCGGCGCGCGCATTGCGCGTGCTCGCCGACTATCTCGAGCGCCACCCGGAGGCGCTCATTCGTGGCAAGACAGGGGAGGCGAAGTGATGGCGAACCGGATCACGCATCTACTCTCGATCGCATGCGTCGCGGCAGCCGCCGCCGGGTGCAGCGCTTCGCCGACGGCGCGGTTCTACACCCTCGCCTCCACGGTGACCGCGGCCGACGCGCCGCCGACCGCACACGCCACCGTCATGGTCGGACCCATCTCCATCCCGGCCACGGTTGACCGGCCGCAGTTTGTGGTCCAAGCCGCACCGAACCGTGTCGAGTTCGACGAATTCCATCGCTGGGCCGCGCCGCTGAGCGACGGCATCGCGCGCGCCGTCGCCGGCAACCTCGCGGTGCTGCTCGGGACGCCTGAAGTCGCCGCGGCACCGATCGCCAACTTCAACCCGGCCTATCGGGTGACCATCAACGTGCAGCGTTTCGACTCCATCCCAGGCGACGCGGTGGAACTCGAGGCGGTCTGGACGGTCCGCCAGACCGCCAGCGGGGACACGCGCTCGGGCCGCACGGCCAGCCGCGAGGCCGCACACGGCACCGAGTTCGACGCCCTCGCCGCCGCGCACAGCCACGCGCTCGCGACCCTGAGCGGCGACATCGCGGCGGCAATCCGGGCTGCGGCAGCG
This sequence comes from Deltaproteobacteria bacterium, assembly GCA_017860575.1. Lineage (GTDB taxonomy): Bacteria > Desulfobacterota > Binatia > HRBIN30 > HRBIN30 > JAGDMS01. The sequence continues at coordinate 2,577 of JAGDMS010000007.1, read as the reverse complement.
GATGCAGAGTCAAAGAGTCCGCAAACGCCCAAGACCAAATCCCACGGTCGGAAGCAGCCCGGGCATTCAGGTGCAAGGAGCAAACGGGACTAAGCACAATATCTAGCCCTGATGGGCCAATACCGATGAGTCGATAGTCGACACTTGATCGTTGAATCTGCTCCGGCGGACTCGTCGTACACCGGCTGGCCACCAAGGGGCATACCCTCGACAGCGTCCCCCGTCACCGCCTCATCCTACGCCGTCGCGACAGCACCACCCTGCAGCACAAAGGCCAGCAACCACGCACCCAGAAGAAATTGCGGTATCATCTTGCCTCACCACACATAGGTTGTGTTGCCAACTTCGACTACTCCAACGTCACCGACTGCGCGTCGATCTGGTCACCGCGCTGCGAACCGCGCACCTGGACGTGATTGCCCTTACTGAGGTCCGCGCAATGAGCGGTCTGGCCATTGGCGTTGAAGATCACCGTATCGCTACTGATGATGACCAGCAGCGTCAGACCGCCCTGATTCAGCAGGTCGAAACGCCCCGCGCCGCTGCCACAGGAGGGATCGGAAACAATCGTACCGCTGTTGAAAGCAATGATGACGATGCCGTCGCCGCAACCAAGCGCAACAGTCATCAAGAGGGCCAGCGCTGGCAGTAGTCTTCGCATCAGCGGCCGCCATGGTGACGACATCACCGCCGAGAGTCAACGGCACTCCCGCCGACCGGTCAGCGTGGGCTGCCGGGAGCACAGGGCCCTTACGATCCAAGTCGAGGCCGAACAGCGATGCCGCGTCGGGCACCTGCCCGCCCACCGCCGGCGACGCTGAAATCCAGCAGGCCAATGAGATTGCAACAATCGTGCTTTACCTGGCCGTGCACTTAAACGCCCGTCCCCGTGTGCTGGTAGCACGGGTGGATTCCCGCCCCGATCTTAGCGACCTCTTTCCGGTTCCCCACTATCGCCCGCCGCGGGTGTGGAGGCTCCGCACGCCGCCGACACCGCACCGGACAGGCGCACATCCCGCTGCGGAAACGGAATCGTGATGCCGGCGGCGACCAGCGCGTCGTGCACGCCCAGGTTCAACTCGTTGCGCGTCAGGGCCCAGCGCTCGGTGTGATCGGTAAACGCACGCGACTCGAAGTTCAAGCTGCTGTCCCCGAAGCCGACAAACAGGGCGATTGGACTGGGATCGGCAACCACCATTTGGTGCGCCCCCGCCACTGCCAACAGCAGCTCGATCACCGGCGCGGCGGCGTCCCGTAGGCCACCCCGACCTGGACGTCGATGCGGCGCAGGCGCTCGGAGAGGGTCCAGTTGGTCACGACGCGGGAGGTCAGCTCCGCATTGGGAACAATCAACTCCGCGCCTTCCCACGTGCGCACCGTGCTGGAGCGCAAGCCGATACGGCGCATCTCACCCGCGATCTCGCCGAGTTGCATGTTGTCGCCGACGCGGATCGGGCGCTCGAAGAGCAGGATCAGGCCGGAGACGAAGTTGTTGATCACGCCCTGCAGACCGAACCCGATGCCGACGCCGAGGGCAGCCGCGGGAAGACATCCTCCTCGAGGACGAAGCGCACGAAGCGGGAGAGCGCAAACGAGGGACCGCGCTCACTTCACCGTGTACCCTCTGCCCTCCATGCAGGCACCAAAGGCGCGTTGGTAAGTGGCCCGCTGCTGCTGGTTTGCCGCCTGTTGCTGCTGCTGCGCCGCGGCCTGCTCCTGCTCTCCTCGACGCTTTCTGGCCGCACCTCCGGCCGCCCCGACACCAGCACCGATCGCCGCACCCTTGCCGGCGTCCCCCGCGATGGCGCCCCCGATGGCGCCTACGGCCGCTCCCCTGGCGCCTCCCCGCACCGCACCGCCTTTGGGTGTGCTCGCGGGCGCCGCCTGCGGAGCACCGGCCATTGGATCCACACCCGTCTGTTGCTTCGCCCACTGGTAACACTCGTACTCGTCCTTCTGCTGTTGCTCTGTGCTCTGCCCCTTCTGCGGGTAGACGAAAGAATCCGATTGCGCCCAAGCGACAGTGGTCGTGAACAGGAGCGTAATCGCCAAAATCCCGAGGTTCACGTGCTTCATGTTCAACCTCCCGTGAGCGTCTCTTGACTGATGCAACAGCGATAGTCAATGCACTCGGCAAGCCCTGTAAGGCGCACTGCAACCGTCCACGGCAAGCGCGGCCAAAGACGTCCGCCGCCCCACCTGTTGACCGGCGACTTGCACCACATGGAGCACCTGTTACACTGCGGCTCGTTTCGTGAGTCCAATCTGGAAGAGGAGGAGGTTCTGATGAGAAAACTGGTGTGTTTCGTTACGTGTGGGCTGCTGCTGGCGGTCAGCCCGGTGGCGTTGCAGGCGCAGGGAAAAGCATCCAGCACCGACATGCAGATCCTGCGCGACAAGATCAAGGCCGACAAGAAGTTGCTGGTCGCCGACAACCTGCAACTGACCGACAAAGAGGCGAAGGGGTTCTGGCCGATCTATGACGCCTACCAGAAGGACTTGCAGAAGATCAACGAGCATCTCGGCAAGACGATCGAACAGTACGCAGAAGGCTACAATAAGGATTCCCTCACCGAT
>JAGDMS010000539.1 GCA_017860575.1 Deltaproteobacteria bacterium | reverse complement strand
TTCATGACGCAATCTCGGCCGACGCCTGACCCCTTGCGCAACGACCAGTTTGCCGAATCCAGCCCGTGCCGACGATGCCTCTTCCGATTGCAGGGCCGGAGGGCGTGTGTGGCGTTCCCGGCCGGGATCCCGGCCGATATCCGCTCTGGCCTCGTCGACCACCAGCAACCGTACCCGGGTGACGGTGGGTTTCGCTTTGTGCTGCTGGATTGCGGTGCTGAAGGATCTGGTGGTTAAGGCCATGAGCGCGGATACCGCGCTTGCCGTCTTCATGCTGCGGTGACTGATGTCCACAGATAGACCCACCAAGCGGCTGCTTGTCGACTATGAAGCGTCATCGGTCATGGGGGGAGGGCATCGTTGTCGATCTCGACAGCGGGTGCGTGACACACTGCGCCACGCTCGAGGATGCGATTGCGATGGTGGCGGCGGCGAACGGCCAAAGCACAGAAGAAGTCGAGGACGGTATCCACGTCCGCATGCAGTACCTGTATAACCTGAGGCGAGGACGGAAGCGCGGCAATCCAGCGTCGTAGGAACCCTCGGAATTGAATTGCGTGCCGGTGCGGAGTTCTTGAGCCCTCCTTCACAGGGTCATCAACGACAATCGACTCTTCCGATCGACCTCCGTACGGTCGCTAGAATCAGTGGCTGCCGGTCTGCTTCGTTCGCACAATTGCTACGATCGTGCAGGTTGCCTGCGACGGCTCGCGCCACCATACGAATAGTCGTATAACTTGCGTCCGGGAAGCCGGTGTATTTCGTTGCGGCGGCGCGAAAACACTTGGCAGCGTTTCCGGAGCCGAGCCGGCCGCGGATGGGGCATGAGGTGCTGCTGGTGCAAGCGGGGCGGAAGCAGTAGATTTCGAGCCCCTACCGATGGTGGGGCCGGGCGCATACGAACTGCGCGTACGCGACAATTTCAAGGTGGGGAGGTTCCAGCCATGCAGGACTTGCGGGAGATAGAGGCGATCAAACAGCTGAAGTACAAGTACCTGCGCTGCGTCGACCTGAAGCGGTGGGACGAGTTGCGGGAATGCTTCGCGGAGGACGCCACTTCAGCCTACGGCGATGGCCAGTATTCGTTCCGCGGCCGCGAGCAAATCATGGAATTCCTCATCGCGCGAATGGACCGGCCCACGTTCATCACGTTCCACCATTGCCATCATCCGGAGATTCAGTTGACCAGTTCGACCACGGCGGTGGGCATCTGGGCAATGGAAGGGATGGGTATCGACTTGCAGGCTGGCACCATCAACCACTGCGCGGCCTACTACCATGACGAATATGTGCAGCGGAACGGTCAGTGGCAGATCGCGCTCACGGGTTACGACTACCTCTATGATGCAGTGCAAAGCCTCGCCGACACTCCCAGCTTGCGCCTCACTCAGAACCGCTTTGCCAAGTAGCCCGCAGGGAAACGGATGGCGAATGTTGAGGTCGGCAGGCGATTGACGTGCTCCACGCCTTTCAGACGAAGACACGGAAAACGTCGCCGGGAGACATCGCCATCGCGGCAGGGCGTTACCGGACGATCGGAGAGGAGTCATGAAGAAAGCCGACAGCCGTATCACCCCTAGCAGCGGGAATGTATTTCTGGATCTGGGCTTCCCGCCACACGAGGCCGCCGTAATGCTGCTGCGCTGCGAGCTCGCGGAAGCGCTCCGGCGATGGATGGAGCGCGAGGGATTGACCCAAGCGCAGGCGGCCAAGCGCCTCGGCGTCGCCCAACCGCGGATCTCGGAGATCGCCCGCAATAAGGTCGACAAGCTCTCCTTGGACTACCTGGTCGGCCTGTGCGCGAAGGCCGGGGTGTCGGTGGCCGTGAAGTTAGCCGCGTAAACACCTGGCCGAGCGCATCGCCTCATGCGCGTCAGTTGCTGGCGCGGCCGGGTTCATACTGAGCTGCTGCCTGGGCCAGCGCCTGCCGCACTTCGTCCCGCAGCGCCCGTGGCTTCCGCACCTCGACGTACGGGCTGAGGCTGAGAATCCACGGCACCAACTCCTTCGTGCCGCGCACCGTCATCGTCAACCGCGTCGTGCCGTCACGGCACGGCGTGAACCGCTGCGTCGGGTGCAATCTCCGTGAAGACAGATACGCCACCGTGTCGGCGTTGAGTAGCCGCAGCTCCACCTGCGTCTCGGGGCCGTCGAGGATGCCGAACGTGCCTTCGGTGTACTTCTCGGGCGAGTAGGTGCGCGGGTAGTCGAACCGGTCCTCCAGCTTATCCGCCGTGCGGATGCGTTCCACCGCCAGGTAGATGATCTTGCGATACCGGTGGCTGTGCCCGAGCAGGTACAGCCCGCCCCGGTACATCACCAGGGTGTAGGGATCGAATTCGTGCACGTGCCCCTCCCCCCGAAGGCCCCCGTAGTCGATGCGCATGCGGTGCTGGTGCACCAGACACTGCACGATCACGTCGATGGTCTCGTCGTGCTTACGGTAGTCCTTCATGGCGTAGGGGAGGACGTAAAACTTGCGCGGGAAGTCCGCGAGCCGCTGCCGCTGCGCCGCGGGCAGGGCTTTCGAGAAGCGTTCCCACAGATCCTCGACGCCCTCTTTGATGACCGTGCCGTCGAGGAACTGGAAGACGGAGAGGGCAAAGTACAGGAACAGCACCTCGTACACGGTGGCCTCGATCAGTTGCCCCTGGTCGGCAAACCGCAGGAGCTTGTGCTCCCCCCGCCGCAGGACTTCGATGACGGGCCTCCCACGGCGGTCGGTGAGTTCCTTCCGGCAGGC
>JAGDMS010000071.1 GCA_017860575.1 Deltaproteobacteria bacterium | reverse complement strand
CCCCCGCCTTGTGATGTTCTGCGGAATCGTGCTTCGATAAGCTCGGCACGAGCGGTTAGGGCACCAATCCGAAAAGAAGATTCCGCTCACTCCGAGCTTGACAAAGGGCGTTGTCCGAAAATGTCGACAGCCCCGCATCCGCGGGAGAAGGCGCTCAAGGTGCTACCGCTTCAAGCGCTGCTCCAGCGCCTCGTTCTCCTGCCAAATCTCACGTGGCATCCGGTCGCCGAATTTGTCGAGGAACTCGCGCTGGCCGTGGGATGCTTCAATCCAGCCTTCCCGGTCCACAGCCAGTAGCTCCTGCAACATCGTCGGGGATACAGCGATCCCATTGGTGTCGATGTCTTGCGGACGTGGCACGTACCCGATCGGCGTCTCCACAGCCCCGGCCTCCTGGTGTACCCGTCCAATCACCCACCGGAGGACGCGCAGGTTCTCGCCGAACCCCGGCCACAGGAATTTGCCTTCCTGACTCTGCCGGAACCAGTTCGTCCGGAAAATCAGCGGCGCCTGCTTGATGCGCTTCCCCATAGCCAGCCAATGGCCGAAGTAGTCGCCCATGTTGTAGCCACAGAAGGGCAGCATCGCCATTGGATCGCGGCGCACCACGCCGACCGCCGAGGTTGCTGCCGCTGTCGTCTCCGACGCCATGGTCGCGCCGAGGAACACGCCGTGCTGCCAGTTGAACGACTGGTACACGAGGGGAACGAGTTTGGCGCGCCGGCCACCGAACAGAATGGCGGAAATGGGCACCCCGTTGGGGTCCTCCCAGTGCGGCGAGATCGACGGACACTGACTGGCCGGTGTGGTGAAGCGCGAGTTCGGATGCGCCCCCTTGGTGCCGCTTTGCGGCGTCCACGGCTTACCCTGCCAGTCGATCGCGTTGGCCGGGGGATCGCCGTCCAGCCCCTCCCACCACGGCAGACCGTCCGGGGTCAGCGCAACGTTGGTAAAAATCGAGTTGCGCTTGATGGTCTCCATGACGTTGGGATTCGTCTTGTAGTTGGTTCCCGGCGCCACGCCGAAGAAGCCGGCCTCCGGATTGATCGCCCATAAGCGGCCGTCGGCACCGATGTGCATCCAGGCGATGTCGTCGCCCACCGTGAATACCTTGTAGCCCTTCTGACTCTCGGGCGGGATCAGCATCGCCAGGTTGGTTTTGCCACAGGCACTCGGGAACGCCGCCGCGATGTACGTCGTCCGGCCGCTCGGCTCTTCGATGCCGAGGATCAGGCAATGCTCCGCGAGCCAGCCCTCCTCGCGCGCCATGAAGCTGCCGAGACGCAGCGCGAAACACTTCTTGCCCAGCAGGGCGTTGCCCCCGTACCCGGAACCCACCGACCAGATGAGGCGCTCCTCGGGGAAATGGATGATAAAGCGGCGCTCAGGGCTCAGATCGCCGAGCGAGTGCAGGCCCTTGACAAAGTTGCCCGACGCCCCGAGCCGATCCAACGCGGCCTTCCCCATGCGCGTCATAATGCGCATGCTGGCCGCCACATACGGGCTGTCGGTGATCTCCACCCCGAGTTGACTGAACGGCGAAGTCACCGGTCCCATGATGTAGGGCACGACATACATCGTGCGACCCTGCATCGCACCGGCGAACAGCTTGCCCACCTTCTCCTTGGCGTCCGCAGGGGTCATCCAGTTGTTGTTCGGTCCCGCGTCTTCCTTGGCCGAGGTACACACGAAGGTGAGATGCTCGGTGCGAGCGACGTCACTGGGATCGCTCCGATGCAGATAGCAGTTCGGGTACGCTTTCTGGTTCAGCTCCAGCATCGTACCAGACGCGAGCATGTCAGCAATCATCTTGTTGTATTCCGCCTCAGACCCGTCACACCAGTGGATGTTTTTCGGGCGGGTGTGCTGGGCGGTTTCCTCTACCCATTGTTCAAGCGGCGTTGCCATGGCCCCGATCTAATCAAGTAAACCAGCTAACGTCAATGTTACGACCCCTGAGCCATGCTTATGTGACCTAGCAGTACGGATTTCCTCGAGGACGGGAGGGGGCGGGCCGGTTTCGCCGTGCCTCTGGCCGCTGTAACTTACGACGGACAAGTGGTACAGGGCGGGGTCTGACGCTCCGCGACCGAACGGACGACGATGGCCGCAACGGCCTGAGGGCGGTAACGGGCGTCACAACGCGGAAAGGTGGGAGAGCGCATGACAAGAGCACGGTTCGAGAATCGCGTCGTGTACATCACCGGGGCCGGATCCGGGATCGGGCGCGCCACAGCCAAACTGTTCGCCAGCGAGGGCGCAAAGGTCTTTGCCGTGGACGTCAATGACGCGGGGAATGCGGAGACGATCGCGCAGATCCGTTCCGCCGGCGGGACCGCCGATGGCGGGCACTGCGACGTCGCCAGCAAGGCAGCCGTGCAGGATTCCGTTGCCGCCGCCGTCAGTCGGTTCGGCGGCTTGAACATCTTGGTGAATGTCGCCGGCGTGGTGCGCGCATTGCGGTTCGAGGAAGTTGCGGAAGAGGAGTGGCGCCGCGTCCTCTCCATCAACCTCGATGGGGCCTTCCACACCACCAAAGCCGCGCTCGAGCATCTGCTCAAACCGCCGGTGGGCAACATTGTCAACGTCGCGTCGATCTCCGGCCTGCGCGGGCAGGCCTACAATACGACGTACTGCGCCTCCAAGGCCGCGCTCATCAACATGACGCGGGTCATCGCGCTGGAGTTCATCAGCCGCGGCTTGCGCGCCAACTGCGTCTGCCCCGGCGGCGTCATCACCCCCCTCACACTGCAGTTTCAAGCGCGGGAAGACTTTGAATCGTCGGTGATGGCCTACTACATGCCACCGGTCCCGGGGTTGATGGGTCAGCCGGACGATGTCGCTCACATCATCACCTTCCTGGCCTCGGACGAGGCGCGCATGATCAACGGGGTAGCGCTGCCGGCGGATTTCGGCACAACGGCGTGAGGAAGGGTCCGCACACCCAGCCCCGCCCGGCCTCGGGACGTGGGCCGGTCCCAGAACCGGCGCGCGGCCGTATGCTGCCGGCGCCTGACATTGCCGTGCGGGCGTTCCTGCGGACGCCCGCGGCCGCCGTCGTCGCGATGGTCGCCGCCGTTGCGGTCTACCTCCCGTCGCTGCGCGGCGGTTTCATCTGGGACGACCCGCTGGTGTTGCAGCAGCTACGCGCGATCGGCTCACTGCGCGACCTTTTTGTCCTGCCAGCCGTCATCCCCAAGTTCTACTTCCGCCCGCTGGTGTTCGTCACATATTTGCTCGACCGCGCACTCGGCGGCGAGACGCCCTTCTGGTTTCACGTCTCCGTCCTGGCATTCCACGTCGCCAATGTCCTGTTGGTATGGCTGCTGGCACGCCGGCTGTTTGCGGACAACGGCTTGGTTGCCGCCGGCGGGGCACTCCTGTTTGCGGTGCTCCCAACACACGTGGAGTCGGTCGCTTGGATGGCGGGACGATCGGATGTCATCGTCTGCACCTTCGTGCTGATCACGACACTGCTTTCCCTGGACCGGCAACGGACCTATACCGCATGGCTCGGAGGCCTCACGTTCCTGCTCGCAGCGTTGTCCAAAGAAACCGCCATGGCCTGCGTAGTGCTCATCCCGCTGCTCGACCTGCTGCGCATGGAGCGCCTCGACTGGCGGCGCTATGTACCACTCGCCATCGCGGTCCTGGTGTATTTCGCTTTCCGGCATCAAGCCCTGGGGACTATCGGTGGCGGCATGGTCACCGCTGCGTCACGGCCGGCGCTCGCGGGAGAGGCCCTACGGGCAATGGGCTTCTATGTCATCCAGACGCTCTTTTCCGCCAGGCTGTGCGCCTACGTGTCCGACGTCCCCGTCGGTGCGGCCTATGCGGCAGCCGGCCTGATCGGGCTGCTCGCTGGGGCGGGCTTATTTGTTGTCGGCTGGAAGCGCCACCACTGGCCTCTGGCGTTTTTGACGGCGTGGTTCTTCGCCACCCTGGCGCCCGCCTTCACCGTCCTGGTGCGACGCAGCGCGTCTGCGCCGGTTGCGGACCGTTACCTCTACGTTCCGTCGGTGGCCTCGTGTCTGCTGCTGGTGTGGGCGCTCGTGCATCTCGCCGAACGGCGCCGGCTCACCGCGCGCTGGGTGATTGCCGTCCTCGCGGCCGTGTCCCTGACTGCCGGCGCGCATGCGTCGCGCTACACGCGGGTGTGGGCTGATGACCTCTCCTTCTGGAGCGACGTCGCGGCAAAGGTGCCGGACGACGCGCTGCCGCACTTGGAACTGGCGGGCGCGCTGCAACATCGCAACCGCTCGGACGAAGCAGAACGAGCGCTGCAGCAGGCACTGGCCGGGAAAGCCGACCTTGCGGTGCGCGCCATGACGTACAACGCGCTCGGCAATCTCTACCGGCGCCTCGGACGCTACGAGGATGCCGCACGCGCCCTCGAGGCCGGCATTCAGATGCGCCCGCATCCCACCCTGTATCACAATCTCGGCATGACGCTGATGATGCAGTTGGAGGACGCGCAGCGGCGAGGCGATCAAGCCACCCTGGCACGCGATATTGTCCGCGCACGCGACGCCTTCGAGACGGCAATACGGCTGGGAACTTCCGGGGTTTCCGCGCACGGCTTTCCGCAGTGGGACGCCGCGAAGACGCACGCGTTGCTCGGACAGGTGCTGTTCTCCATCGGGGATCGCGCCGCCGCCCGGGAGCATCTGGAAACCTCCCTGCGATTGGAACCCAGCGGGCCGGTCGCCGACGTCACGCGGCGCTACCTGCAATCGCTGCCGCCCTGACGGCGCGTACCAGTTTCGCGCGTCTTTCCGAGGTCGGCGCGCCACGGCGGGGCACCTCGGGCCCCGCACATTTTTTTATTGCGAATCACGGGCGCAACATGGTAAGCCCCCCAGTGGTGCGTTTTTGCAGTTTGTAGCGATTGCCCTAGACCGGCGCCCATATCCGACGGTTCTGGCGCACGGTCGAGGGGACAAACCGTAGCAACCGGGGGCTTCGCATACTCGGACCCTCGGGAAGGAGGGGAAGCGGTGGAAAACATCGGTAGGTCCATGCGGTTGGGAGTCGGACTGGTCCTGGTCGTCGGGCTCACTTGTCCGCCGGCGAGTTGGGCGCAAGCTGCCAAGGCGAAGAAGGCGGTAGGCCCCGCGGTCGAGATCGAAGAGATTACAGTTACCGCACAGAAGCGCGAGGAGAGCATTCAGGAGACCCCCATCTCCGTGACGGCATTCGGGGCCGAAGCGCTGCAAACCAAGAACGTGCGCGATGTCGTCGATCTCGGCGAATCGGTACCGAGCTTGCGCATCGTGTCGGCAACAAACAGCACCAGTAGTACGACGGTTACCATTCGGGGACTGACCCAGGGCAACCCGGATCCTTCCTACTCCCCGAAGGTGGGCCTCTACGTCGACGGGGTCTACCTTGCGAAGATTGTCGGCTCCAACCTCGACTTGGAGGACCTCGAGCGGGTTGAGGTACTGCGCGGCCCACAGGGCACCCTGTATGGCCGCAACACCATCGGCGGCGCGGTCAACTTCATCACGAAGAAGCCGACCGAAGACCGCTCGATCACACTCAAGACCGATGTCGGCAACTTCGAGACCTTCAACGGCCGCATGACCGTCAATGTGCCGCTCATCGGCAAGAACGGCTTCTACCAGTCGGACGCGATCGGCACCTTGAGCTTGCGCGAGACCGCCGGCTACAAGACCCGCGACGGCTACTACCGCAACGCGATCCCCAACGGGGCACCCTCCACGCCCAAACCGGGTGGCAGCGGCGATTACACTAACCTGAACCGCGTTTACAACTGGACGGCGCTGCGCTGGCAACCGCGCAAGGACATCACGGTCGACTACAACTTCGAGTACCACCGCTACCGCGACAATTCGATCGCGTTCCCGGTCACCTACATCTATCCGGGATCCATCATGGATACGACGTACAACTACCAGGTGCCGGGCACCTCGCTGGTGATACCCATCCCCAACCCGCTCTTCCCAGGTGGGCTCAACGGGTACGTCCAGCGCAACCGCCCCGATGCCGTGGCCAACAACGCCATCCTGATGCACGACGGCAAGTTCCACCAGGCACGCGATGACGGCTATCAGCGCTTACACATCCTGACGGGCACCTGGGATGTCGGCGAAGTCGGGCCGCTGGGCAGCGTTCAACTCAAGTCGATTTCATCGTACCGCAGTTTTATGTTCCAGAGCGACGACGACCTGGACGGTACCCCGCAACACATCACCGACTTCAGCCAGAATATTGACGTGCAGAATTGGAGTGAAGAGCTGCAGTGGGTCGGGACGGCGCCCCGCTTCCACTACGTCGTGGGCGGGTACTACTCCGGCGAGTATGACCGGATCAACCAGCAACAGTCGTTCATTAACAACGCCAGCAACCTCCCCTATCGCAATTTCAACAAGATCAAATCCTATGCGGCCTACGGGCAGGCCACGTGGACGCCGCCGATCCTCAGCGACAAGCTCAGCCTGACGGCGGGGTTGCGCTTCACCCAGGAGCAGGTGCATCTGGATCACCTGACGGGCAAGCTGGTCTACCCCTCGGCGACGGACCCGGGCTTCAAGGGGGTGGGGGGCAAGGCCTTTGGCGGCATCCACGGCAACGGGGTCCCCGGGATCTCTCCGATGGGCGACATCTCCTTCCAGTGGACGGATAACTTGATGACATATGCCCGCGCCAGCCGCGGCTTCACTGGCGGCGGTTTCAACCCCACCGGCTCCGACCCCGCCTTCTTTCTCCCATTCAAGCCGGAAACCTTGTGGGCGTTCGAAGCCGGCTTCAAGTCCCAGTGGCTGGACAATCGGCTGCGGATCAATGCCGACGGCTACTTCAGCTACTACACCGACCTGCAAGTCTCGATTTTCCATTCCAGTCCGGCGGGGGGCGTGCTCAGTATCCCGGCGAATGCCAAACACGCCGAAATCTGGGGAACGGAGTTCGAGGCCACTGCGATCCCCTTCCGTGGCATGGAAGCAACCGCCGGCTACTCATTCATATCGCCCAAGTACACCGAGTGGACAGACCTGGTCATTGATCCGGTGAGCGGCAAGATTACCGGCGAAGAGAGCGTGGCGGACAAGCGCTCCTTCCCCTACACCCCACCGCATCAAATCAATGCCGGGCTCACATATACGGCGCCACCGACCACCACCGGCACCTTTGTCGCGCACCTCGATGTGTACTGGCAGGACCTGATCACCTTCATCCCCAACAACCTGACCCCCGGTGCGCAGGCCAACGAGGGTTGGGCCTACGCGCTGGTCAACGGCCGCCTGGCGTACAATGGCATCCCGTTGCAGAAGGGCACGCTGGATATCGCCGTCTACGGCCGCAACCTGTTCGACCGCAAGTACCGCGCCTACGGCATCGACTTCGGCCCGGGCCTGGGCTTCGCCGGCAACAGCTACGGCGACCCGCGCACCTTCGGCCTCCAGTTGGCGTACAACTTCACGGCAGAGGAAGCCCCGCCGCCCCCGCCGCCGGTGGCCCAGGCCGCCCCGCCGCCCCCGCCGCCGGCAAAGAAGAAGATCGTGCTGCGCAGTGTGCACTTCGATTTCGATAAGGCGACACTGAAGGCCGAGGCCAAGCCGATCCTTGACGAGGCGGTGCAGGTGCTGAAGCAGGAAGGCAGCGTCGACATCGTGGTCGAAGGGCACACCGACAGCGTCGGCACCGACCACTACAACCTTGGACTGTCCCGCCGGCGTGCGGAGACCGTGCGAACGTACCTGGTCGACCACGGGATCGCACGCTCGCGGATCACGGCGGAGGGCATGGGCGAGTCGAAGCCGGTGGCGTCCAACGACACCGCGGACGGCCGTGCCCAGAACCGCCGGGTGGAGCTGCACGTCAGGTAACGCGTTTCGGTAACCACCGTTCACGGGGGCGCAGAGTACTGCGCCCCCGTGAAACCCACGTGTTACACCACCACCTCAGCGTGGTAGCACAACATACAATTCTCCTGGATTGCGCATATCCCCCGCGACGGCCTCTGCGGTCGCACCGCTGCCCCAGAACACGTCCAGTCGATTCGGCCCTGCAATGGCGGTGCCGGCGTCCTGGATAAGCGCAAAGCGGGAAACCAAGGGCTGAGCGCTTTCCGCTGTTCGGGCGTCGCGGCGGGCGACACGGACAAACGCCAGGCCACCAGGCGGATAGACGCTGGGGTCGGCCGCAATGGAGCGTCCGGCCGTGAGCGGAACCCCGAGACTCCCGATCGGTCCGGCAGCGACGGTGCGAAAGAATATGTATCGTTGGTTGCGCGCCGTCAGCGCCGCCTGCTCGTCGGGATGCGCTCGCAGGTAGTCTTTGAGCGCCTGTAGCGAGACGCTGTCGCGTGACATCCTGCCTTCCTCGATCAGCACGCTACCGAGGCTGGTGTACGGGCGGCCGTTGGAACTGCTGTAGCTGATCTGCATGTGGACACCGTCCTCGAATCGTAATTCCGCCGAGCCCTGGACATGCAGGAAGAAGGCTTCGACCGGGTCGTCCAACCACGCGATCTCGTACCCACGCTCGGCCAGCACGCCCGCTTCGATCTCACCGCGGGAATAATACGGCACCAATTTGCCGTTCTCGACACGCCCTTGCGCAACTCGGTTACGGCATTCCGGGCAGAAGTGGCTTACGTCGACGTCGACCAGGTCATCCGGCACCCGGTAGACCGGGTAGCGAAAGCGCGCACTCGGCCGGCGGCTGGCAGCGAGTTGCGGCTCATAATATCCCGTCACCAACAGCGACTGCGGCAGGTCGGCACGGTACAGCCGAAACCGGCCGCACACTTGCTGGCTCCAGTCGTCCCCTGCGGATGTCCCCGCGGCGAGCGCCGCAATCACCGGAAGCAACTCCGCAACGGCGATCTGACGATCGAGCACCGGGAGTAGCCGATCCTGCGGCACGCGCTGGAGGTATTCGACGCTGCGCGCGGCCGCCTGCTGTAACGAGGCCACCGGCGCATCGTCGCGTAGCATGGCGCGACAACTCTCGGCATCGAGCGCGACGAGATGCGGCTGCGACGCCAGCGACGGGGGCTTCCACGAGGTCGGCAGATGCGTGCATGCCGCCAGTGCAAAACACAGCAGCGTGGCGATCGTCACGCACGCGATCCGCCTGAACAATTTCCCCCGTGCTGCCGTTCCCGCCAGCGGGGACCGTAGATGTTCTCCGGAATCGTGCTTGGACAAGCTCAGCACGAGCGGTTTGATTATCAATCTCATATGAGAATTCCGCTCACCCTGAGCGTGTCAAAGGGTGTTCTTTTTGTTGATCGATAGTTTCAACGGGCTCGGGAGAAGCCGGAGGTTCATCCGGCGTAAACCCGCTGGGCGGCAGCGACGGCCGCGCCGGCCTCAACCGCATAGCCGCTCCGCGGCAGCACGCGCTCCAGCGCACTTAACACCAGCAGCACGTTGGCCGCTTGGCTCGACTCGCCCATGAGACCGATGCGCCATGTCTGTCCCTTCAGCGGTCCCAGCCCGCCGCCGATTTCGATGCCGAATTCCTCCAGCAAAGCGGTCCGGACGCGCGCGTCCTCCACGCCCGCGGGAATGGTCACGCTATTCAGCATCCACAACTGATGTTGCTCCTGGGCCGCAATCCCCAGTCCGATTGCGGCAAGACCCGCCTTTAAGGCACGGTGATTCTGCTCGTGCCGCGCCCACCGTAGCTCCAGGCCTTCCTCCTCGATGAGCCGCAGGGCCTCGTACAACGCGTAATTCATGCTGATCGGCGCCGTGTGGTGATACACGCGCTCGGCGCCCCAGTATTTCTGGATCATGGTCAGGTCCAGATACCAGCTCACCACTTTGCTTCGGCGCGTACGCAGTACCTCCGCCGCACGCGGGCTGAAGGTGATGGGCGCCAACCCGGGCGGGCAACTAAGGCACTTCTGCGTACCGCTGTAACAGGCGTCGATGCCCCACTCATCAACGTGCACCGGACAGCCGCCCAACGAGGTGACCGCATCGACAACCAGCAGCGCGCCGGCGGCGTGCACCAGCGGCGCAAGCTCCTCCAGCGGTTGCCACACACCCGTCGAGGTCTCGGCGTGCACGATCGCGACCAGCTTGGGCCGCCGGCACTGACGCAATGCCGCGGCAACGTCGGCCGGGTCGATGACGCGGCCCCAGGGCGCTTCCGCGCGTACGAGTGTGGCACCACAGCGCTCGACGATGTCCGCCATGCGTGTTCCGAACACCCCATTGACACACACCACCGCCTCATCGCCGGGCTCGAGCAGATTCACCAGACACGCCTCCATGCCGGCACTGCCCGTTGCCGAGATCGGGATGGTCAACTCGTTGCGCGTCTGGAAGACAAACTGCAGCAGCCGCCTGGTCGCGTCCATGATGCGCAGGAAGGCGGGATCCAGATGTCCGACGAGTGGCGTGCTCATCGCGCGCAACACCCGCGGGTGCACGTTGCTGGGCCCGGGCCCGAGCAGCACCCGCGACGGGGGCTGTAATGGTTCCGCAAGTGAGGTCATTTGTTGTGCTATTATCCGCCGCTGGATAGGCTGTCAAAGATGCTCGCTGCCCGCATCGTCGGCGCGTTGCGCGCCATTGTCGGGGATGATGCCGTCATCGCCCGGCCAAGCGAAGTCAAAGTGTACGAGTGCGACGGCTATACGCTCGAGAAGAGCGCGCCGGAGGTCGTCGTGCTGCCACGCTCCACCGACGAGGTGGTGCGGATCGTGCGGCTGTTACACGCGGAGGATCTTGCCTTCGTTCCTCGCGGGGCCGGCACGGGCCTGAGCGGTGGGTGTCTGCCGATCAACGCGCCGGTGATGATCGGCACCAGCCGGATGAACCGCATCGTCGAACTTGACTGTGACAACCGGCGCGCGGTCGTCGAAGCTGGCGTCATCAACCTGTCGGTGACCAACGCGGTGCGCGACCGGGGATTGTGTTACGCCCCCGACCCGTCGAGCCAGCAGGCCTGCACCATCGGCGGCAACGTCGCGGAAAACTCGGGCGGTCCCCATACGCTCAAGTACGGCGTCACGACGAATCACGTCCTGGGGGTCGAGTTGGTGCTGCCCAGCGGTGAGGTGGTGCAGTTGGGCGGTGCGGTCGAGGACATCCCCGGATACGATCTGACCGGCCTTGTCGTCGGTGCCGAAGGCACGTTCGGCATCGTCACCCAGGTGATCCTGCGCCTCGTGCGGCAGCCGGAAGCGTGCAAGACCCTGCTCGCGGTATTCGACTCGGTGGACGACGCCACCGCAGCCGTCTCCGGCATCATTGCCGCGGGCATGATCCCCGCAGCGATGGAAATGATGGATCAGGTCATCGTCGCGGCGGTCGAAGCCGCCTTCCACGCGGGCTTCCCGACGGATGCCGGAGCCGTGCTCCTCATCGAGTTGGACGGTCTGGAAGCCGGCCTGGATCCCCAAATGCAGCGTGCCGTTGAGATCTGCCGTACGACCCGGTCGCGCGTTGTACGGGTGGCGGCGGACAACGTGGAACGCGCCGCATTGTGGCGGAGCCGCAAACGCGCCTTCGGCGCCGTGGGCAGGCTAGCGCCGAACTATTGCACCCAGGACGGCGTGGTGCCGCGCACCAAGCTGCCGGAGATCATGCGCCGCATCACCGCGATCGGGCAGCGCCACCAGCTGCGCATCGGCAACGTCTTTCACGCCGGCGATGGCAACATTCACCCCATCCTGTTGTTCGACGAGCGCAATGCCGACGAGGTGCGCCGTGTGCTCGACGCCGGCGCCGAGATCCTCGCCGCCTGCGTCGAACTGGGCGGCAGCATCACCGGCGAACACGGCATCGGGATCGAGAAGATCGCGCAGATGCCGCTCCTCTTCTCACCGGCGGACTTGCTGGTGATGAGCCAGTTGCGCCAGGTCTTCGACCCCGAACGCCACTGCAATCCGGGGAAGATTTTTCCGACGCCGGGTTCGTGCGTCGAGACGCGGCGACCGCATCGGCAGGCCGCGGCATGACCAGTGCGGCGAGACTGGCGCCCTTCAGCGATCTGCTTCCGGTGGACGCCATCCTCACCTCCGAAAGCACACGCGCGTTTTCGTGCGGCGGCCTCACCCCGCAATACGTTCTCTTTCCTGACACCGTCGACCTCCTCCGCAGCTGCATGAGGGCCGCGACGCAAGCCGGCATGAGCGTGATGGTCGTCGGTACCGGCGCCGGACTCGGCTTGGGCAACGCACCCCGGCAGTACGATGTCGCCATCTCGACGCGGCGCCTCAATCGTATCGTTGCGCACGAGGCGGCCGACATGACCGTCACAGTCCAGGCCGGCGCCACGTTGGATGAGGTGAACGCGGCGCTCGCACATGCCGGGCAGCACCTGCCGCTCGATCCACCGCGCCCTGAACTCACCACCATCGGCGGCCTGATCGCCAGCGACGCATCCGGACCGTTGCGCCTGTCACACGGGAAGGTGCGGGACAGGTTGATCGGCATCACCGTCGTCCTGGCCGACGGGACGCTCGTCAAAGGCGGTGGCCGGGTGGTGAAGAACGTCGCCGGCTACGACCTGATGAAGTTGTTCACGGGCTCGTTCGGCACGCTTGGCGCGATCGTCGAGGCCACGCTCACCATCCGCCCATGTCCGGAGCGGGACACGCTGCTCGTCATCCCGGCAGCGGACACCGCTGGCGCGCTGACGTTGGCACTCAAGATCCTTGCGGCGCCGGTCATGCCTTCGTACATCGAGGCATTCAACGCATCCGCGTCAGCCGAGGTCGGCGCGGACCACCGCGCGCGACTCATGATCGGCTGCGGTGGTCACGCGGACGAGGTCAGCACGCAGCATGCCCGCTGTGCCGCGCATGCGGGCGAGCAGCCTCTGCAGGTCCATGAAGGTGTCGAACGTGCGCGCTGGTACGCGGCGCTACGCGACTGGCCGTCATCAGGCCTGACCGCTGACCTCGAGAACGCTCTCGGTGCAAAGTTGAGCCTCTTGCCATCGCAGCTGGCAACGATATTGCCACGAATCGAGCAGGAAGCCGTCCACCGCAACACGCGGTGCGCGATCCTCGCTCGCGTGGGCAGCGGCATCGCTTACGTGCGGCTGATCGGCGCCGACGCTGCGCATGTAATGCCAGTGGCTGCGTGGTTGCGTACGACGGCCCGGCAGGCCGGGGGCTGGACGGCATTCGACCGCGTCCCCGCGCCGCTCAGGGCACAACTCGACACGTGGGGCGAAGCACCCGCGGTGTCGTTGATGCGCGGTATCAAGCAGACGCTCGATCCGCAAAACCGGCTCAGCCCAGGCAGATTCGTGGGTGGCATATGACTGGCCCGCTCGTCGCGTTACCGCCCGGGAAATTTCTCGATTGCGTCCACTGTGGTCTCTGTTTGTCGGCGTGCCCAACCTACCTCGAGCTGGGAACCGAGATGGATTCCCCGCGTGGCCGCATTTACCTCATGCGCGCCGTGCACGAAGGCACGCTCGGCATGACGCCGGATGTCGTGCGGCATCTCGACCTGTGTCTCGGCTGTCGCGCGTGCGAGACGGCGTGTCCGTCAGGCGTGCGGTACGGCGAGCTGCTCGAAGCCGCACGGGTCGTGGTCGACGCACGGCACCGTCGCCCGCTCGTCGACCGCTGGCGCCGCACGCTGATCAGCTCGATTTTCCCATACCCCCGGCGTCTGCGTGCCCTCCTGGCCCCCCTTCTCGTGTTGGAGCGGTTTGGAATTCTGGACATCGTACGCTCCGCGAACCGATGGGTGGCGCTCCTGCCGCGCCTCGATTCTTGGACGCCGCTGGCGGAAGTGACACCGGCGCAGGGGCCGGAGCGTCGGCGCATCGGCTTTGTCGCGGGATGCGTCGCACAGGTGGTGTTTGCCGAAACCAACCGCGCCACGGTGCGGGTGCTCAGCCGCAACGGCTGCACCGTGATCACACCACCACGGCAGGGGTGTTGCGGTGCGCTGTCCCTGCATGCCGGACAGCAGCGCGCGGCGCTTGACGCTGCCCGGCGTAACCTCGACACGTTCCCGGGCGATTTGGACGTGATTGTGGTGAATGCCGCTGGCTGCGGGGCGATGCTGAAGCAGTACGGCCAGCTGTTGGCAGGCGACCGGGTCTATGCCGACCGGGCAAAAGCGTTCAGCGCCAAGGTTCGCGACGTGACCGAATTCCTCGCTATGCTGCCCATCACCCCTCCGCGTGGCAACCTGCGAACCCGCGTCACCTATCATGACGCCTGCCACCTGGCACACGGACAGGGAATACGTGAGGCCCCGCGCCAGCTGCTGCGACAGATCCCGGGACTGGAACTGGTGGAGTTGCCCGAGTCCGACACCTGTTGCGGCAGCGCCGGCAGCTACAACCTGACCGAGCCGTGGATGGCGCGGCACCTGGCGGCGCGCAAGGCAGCGCACATTCTGGGCACCGGCGCCACCTGCGTGGCCGCCGCGAATCCGGGTTGCATCCTGCAAATCCGAGTTGCTCTACGCGATGCGGGGAACGCAATTCCCGTGCTGCATCCCATCGAGTTGCTCGACCAGGCCTACCGTCCGCGCGACGCGTGAGCGACCAAATGCAACCGGCAGGGAACCTCGCTGGTCTCACGGTGGCAGACAGTGTATGAGAGGCGCCGATCCCAATGTGTGATGAGTCGTATCGGCCCAGGGAGGCGAGAGACAGATGAGTGAGCCAGTGAACGTGGGCGGCGCGTTGGTCAGCGAACCCGTTCGCGTGGATGATCCGGACAGCTGCGCGTGGGACGCCGCAGCGGATGTCGTTGTCGTCGGCTTCGGAGCCGCGGGGGCGGCCGCGGCGATTCAGGTCGTGCAGCACGGCGGCAGCGCACTGGTGCTGGACCGATTCCAGGGAGGCGGGGCAACCACGCTGAGCGGCGGCATCATCTACGCCGGCGGCGGCACACGCCAGCAGCTTGACGCCGGCGTTCGCGACGATCCCGACAACATGTTCCGCTACCTCTCGCTTGAAACGCAGGGTAGCGTCAGCGACGAGTGCCTGCGCGAGTTCTGCAACGGCAGCGTCGCGATGATGAACTGGTTGGAGGGACTGGGGCTGGAGTTCAAGGGCACGCTCTCGCCCATTAAGACATCGTACCCGTCGCAACCCTATTTCCTTTACTACTCGGGCAACGAGGGATTGCCGGCCAGCGCCGAGCACGCCACGCCGGCACCGCGTGGGCATCGGCACGTCGCCAAAGGTCAGGCGGGCGGGACATTGTACCGCCGGCTCAAGGCCGCCGCGGTCCGCGCCGGCGTCACCGCCATGCTGCAAACCCGGGTGCGGCGCCTAGTGCTGGACGGACAGCACCGGGTGATCGGTGTCGAGGCCGAGCAGATGCCGCCGGGCACGCTCCAATCGTGGCTGCATGCGGCGATTTGCCGCGTCTGCAACGGGATGGGTCCGAACGGCGTGTCGGCGTACGGACTACTCCGGCCGCTGCTGGAAAAATTGGAGCGCGACACGGGTGTAAAGAAACTCATTCGCGCCCGGCGTGGCGTCATCCTCGCGACCGGCGGCTATGTGATGAGTCCAGCCATGCGCAAGACGTACCTGACCAAGTACGAGGGCGCCATGCCCAACGGCGCACCCAGCTGCGACGGCAGCGGCATCCTGCTTGGCGAAAGCGTCGGCGGTGCGACCAGGATGATGGACCACGCGTCGGCGTGGCGCTTCATCAACCCACCCTGGGCGTTCGCGAAGGCGCCCATCGTCAACGCGCGGGGCGAACGGTTCTGCAACGAGGGAGCCTACGGCGCGCGCATCGGCCGGGAGCTGGTGCAACAACCGGATGGCAAGGCGTGGCTCGTCCTGGACCAGAAGCTATTCGATCAGGCGCGCTTCGAATCGCGGCGCGGACGCGCCTGGCTGTTTCAATCCGCGCAGGCGCTGCTGACCATGTACTTCAACCGCAAGAAGGCGGCGACAATAGGCGAGTTGGCCGCGGCCTGTGGCATCGACGCCCATGCCCTGTCGAGCACGATCGACCAGTACAACCGTATCGTGAGAGGTGAGGTTCCGGACCCGTTCCGCAAGAACGCCGAGTATCTATCGACGATTACGGAAGCGCCGTTCTACGCCCTGAACATCTCTGTCGACAGCAAGACCTTCCCGCTGGCGGTGATCTCGTTCGGCGGGCTGGAGGTCGACGAACGAACCTCGCAGGTACGGCGTGCCGACGGCACGTTGATCGAGAACCTTTACGCCGTGGGCCGCACCGCGGCCGGCATCCCGTCGAACAATTACATGAGCGGATTCGCCATCGCCGATTGCATTTTCACGGGCAGACGGGCGGCCAACGCTGTCATGGCCAACCAGCCGGCGGAAGGTCGTGCCGGCGCTAACGCGGCGTAAATGCCCAGGGGCCACAGGAAGCGGGGCAGGATCACCGAAAAGCACTGGCATCACGTCGTGGAGTCGGTGCAAACTCGTGGCTGGAAACCTCATTGATGGCCGACTCTCCGGACCAAACTTCCAAGCCTGTCCGCACGCCTCCGGTCGCCTCCATCGTCCTCGTCTCTGACTACGAGACCGGCGAGGAAGCCAGTTGGGAGGATGCCCGGGCCACGCTGCAGGGACTTGCGGCGCAAGATTTCGATGAACCGGTCGAATATCTACTTGTTGAGCGGCAGGACATCGTCGTCCCCGAGGGCATTCTCCATGCGCTGGCTGGACTGCGACTGATCCGCACCGACCAGCACACGTCATTTGCGATGAAGAACGAAGGGGTCCGTCGCGCCCAGAGCGATCTCGTCGTCTTGCTCGATCTCGACTGCGTACCGGCAGCCGGATGGTTACGCGCCTTTGTCACCGCGATGCGCCTCCATCCCTCTGCCGTCGCGGTGAGCGGCCGCACTGTCCACGCCGGACGCAGCCTTACCGAGAAGATCGTGGGTCTGATCGCGCGCGGCTATCTCGATCCCGGCGGCCCCGGGCCGACGCGTTATGTGGCGAACCACAACGGGGGGTACCGGCGTGCAGCGTATCTGGCGCACCCACTTCCTGGCGATACCACCCCGTTCACCAGCACCTTGCAGTCGGAGGAGATTCGGCGCGCCGGCGGAGAGCTGTGGTTTGAGCCGGCGATGCGGGCCGTGCACCAGTATAGTGGGTGGACATCGGCGCGGGACATTTGTATCAACGCCGGTTACGGCACCGTCCGCTGCCGCCTCCGCGACCCGCTGATGCCGTATGCCGGGCTGACCCGCCTGGGGGTCGCCGCGATACCGCTGTTTGTCGGGGCCAAAATCATCGACGCTTGGATGACCTGCCTGCGCTGCGCGCGCTCGTACGACGTGCCGTGGCTGGCGCTACCGTATGCGCTGGCGCTCGCCGTCTTGATGCGTATCGCGGAAGCTCCTGGTATGCTCCGGGCGTTTCGTGGCCAGGCACTGCACACCACCGCATTCCGCTGACACTGGCGTCCCGAGCGCTCGGCGGCGGCACCCCGGGGGGGTACCCCCCGGGGAGGCGAGCAGACCGCGGTCCCGATAGGTTCCTGACATGCCGCAGCTGTGGCCGGGGATGTCGGAGAACACGCCGTGCCGAGACGGGCATACAGCAAGAAAATGCCCAATTGCGGCATCTTTTCATCTGGGTGATCATAAGCATCTCATGCCCGCTGCGCGGCAAGTGCCGGATTCCCGAGCCCGAGGCCGGCGGAGGACTGTGCATGGCCAACGTCCGATTAATCGAACCACCGGCACCAAGGTTTTGGAGCGGCAATTTCTGCCAGGTGTCCGGCGCCTATGAGAGCGATTGCCCGTGTGCGCAAGTGATTACCCTACGTTCTGGCGAAGACTTTCCGACGTGTGCGGAGTGTGTGCAGATGGTTTCGTGGGAGTTGCTTGCACGATCGAGCGAGGACAGACCACGGGCACAACGCTAACGCTTTAGGCGGACGGGGCAACATCGCCGACGCCCGTCATCCGCGCGCTGATCTCCCAAAGGCGGCGGGCGACCGCGGCATCGTACGACACCGCCGAGGAGCGGGTTTCCTTGCAGGCGGCAAAATACTTGCCTGTTACCTGTTCGAGCTCCGGCGCGGAGGCCAGGTAAATGCTCGTCGCCGCACCCTGTTCCGGCGTGCGAAAGAACGGCCGCAACAGCATGATGAACGCCCGCGCCCAGGGGCCGTTGTTCTTGCCCAAGCCGCTGGCGACCGCGCCGGGGTGCAAGCAATTGACGGTGACGCCGGTACCGCCGAGACGACGCGCCAGTTCGTAACTGAAGAGGATGTTCGCCAATTTGGACTGCCCGTAGACGCGCATCGCTCGGTAGCGACGTGCCCCTTCCAGGTCATCGAGGTCGAGGGCGCTGAACCGGTGCGCGTGCGATGCGACGTTGACGATGCGCGCCGGCGCACTTTCCTTGAGGCGGTCGAGCAGTAGGTGCGTCAGGAGAAAGTAGGCCAGGTGGTTGACGGCGAACACGCTCTCGATGCCGTCGACCGTGACGGTGCGGTGTAGGTTGACGATCCCCGCGTTGTTCACCAGGACGTGCAGCGGTTGACTCGTCGCTAGAAACTCGTGCGCCAGCGCGCGAATCGATTGCTGCGAGGAGAGATCAGCGACCATCAGCGTCACTGCGCGATTGCCGGTCGCGTCGCGGATTTCCGCCACCGTTTCCTCACCACGACGGCGATCGCGGCACACCAACACGAGTGTGGCACCCAGCCGCGCCAACCCGAGCCCGGTGGCGCGACCTACGCCCGAGCTGGCTCCCGTGATCATGCATGACCTGCCCGTCATGTCGGCCTGCGTTGTCATCACTCGTCCACCCGAAGCGATTGCCCATTGAAGTGTGGCAGGAAACCGTCGTGGCGCAAGTCCTCGCAAGGCTCATACGGCGGGCCCTGAGCCGCCTCGGGGGCTTGTCAACGACGGATTTCCGCTCGCCTTGGGGTACGAAATCTCGAGATG
>JAGDMS010000247.1 GCA_017860575.1 Deltaproteobacteria bacterium | reverse complement strand
ACCTTCGCTGTAGTCCTCACGCACCGTGCCCCACTGCCGCTCGCTCAAGTAGGGGCCCCATTTCTTCCACGGAATGCCCGCCTCGCGCGCCTCGTTCAACCGCTGCTGTTCGCTCACATCGACGCTGGCACGTTCCATGCGTTGTCTCCTGTCGCGATGTTTGACGTTACCACTTCGTCAAGCGTCGTGCTGCTCTAGTCTATCCAGAGTGCGGCGACGATCTGGCTTCTGCGGAACGCCTAACACGCAAATCCGTGGAATTCCAACGCCAGGCCGCGGCACCGTGCCCATCAGTACGGCCAGGTCCAGTTGGCGATCTCCGGCCGGTCGGTGCCGTGCTCGTGCGCGTAGCGCAGATTGTCGATGATCGCGTTCTTCATCTCCTCCTTGAGATGTGCGGCCCGGGTGCGCAGCTTTGGCACCCGATCGATCACGTCGATGACCAGGTGAAACCGCGAGGTTTCATTCAGCATCGCCAGCTCGAGCGGCGTATTGATGTTGCCTTTTTCCTTGTAGCCGCGCACGTGCAAGTTCTCGTGCCCCTTGAACCGGTACGCGAGCTTGTGGATGAGCCAGGGGTAGCCATGAAAATTGAAGATGATCGGCTTGTCCGTGGTGAACAGGCTGTCGAACTCGCGCTCGGTTGAACCGTGCGGATGCTCGGATACTGGCTGCAGCTTGAACAGATCCACCACGTTGACGAAGCGCAGCTTCAGATCCGGCACGCGCTCGCGCAAGATCGCAGCGGCGGCCAGCGCCTCCATGGTTGCTACATCGCCGCAGGACGCCAACACCACATCCGGCTCCTCGCCCGCGTCCGTGCTCGCCCGCGCCCAGATGCCGAGGCCCTTGGCGCAGTGAATGATCGCCTCGTCGATGGTGGCAAACTGCAGATGCTTCTGCTTATCGGCAACGATCACATTGATGCAGTCGGTACTGCGCAGGCACTGGTCGGCGACGGCCAACAGCGTATTGGCGTCGGGCGGCAGATAGATACGCGTGACCGACGGGCCCTTGTTGGTGACGAGATCGATGAATCCGGGATCCTGATGCGAAAACCCGTTATGGTCCTGACGCCAGACCGTCGACGACAGCAGGATGTTCTCGGAAGCGACCGAGGCACGCCACGGCACGTGGTTCTTGCAGATATCCAGCCACTTGGCGTGCTGGTTGACCATGGAATCGAAGACGTGGGCGAAGGCTTCGTAGGTGTGAAAGAAGCCATGGCGGCCGGTGAGAAGGTAGCCCTCCAGCCAGCCGATCAATGTGTGCTCGGACAGCATCTCCATGACCCGCCCGTCGCGGGAGAGTTCGCCGCCGTCGGCGTCCTCAGGCAACATGTCCGCCATCCAGGTCTTTTTACTCGCTTCGTAAATAGCCTGAAGTCGGTTTGAGGCGGTCTCGTCCGGGCCGAAGACGCGGAAGCTCGTCATGTTGTGCTTCATCACATCGCGCAGGTACTCACCGAGGGGTTTGGTGTTTTCGTATGCCGCCGTGCCACGGGCAGACACTTCTACTGCGTACTTGCGAAAATCGGGAAGCTTGAGATCTTTGCGCAGCAGACCGCCGTTGGCATGTGGGTTGGCGCTCATGCGCCGATTGCCCTTGGGCGCCAAGGCCTTGAGTGCGGGCACGAGCCTGCCGCGCGCATCGAACAACTCCTCGGGCTGGTAGCTACGCATCCAGTCTTCCAGGAGCTTGAGGTTCGCCGGGTTGTCGCGCACATCAGCAAACGGAACCTGGTGCGAGCGCCAGGACCCTTCCACCTTGTGCCCCTTGATCTCCTTCGGCCCGGTCCACCCCTTGGGGGAACGTAGGACGATCATGGGCCAGCGCAGACGGCAGGGGTTGTTCGATTCCCGTGCTTTCTTCTGCTGGGCACGGATCTCGCCAATCGCCTCGTCCAACGTGGCCGCCATCTTCTGGTGCATCACGGCCGGGTCGTTCCCTTCGACGAAATAGGGCTTGTAGCCGTAGCCCACAAACAGCGCTTTCAACTCCTCGTGGCTGATGCGCGCCAGGATCGTCGGGTTGGCGATCTTGTAGCCATTGAGGTTCAGAATCGGCAGCACCGCGCCATCGCGTACAGGGTTGATGAACTTGTTGGAATGCCAGGCCGTCGCGAGCGGCCCCGTTTCCGCCTCGCCATCACCCACCACGCAGGCGACAATGAGATCGGGATTGTCGAGCGCCATGCCGTAGGCGTGTGAAAGACTGTAGCCGAGTTCGCCGCCTTCGTGGATGGAGCCGGGGGTCTCGGGGGTGACGTGGCTGCCGATATGGCCGGGGAAGGAGAACTGCTTGAAGAACTTCTGCATCCCTTCCGCGTCCTCGCTCTTGTCCGGATAGATCTCGGAGTAGGTGCCCTCGAGATACGCCGGCCCCAGCACCCCCGGCGCGCCGTGGCCGGGACCGGCCACGAAAATCACATCGAGGTCGTGCTTGAGGATCATACGGTTCAAATGCACCCACACGAATGACAATGCCGGGCTTGCGCCCCAGTGGCCGAGCAGCCGGTGCTTCACGTGTTCTGTCTTCAAAGTCTCCCGGAGCAACGGGTTATCCTTGAGATAGATCATTCCTACCGAAAGGTAGTTGCACGCCCGCCAATAGGCGTTCATCAGTTGCAGCTCTGTCGTTGCTAATGGATTTGCCATTGCACCCTCCCCTTGTCTGCTTCGCCAGCACGCGGCACGATGTCCCGCATTTCACGTTCCGCCCAATTCTACTTTCGTGGCCGCAGTCAATTCGCCCAGGGCAGCTGCACGTTTCGTCGGACCTCCCGGAAGGCCACGGTACCCAACCCAGCTATCCTGCGGCCGCGCGGTCGGCAAGCACCAGGGCCTGCTCCTGACGCACCCAGCCGGCCGGAATCGAGCGATCGGCGCTGTGAAGGCGTACAAGCATGTCCGCCTTCTCGCCTCCGGTCACCACCCACAGGATGCGCCGCGCCCGATTCAGAACCGGATACGTCAATGTCATGCGGCGGCGTCCCTGGTATACGCCGGTGACCGCAACGTCCGCATCGCTCACGTCGAGGACCGGATCGCCAGGCACCAGCGAGGCCGTGTGGCCGTCGGGACCAAGCCCGAGGTGGAGCAGATCCAGCACCGGGGGCGAGCCGGCGATCCGCTGGAGCGTCAAGGCGTACTGCGCTGCCGCGGCCTGCAGATTCGCAGATTCCACCGGCATCGCGTGAATCTGGTCGGCGCGCAGCGGCACGCGGTCGAGCAGGCTTTCCCGCAGATGGGTCAGGTTGCGGTCACGGTCGCCGTCAGGGGCGACACGCTCGTCCACCTGCGCGATGTGCACGTCTTTCCACGGGACCTCTTGCTGCGCCAGCGCCCGCAGCATCAGCCACGGGGTGCGACCGCCGCTCACCGCGACAATGAAGCGGCCGCGTGCCACGACGGCCGCCCGAGCCTCCGTGGCAATGATGGTCGCGGCCTCGCGCGCAACCGCTTCGGCGTCGGCCAGTACCTGTATCTGCACCAGAACGCCTCCCGTCCGTATCAGCCGTTCACTGTCGGGTTGTGCCAGCCCCCGGGCGGCGTCACTCTGTGATCTACCTCACCCGGACCCCACGTCCCCGGCTCGTACTCATAGACCGGCGTACCCGCCTTCAGCACCGGATCGACGATGCGCCACGCTTCCTCGACATAGTCCTCGCGGGCAAACAGGGTCGCGTCTCCTGCCATCGCATCCCCGAGCACTCGCTCGTACGCATCCATCTCTTCGGCACTGGGATGGCGGCTTGCCAGCAGTTCCACCTGCTGACCGATCATCTGCTCCGCCGGGTCCATGACCGTCAGGCCGAACGCGCCCACGACGTCCGGACTGACGCGGAAGCGGAAATAGTTCGGCGCCGGCGAACACGTTGGGAAGACGGTCGGCGGCCGTCGCAAGCGCACCATGACCTCCGTGCACGTCACCGGCAGCAACTTCCCCGCCCGGATATAGAACGGGACCCCTTGCCAGCGCCAGGAATTGACCTCGAGCCGCAGCGCAGCGAACGTTTCGACGCTTGAGTCCGGCGCCACACCGCTTTCCTTGCGGTAGCCACGAAACTGTCCGCGGACCAGGTTCCGCGCCTCCAACGGCGGAATGGCCTTCAGGACCTTGACCTTCTCGTCCCGCATCGATTCGCTGTCAGTCCTCACCGGTGGTTCCATCGCCAGATTGGAAATAACCTGGAACAGGTGATTCTGGACCACGTCGCGGATGGTTCCGGTCTGGTCGTAGAAAGCGCCGCGGCCCTGGACGCCGAAGTTTTCCGCCATGGTAATCTGCACGCTCTCGATCTGCGTGCGGTTCCAGAACGACTCCAGGAGCGCGTTCTCGAACCGGAAGAAGACCATGTTATGCACCGGCCGCTTCCCCAGGTAGTGATCGATGCGGAAGATCGATTCCTCACGGAACGTGCCGAACAAGATGCGGTTGAGCCCCCGCGCCGAGGTAAGGTCCGTACCGAACGGCTTTTCGACGATGACGCGGGCGCCGTCGGTACAGCCTGACTGCGCCAGCTGTTCCACGACCAACCCGAACATGGTGGGCGGGATGGCGAGATAATGGGCGGGCCGCCGCGCCGACCCGAGTTCCTTGCGGAGCGATTGATAGGTCGCAGGGTCTTGGTAATCGCCGTCAACATAGCGCAGCAAGCCGGAGAGCTTGTCGAACGCCGTAGCATCAACGCCGCCACCATGTTTTTCGATGCTGTCGCGGGCACGCGCGCGCAACTGTTCCAGCTTCCAACCGGCCTTGGCGACGCCAATCACAGGGACGTTGAGATGGCCGCGTTTCAACAGTGCCTGCAGGGACGGGAAGATCTTTTTGTACGCCAAGTCGCCCGTGGCCCCGAAGAAGACCAATGCGTCGGAGTGGGAATCGGTCATGCGGACCTCATCTAGGGCTCTTACTTGCCGCCGGATTTTTCCACGTGCCCGCCGAACTGGAACCGCATCGCCGACAGCACCTTGTCCTGATAATCCGCCTCGCCGCGCGAGCTGAAGCGCTGGTAGAGCGCGGTGGAGAGCACGGGTGCCGGTACCGCCTCGTCGATGGCGGCCTTGATCGTCCAGCGGCCCTCACCCGAATCCGACACCCGCCCGGCGAACCCCTTGAGGTCCGGATCGTCAACCAAGGCAGCTGCGGTCAGGTCCAGCAACCAGGAGGCGACAACACTGCCACGCCGCCACACCTCGGTGATGTCACGCAGATTGAGGGCGTACTGGTAATGTTCGGGGTCCCGCAGGGGCGTCGTTTCCGCATCAACCGCATGCAGTCGTGTACCCACGTTGGCGGCACGCAGGATGCCCAGCCCTTCGGCGTACGCGGCCATGAGACCGTACTCGATCCCGTTGTGGACCATCTTGACGAAGTGGCCGGCGCCGTTGGGACCGCAGTGCAGATAGCCCAACTCGGCGGTGCCGCCGATCTTGTCGCGTCCGGGCGTGCGCGGGATCTTGCCGCGCCCTGGTGCCAGCGTCTTGAAGATCGGGTCGAGGCGCTTGACCACGGTCTTCTCGCCGCCAATCATCATGCAGTACCCGCGCTCCAGACCCCAGATGCCGCCGCTCGTCCCGACGTCCACATAGTGGATACCCTTCGGCGTCAGCTCCTTGGCGCGCCGGATGTCGTCGACGTAGTAGGAATTGCCACCGTCGATCAGGATATCGCCCGCATCGAGCAGCGGCAGAATGTCGGCAATGGTCTGGTCCACGACCGCCGCTGGGACCATCAGCCACACGGCGCGCGGCTTCTTCAGCTTCTTGACAAGGTCGGCAAGCGAAGCTGCACCGACCGCCTTTGCCTTGGTCAGCTCCTTCACCGCTTTCGGCGACATGTCGAAGACCACGCACCGGTGGCCGCCCTTGAGCAGCCGTCGCACCATGTTCGCTCCCATCCGTCCCAGTCCAACCATTCCCAGTTGCATATTCCGTGCTCCTTCCCTGCGGACTGCTGCCGCCTCTACCCGCGTCTGCGGCAGCGGCGAATCAAATTGTTGGTCGAGCTGTCGTGCCCGAGTTCCCGCTCTTCCCGACTCTCGAGTTCGGGAATGATGCGCTGGGCAAGGACCTTGCCCAGCTCCACACCCCACTGATCGAACGAGTCGAGCTGCCAAATGACCCCCTGTACGAACACGCTATGCTCATAGAGCGCGACCAGTGCGCCGAGTAGAGCGGGCGTCAGACGCTCGGCAAGAATCATGTTCGATGGGCGGTTGCCGTCGAACACCCGGTGCGGCACCAGCCAGTCCGGCGTACCCTCGGCCCTGACCTGGTCCGCTGTCTTGCCGAAGGCCAACGCCTCGGCTTGCGCCAGGACGTTCGCCAGGAGCATGGCGTGGTGCCGAGCGAGCGGATTGAGCGATTGGCTGAACGCGATGAAGTCGCACGGGACGAGTCGCGTCCCCTGATGGATCAACTGGTAGAACGAGTGCTGGCCGTTGGTGCCCGGCTCGCCCCAGTAGATGGGTCCGGTGTCGTAGGTAACCGCCTTGCCCTCGAGCGTGACGCGTTTGCCGTTGCTCTCCATTGTCAATTGTTGCAGGTACGCCGGGAAACGTTTGAGGTACTGGTCGTACGGTAGGACGGCGACCGTTTGTGCGCCGAAAAAGTTGCTGTACCAGACCGTCAGGAGGCCCATCAGCACCGGCAGGTTGCGCTTGAACGGTGCGCTGCGGAAGTGTTCGTCCATCTGCTGAAAGCCATCGAGCAAGGCGCGGAAGTTTTCCGGGCCAATGGCCAGCATCGTCGACAGGCCGATGGCCGAATCCATGGAGTACCGGCCGCCCACCCAGTCCCAAAACTCGAACATATTCGCGGTATCGATGCCGAACTCGGCGACTTTGGTGCCGTTCGTTGAAACCGCGACGAAGTGCTTGGCCACGGCCGCAGTATCGCCGCCGAGAGCCTGGAGCGACCAGTCGCGCGCGCTCTGCGCGTTGGTCATCGTCTCGAGTGTCGTGAACGTTTTCGAGGAAACGATGAAGAGGGTCTCGGCCGGGTCGAGGTCACGGACCGCTTCGGCGAAGTCGGTACCGTCGACGTTGGAGACAAAGCGGAACGTCAGGGCGCGGTCGCTGTAGTGCCGGAGTGCCTCGTAGGCCATCACCGGGCCGAGGTCGGAGCCGCCGATGCCGATGTTGATGACATTGCGGATGCGCTTGCCGGTGTGCCCTTTCCACTCCCCGCCGCGGATGCGGGTGGCGAAGGCGGCCATCTTGTCGAGCACCGCGTGCACGTGGGGTACGACGTTGTCGCCGTCCACGACGATGGAGGCCCCTCGCGGCGCGCGCAGGGCGACATGCAGGACCGCTCGCCCCTCTGTCACGTTGATCTTCTCTCCCCGGAACATGGCGTCGATCCGCTCTCGCAGACTGGATTCTTCCGCCAGTTGAAGGAGTAGCTCGACGGTTTCGTCCGTCACGCGATTCTTCGAGTAGTCCAGATACAGACCGGCCACCTCGGCTGTCAGCCGTTCGCCACGCTGGGCATCGTCTGCAAACAGGTCTCGCAGATGGCGCGTCCGGACCTGCTTATAGTGGGCTTGGAGCGCTTTCCACGCTGGACGTCTGGTGAGCGCTCTAACGCGTGCTGCCATGCCCGTGCTCCTCTCTTTCGCTGGGGATCATCGGGCGCGAGCCTCGGCGCGCGCCGATGGTGTCTGCGCGCCCGCCCCCTCCCACAGTCGAAACGCTCCAAGGAACGCATTCGCGTTGGTTCCCGCCCGGCAGCCAGGAGGTAGCTTCTTGAGCTTCTTGGTGTTGCCGCCGCCGAGAACCACGTCGTCCGGGTGGAA
>JAGDMS010000538.1 GCA_017860575.1 Deltaproteobacteria bacterium | reverse complement strand
AAATCGAAATAGGTCAGCTTGAGCGTTGCCATCTACGGGTCCTCGGGACGGTGGTTCGTTTCTCACAGGCGTCTGCTTGCAAAGAAGTCTATCGCGCCTCGCCGAAGCGTCCGCTCTGAGGAATATCAGCCCGAACGATTAGGCGTCCGGAAATGGCCGAGTTGAGTCTATCGAGCCGCGGGCCCAGCGCGACCCGTTGCAGACATTGACTAGCTTTGAAAGCGGACGTGTCGAGTGCAAACGTTGGCGGCCGTTAGACATTGCGTACGAGGTCGACAGAATCAGACTTCGCTGTTCCCGTAGCACGGTCATCCCCTTGGGGGGCTCTGCGACTGTCGCTTTCGGGCTGACGGGCGCTGGCGCGCCGGCCCGAACTCATCCCGCCGCTTTACGATGCCGATGTGATCAATCTGGGCCGAACCGGCGCCGTCATCACCGGGATCGAACGCCTGCCGGCCGACGACGGCGTGGTGGAGTTCGCGCAGTCCTGGTGGATTCGATTTTTCTGAGAACGGAACCGCCTCCACCGTGCTGGCCGAACTCCTGATCCTGGCGCTGACCGTCGTGAGCGTCGCCGACGGTGACACCCTGGTGGTGGCCGAGGGCGAACGCAAGGTCACGCTGCGTCTGGCGGAGATCGACGCGCCGGAGCGGACCCAGCCCTACAACCAGGTGGCGCGGCGCAACCTCGCCGACCTCTGCCTGTCAGCGCGGTCGGTGCGTTTCGAACCAGTCACGACCGATCGCTACGGCCGCACAGTGGCCCATGTCTGGTGCGACGCCGTGCATGTCAACTGGCGTCAGGTCGAGGACGGCCTGGCCTGGTGCTTCACCAGGTACCTGCAGGCGCCGGACACCTGCCTGCCACTCGAGCGGGCCGCGCGTGCGGACCGTCGCGGGTTGTGGCGCGAACCGGCACCGGTCGCGCCCTGGGACTTCCGCGAAGCGAAAAGAAACGCATTGTCCGCCAAACCGTAACGACGGTCGCCGACACCCTCACTGCTTGGCGACGATCTGGTCCTTGATGTCGTTGTAGACCGACTCGGGGATGATCTTCTTCTGCACCAGCTCGTCCTTGCGTGCGTAGGGACGGCCCTTGATGATCGCCGCGGCGCGGGCGTCCCCGATGCCCTTCAGGGTCATCAGTTCTTCGGCCTTAGCGCGGTTGATGTCGATCGGGGCCGGCTTCGCCTGGGCGAGTTGCAGCGGTTCGCTGGCCAGCACGACGTCCTGCCCGGCGAGCAACGCCAATGCCAGCATGAGCGGTGCAAGAAATGTCTTCATTGGGTCTCCTCCCGGAAGTGGGAGCCGAGCGTATCGCCTTCGATCCACACCCGCAATGCAAACAAGGGTGCTTCGCGGCGAGCGTGCGTCCCGGACGGCCACGAGTTCTTACCTGGGCGGTCCGCTAGAGTGCCCGCATGTGCACGCGCTACGTCAGTCCTGAAGCCGTCGACATGGAGCGGTTCTTCCGACTAAGCAAAGTCCACCCGTGGTCCCGGCAAAGCCTCTTCCCGCGCAGCCGCGGGCCGTTCATCCGTGCCGCTCGCGATGGCGCGGCGAACGGCCGCGAACTCGTGATCGGGCAGTGGGGCCTGGTGCCCTGGTTCGCCAAGTCGGCACGCCTGAAGTACTCGACGAGCAACGCACGCTCTGAGGAAATCGAGCGAAAACCTACGTTCAAGGTTTCATGGGCGCGGGGTCAGCGCTGCGTCATACCGGCACTCTCGTTCGACGAGCCGAACTGGGAAACCGGCCGCAATGTCTGGTGGAGCTTCCGTCGTGCGGATGGCGCACCGTGGGCGCTGGCCGGACTATGGAACACCTGGACCGACCCGGAAACCGGCGAGCTGGTCGAGAGCTACACGATGCTGACGATGAACGCTGACCGGCACCCGCTGATGCGCAGGATGCACAAGCCGGACCCGGCGTTCGGGCCGGACGAGCAGGACAAGCGATCCGTGGTCGCACTCGAGCTTGACGACATTGATCGCTGGCTACTCGGCAGCAGCGAAGAAGCGCGTGAATTGATTCGACTGACTCCGGTGGAGAGCTTCGTAGCCGGTCCAGCAGTCTCGGGAGTTCCTGGGAGCGCCTGAAGGCTCGAATGTCTGCAGCCTGGAGTCGCCTATCGGCAGTACCCGACTCACGGCTGACATCGCGTTCGCCGCGAAGCGGACGTACTTGCCATACCCGAAAGCGGTCGTGACGCCCTACAAGTAATCGTCCTCGCGCTGGTGGCGGACGGCAAGAATCGTGACAACGTCGCTGCCCTCAATCTCGAAGAGTGCGACAAATCCTGCGGAACCGAACGGGATGACGAGTTCGCGCAGGAAAGGGCTGCCACCACCGCTGGCCTTCCGATAGCTGAACGGGGACTGCTCTAGACCGGATATGGCGTGACGGATGGCTTCCAGCGCGCGCTCAGCCAGTTCCCAGTCCGTCGCATCGCGATGGAGGATGAACTCATACAGTCGAACCAGGTCGTTCTCGGCCTCACGGGTGAAGCGGACGCGAAATGTCACTTCGCGGCTGCAGTCCGCTTGGCGTAGTCCTGGTTCCGCATTGCCGCACTCCTCGACTTGAGGCCCCTGGCGATGAACTCACGCTGAGCCTGACGACGCTGTACGCCATCCCGGATCGACTGCTCCACGAAGCTGGACAGAGATTCGCCTTCTTCGAGAACGTCTTCGGCAGCAGTCCTGAGTTCGGGCTCGACCCGGAGGGAAGGAATGGTGGCGGTCTTCATCGAAACTCCATGCGTCGCATTTGCAACGCATTCTCAGGCAAATCCACGACGTCCGCAAGTGCACCGGCTCGAATCGAATGAAGATGGCCGTTCGTGGCCGACTCAGGTCGCCTCAGCCGCCTTTCGCCTTCCTCTCTGCCTCAGCAGGAAGACGATCGCGCCAAGTGGCACGGCAATCTTGATGATGATGGGTGCCGAGGGACCAGCGTGCCAAAAGCCAGCCCCGAACAGAAGCACGCTCAGTACCTGCACTTCCCAGGCTCCGGTAGTCCAGTTCAGGGACAACTGCACCACCCCGAGCAAGATGAAGATCAGCCATAGCCACTTGCGTTTCAGATGCTGCGTCCTTGCGCAGATGACCAAGGTATAGAGGACAAATAGGGGGACAAGGATCGCAAGCGCGAGCACGACATAGTGCAGCGGACTCTTGCCCTCAAACGTGAAGCGATTCTGTGTTTCAAGCGATTGAGTAAGCGGCTGAAAGTGAACGCCAGCAAGAAGCAACTTGCCGCCGCGTCGCTCAAGAACGGTGCTGACCAATACCCACTTGGAATCTGGGTAGGCGTACTCAAACGTCAGCCGATATGTGTCGCGGTCTTGGGCTTTCAGAGTATGTGCGCCGACCGTCTTCACGGAAATCGGCGCGGCCTCGGGCAGTATCCGAGCCATCTCGTCAAACTTCGACCTGGCATCCGGTTGGCGCAGCTCCGGGGCAAGCTCCGCTTCAATCGCTGAGAAGTTCTTTGCGGCAAACAAGTCGACAACGTGCCGCGCGAACTTTGTCTCCACCTCAGGCGCGAACTTGTCTAGAACGGCTTGCTGATCACAGCCCATTAGCACGACGAGTGAAAGAAGTCCCCAGAGCGAACTGACACGCGACAACAGTGGGACTCGAAACCGCTTGTCGTACTTCGCCACACGCTCTCCCGGTTCCCGGTTGGTCAGCCCATCCGTGAATAGGTCCGCTTCGAGGCAATTGTCATTAAGGACTGCCCTTACGAGGGGGGCGAGCGAGCTGCTTTA
>JAGDMS010000537.1 GCA_017860575.1 Deltaproteobacteria bacterium | reverse complement strand
GACGCTCGAGTACGGCGAAGAGGTTCACCGTCGCCTCCTGCGCGACGACTATCGCGAGTTCCTGCAGCGGATGTACGGCAACCAGCCCGATCTGTGGGACGACGCACTTCGCGGAGACGACCGCCTGCGCTTCATCGTCAATGCGCTGACGCGTCTGCGCGTCGTCGATGCCGAAGGGAGGATGCACCTGAAGTTCAAGGACAGTGCCGCCGTGGCACCCAAGGGAACCGTGCCCTGGTTCGATCACCCCGGTCGAGCTACGCGCGGGTCGCCGATCGTCTTCGGCCACTGGTCGACCGAGGGGCTGGTGCGCCGCTCGGACGTCATCGGCCTCGATACCGGCTGCGTCTGGGGCGGCAAGCTCAGCGCGTTGCGACTCGACGACGGCCTTCTGTTCCAGGTCGATTGCCCGCAGGCGAAGGCTCCCGGTGGCGACTAGCCGGTTTGTTGTCCAGCGCTTCCGCACACTGCAGCACTTCGACCACGCCGAAGCAATCTGACAACTGCGCAGGCACCTCGCGGATCCGCTGTCTCTTAATACAAACGCCCAATTTGGCCTAAGGCAACCTCGCACGCGTGAGCTGATGTAAGGCCCTCTTTCTCGGCTCCGCTGCCAGCAACCCTGCGCTTCAACATCCCTGAGCTACATCCATGCCGCTCTCGTCTAAGTCTGCGTACACGGTGTGAGGACGCTACCGGCGCGGGGGTCATTGGATCCAATCGAGGTTAATCAACATTGAATGTTGGGTTTGGGTGCCTGATCGCTTTAAGTGCGTCCATGCATGATTCATGTTGACGCAGAGCAAGTCACAGTTGAGACATTCCTCCGCACCGTTGCATATCACCATCCGCGAGCTATGTTGAAGGCGCTCGTTGTCGTTATGAAGATTTTCTGATGCTATCGACCAAGTTCGCACGCGATTGTGTGTGACCGGAAGCGAGATGGGCGCAAGCACGTCGCGAATTCAGCGAAACCCCCTTGTAGATCTGGCGCGAGCGGTGGCTTTTGCCTGGCTGGTGGCAGCGTGCGGCGGCGACACTGCGGAGCCTTCCTCCTATGCCACGTCAGTCGCCATCAGCGGAATGCCGCTCTCACCGCTCGTGCCATCGCAGACGGTACAACTCGTCGCGCAGGCCACGCTTTCCGATGGCACGGTGCAAGTTGTGACCACGACGGCGACGTGGAGCACCAGCGATGCAGACGTGGTGACTGTGTCGACCGCTGGCTTGCTAACGGCCAACGGGCTGGGGCAGGCGGATGTGACGGTAGGCGTCGGAGCAGTTTCGGGACGAACGACTGCAAGAGTCGTTGCACCCGCCGCGTACTACATCGATGATGTCGAGTATGCATTTGACTACGAACTCGATGAGCACTGGCGCGTGGAAAGCTATCGGATATACCGGCGGGAAGGGACCACTTACCCGAACGATCTCTCGCGCGATAAAAACCTAAGACAGTGCGTTGGAAGCCTGCACAGTTCCTATCACTGCACACAATCGACCGCCAGCGGCTTGATCCTGCAAGGCATGTCCGGCGAAGCAGGCCGAGTGACCGGCTACTGGATAGGTCCGTACCCGGAACCCGCGACCGTTACTTTCAGCTACGGCGCACACGGCTTGGCGAAGATCTCGGCATCTTGGAAGGGCATAGGAACTCATACCGCCGGTTCAGGCGAGATAGCCCTGACCTACGATGCGGCCGGTCAGTTGATCGATGTCAGAGAAGACTGCAGTTACGGTGATCTGGGCGGCTATGGACGCGAGATCACAACCGGACTTATCTCGGTCGATTTACAGACTCGACTAATTCATGCAGAGCACGAGACACAAGTCTCCGGGTATCCCTACCCAGGCTTTTATGACTGCTCAGATGGGCTTCCTTTGCCTTACCCTAGACCGTTACGTGGTTCGATCGACTGGACCTATGACAGCTTCGGTTTCATGAAGACTGCCGGCGGCGATGCAGCCTACGTTGCTGGCGCCGACGGCTGGCTGCTCAGCCGACGCGTTGGGACACAGGTTAATACGTACGCCGTGACCCGAGACAGTGGTGGCCGGGTCTTAGAAGAGCGTTTCACTCAGGCGGAGCCCCGCGGTTTCTACGGAGATCCTGCACCCCAGCGCATTCGCTATCAAGAAGACAAGTTTCCGACCGAACCCTTGTTTGTGCCACGGGCTCCTACTGGCAGAAACGGAGCGGACTACTTTGGGGTAATCAGCAGCCATCATCGCTGAAGGGTCGATCGGGCGCCGCCTCGCTCAAGGGGTAATGTATGAGTGGGAAGGGTAACAATTGACTCCGGCAGCAATCGAAGCGTCCTACCGGTAGCAGGTCCAGCGGCCGCGAAAGCTGGCGGCCGGCGACCACTAATTGGCACCGTTATCTGGCGCTTCCGCCCGCTCCGGCACTTCAACCAGACCGAAGTGTTCCGACAGCGCTGCATGCGCCGCGCGGGCCAAAGTGTGCCGGCTCTCGTACGCCGCAGCGTCCAGCGGCGGAAGAAACGCCACCTCAACCTCGAGGTCCTCGGCAATCAGCACGTTGGCGAGGGATGTAACGAAACCCATATCGCCAACAAACGCGGCGGCATTGCTGAATTTGCCGCGCTGGGTATAGCGCAGGCCGACCGGCCAAACGGGGCAACCGACCTCGAGCGCCGGTGCCAGCAGGTTCGAATGGAACGGCAGCAGGCGGTCGCCCCGTGTTGTCGTGCCCTCGGGAAATATGCCGATGCTCTCCCCGGCTC
>JAGDMS010000246.1 GCA_017860575.1 Deltaproteobacteria bacterium | reverse complement strand
TCATTGAACCAGAAGATCTTGCGGTTGAATCCCTCGAGCGGGTCACGGTTGCCATTCGTGGGCGGTTCCGACGCGCCCGCCACGGGTGCCGGAGACAGCCAGCCGAGGCCCAGGGCACTTGCGATGACGAGGGCGATGAGGGGCGTGCTCATGCGCATACGGTTGGCTTCACTCCTTCTTCGGCTCATCGCGGTTGTACATGAACTTGCCGAGCAGGCGTTCCAACAACACAGCGGACTCGGTGAAGCGGATCTCGTCCCCCGATTTCAACTCCTTGTCCTCACCCCCGAGTTGCAGCGAGATGTAACGGTCGCCCAACACACCAGCGGTGACGATCGAGGCCGATGTGTCGATCGGGAGCTTCAACGATTCGTCGAGCGACAGCTCGAGACGAGCCCGATAGTCCTTGTTGAGCGTGATCGACTCCACCTGCCCGACCTTGACGCCGGAGATGACGACGGGCGCGCGGGCCTTGAGCCCACCGGTCTCGTCAAAATCGGCAAACAGGGTCAGGGCCCCCGCTTTGCGGAAGGAGAGGTTGCCGACACTCATTGACAGGTACGCGATGGCATTGAGGCCGGCGAGGACGAACAGTCCGACCACGAAGTCTCGCACCGCTGAACGCTTCATCCAATCAGACTCCCCACAGTGCTGTTATGAAATAGTCGAAGATCAACACGCAGACCGATCCGATCACCACCGTCGAAGTCGTCGCCGCCGCGACCCCGGCCGACGTCGGCGCAGCGGTGTAGCCGCGGTAGGTGGAAATCAAGCCCACGAGGACGCCAAATACCAGCGCCTTCAGCAGACTACCGGCGACGTCGTCGTAGTAGTCCACGGCGTTCTGCAAACTCGAAATGTAGGTGCCGCCGTCGAGGCCCATGAGCGCCACGCCGACGAAGTAGCCGCCGCCCAAGCCGCACATGATGAAGAGGGCGGAGAGCATCGGCATAACGACGATCATCGCCAACGCCTTCGGCGTCACCACCAGATGGATCGGGTTGATCGACATCATGCGCAGCCCGTCGAGCTGTTCCGTCGCGGCCATGGTCCCGATCTCGGCGGTGGTGGCCGACCCGGCGCGCCCGGTCACGAGCAGCGCCGTCAGCACCGGACCCAGTTCGCGGATGAGGCTCAACCCGACCACCGCACCGAGGGACTGCGTCGCACCAAACCGTTGCAGCGTGTTGTAGCCTTGCAGCCCCAACACCATGCCGACGGCAAGACCGCACACGCACACGATCACCAGCGACAGCACCCCGAGGGTGAACAGCTCGTTGATGAACGGACGCACACGCGCCGGCCGCGTCACAACGGCGCGCCCGATCTGCGTCGAAAAGACCGCGATCTTGCCGAGATGGTCGACGAAGCGGAGGACCGCCCATCCGAGGTCTTGCACGAGCGTGATCATGCGTGTACCCACCGCGAGGTTGCTGGGAAAAACGCGGCGGGCGCCGCCTCGGCGGCGATCGCCTCGTCAACCTCCTCGTTGAAGAAGCCGGCAATGTGGGGATCGGGGCTGCCGTGCAGTTCCGCAGGGGAGCCGCACACGACGCCGTCGGGCCGCAGCAGGACGACCATATCCGCCAACCGCATCGTCGAGGGAATGTGGTGCGACGAGATCAGCATCGTAATGCGCAGGTGCCGGTTGATCCGCTGAAGCAAGGCTTCGATACGCTTCACCGAAATCGGGTCGAGCCCCGAGAAGGGTTCGTCACACAGCAGGATTTCAGGCTTGGTGATGATCGCCCGGGCGAGCGCGGCCCGCTTGATCATCCCGCCCGAGAGTTGCCCCGGCAGCAGATCATCAACATCCGACAACCCGACGGCCGTGAGTTGCTGATGCACTTCCGCGGCGATCTCCGCTTCGGTCATGTTCATGTGCTCCCGCAAGGGCATCGCCAGATTATCGAAGATCGTGAGCGAATCCAGCAACGCGCCGCCCTGGAACATCATGCCCAGCTTCTCCCGGACTTGATACATCTGCGTCTCCGACAGCCTGCTGATATCGTCCCCCGCAACGATGATCCGGCCGCTCTGTGGGTGCACCAGCCCGCCGATCAAACGCAACACTGTCGTCTTGCCGGAACCGCTGCCGCCCAGAATGACGGAGATCTTTTCCCGCGGAAAGCCGCACGAGAGCCCCCGCAAAACCTCGCGGTCCCCAAATGCCATGCGCACGTTGTCAAAGATGATGTGCGCGTCATCCATCGGGCTCGTTGTTGTCATACGCCGAGAGCTGGTGGTGTGCGGTGTCGCTGCGGTCGCAATTCTCGAGATGCACGGCACACCAGCCTGCCACGGGAGGGCAATAGCGGCTTCGCGACGCTAGGGCAAGTCGCTCCCCTGTGGGGTTCCCGGCGGGTTTGCCCACGCAATTGCGCGCTCGGAGTGATATGCTATTTCACCACTGACTCCACTGACGCGAGGAGAACGGATGCACCGCAAGAATCGTGGCTTGATCGGGTTGTTTTCCGTCCTGGTGGGACTGGCACCGCTGCTGCTCGGCATGGGGACAACCGGCGGCAAAGACGTCATCCAACCGGCCATGGACTTCCGCGCCACGGTGGTCGACAAGGACGGCACCAAGGTCGAGGTCCATCGGTTGAACATCGGCGGCGACGTGCAACTGGAAGGCGACATGGGGCGCGGCAACCTGCGGATCGCGTTCGAAAACATCACCAGCGTCGACTTTACCGCCGACTCGCACGACTACAGCCGCGCGACAATCCACCTGAAGAGCGGCGATACCGTCACGCTACGTGTGCGCAACTCGCTCACCATCTACGGACAAACCAACGTCGGCCTCTACCAGATCCGCGCCCGCGACCTCCAGAGCATCACCTTCACGTCGTGACCGGGTACGGCCACGTTCCCGCGTAACAGCCCGATGAATCAGGGCAAAGGAGCCGCTGCGGCTGCCCTGCTCTGCTGCCTCCTGAGCGCACCGGCCCGCGCCACCGACATCCAGGTGTGGCCGCTGTTCCGCTATCACAGCGACGCCACCGGCCAGCGTAGCCTGCGTCTGC
Source organism: Deltaproteobacteria bacterium (assembly GCA_017860575.1). Classification (GTDB taxonomy): domain Bacteria; phylum Desulfobacterota; class Binatia; order HRBIN30; family HRBIN30; genus JAGDMS01. The sequence continues at coordinate 4,503 of JAGDMS010000246.1, read as the reverse complement.
TCGGACCGTTGGTGCAGTACGAACGCGGCCCCGCAGCCAATGAGTTCACGCTCCGCCCACTCTTCTCGTACCACCGTGATCCCGCCACCGGCGAAGGCGAGTTCGCCCTGCTCTACCCCATCTGGATCTCGCAGTGGAAAGCGGACGCGGCCAGCCACCGCCTGGTCGGGCTGATCAGTTTCACCTCGCAGGAAGCCCGGCGGCCGGAAGAGTGGGACCGGCGTTTTACCATCTTCCCGTTGGTCTTCTACCGCTACAGTCGCGTCCTCGGCACCGAATTCGCCATCCTGCCGCTGTATGCCGACCTGCACGATTTCCTGGGTTACCAACGCTTCCACGCGATCGTCTTTCCTTTGTACCTGCGTCTGGAGCAACCGCTGGCGCAACGGACATGGAAGCCGTTTCCCTTCTGCGAACGGACGGAAGGCACCCTTGGCCGCGGCTATCGTTTCTGGCCCATCTATGGCTGGGAGGAGCAAGGGGAGGAGAAGCGATTCACCTACGTCCTCTGGCCGTTCTACATTTCGTCCGAACGGCACTTCACCCGCCCCGAACGCGAGCACACCCTGGTATCGTTCCCGTTCTTCTCCCGCAGTGACGCGCCCAATGTGCACAGCCGCAGTTATCTCGGTCCGTTCTTCACCCACACCGTCGACCAGAACGCGCACACCGAGACCTGGGGCTTCCCCTGGCCCCTGTGGGTATCGCAACGCAATCTCGAAACGGGCGAGCGGACGTCGCTGCGCCTGGCGCCATTCTACGGGAATTCACGCCTGGGCGCGGTGCAGCGCGGCTTCGTCCTGTGGCCGGCATATCGCTGGCAGGGCCAGGAGGACGACGCATACCAGTACCACCGCAACGACGTGCTGCTGGTACTCGGCCGCAAGATCGACGAACTGCAGCCGCAGTACAACCGCGAACGGCACCTGCTCACGATGTTCCCCCTGGTGCGCGCCACCGACGAGGATCGGAACACACACGTCTCCACCCTGTCGCTGCTCGACGCACTCTTCCCACACAATCGCACCATCGCGCGACTCTACGCACCGCTGTGGCAGCTCTATTCCGCGGACCGCAACGGCAACCAGCCGACACGGTGGAGCCTGCTCTGGGATCTGGTATCATCCGATGGTGAGCAGACGCGCTATCCCGTGTACGTGAGGCGCGAGCGGTAAGCGATATGACACGAGTGTCCGAAATCGCCGAAAAGCCCGTTTCACCGCACCGCGGTCCGGGAGTCCTCGGCAGCATCGGTCGGTCGATTCTCGATACGCTGCAGATCATGGGCGAGTCAGCTTACATTTACTTCGGCACGCTGCAGCGCATCCGTCTCACGCCCCGCTCGCTGAACCGCATCATGGAACAGTTGGTGCGCATTGGAACGGACACCCTCCCCCTCACCTTCCTGGTCTCGCTGTTCGTCGGCATGGTCCTTGTCGTCCAGGCCGCGGATCAACTGCAGCAATTCTCCCAGGAAATCCTGGGCTCGATCGTCGGGCTGGCGATGACCAAGGAGTTGGGGCCGGTGATCATGGCCTTTCTCGTCGCCGGCCGCGCCGGCTCGGCGATCGCCGCCGAATTGGGGTCGATGGCGGTCTACGACGAGATCAACGCCCTGAAGACGATGGACATCGACCCGTTGCAGTTCCTGTCGGTCCCGCGCTTCGTGGCGATGACCCTGGCGCTGCCCATGCTCGTCCTCTACGCCGACGTCGTCGGCATCGCCGGCGGTGCGGTCGTGGTCGCCTTCGATCCGGCCGTCAAGATCAGCGTCCGCCAGTACCTGGACAACCTGACGCAGTGGATCAACTTCAAGGACGTGCTGGTCGGGCTCATCAAAGGCGGGATCTTCGGCATGACCATCACCACCGTGTGCTGCACCCTCGGCCTGCGCACGCGAGGCGGCGCGGCCGGGGTGGCGGCATCGACCACGGCGGCCGTGGTGTGGAGCTTCGTGTTGATCATCATCTTCGACTACATCATCGTCCGCCTCGCGATTCTCTTCTGACGCATGGCCGAAGTGAGCAGTTTGCTGAAGTTGCTCTTGGACACCCTTCCACAAGTTCAGGGTGAGCGGAAAAGTTGAATGAAATCGGGGAGGGGATCCGCTCTGCTGAGCTCGCCGAAGCATGAGCCCGTCGAAGTACGGGGTGGGGCTGTGCAGCAGCCTGCAGGAGGCGTCGCCGTCGACATTCGCGGGCTGCGGAAATCCTACAATGGGGTTCCCGTGCTCCGGGGCGTCGATCTGCACATCGACGCGGGCGAAATCATGGTCATCGTCGGTGGCAGCGGCGAGGGCAAGTCGGTGCTGCTGCGGCACATCGCCGGGCTGGAAACACCGGACGCCGGCTCCATCCATCTCGACTCAATGGATCTGCGCGACTACCTGGCGCTCCCTCCTGGTAAGAAGCCGTTTCGGCTGTCGATGGTCTTCCAGAGCGCGGCGCTGCTGAACTCCATGACGGTGGCCGAGAACGTCAGCTTGCGGCTGCGGGAATACCACACGCGTCCGCCCAGGGAGATCGCACGCATCGTGGCTACCTGTTTGGAGCAGGTCGACATGTCCGGCACCGAGCACAAGCTGCCCGGCGACCTGAGCGGCGGCATGCGCAAACGCGTGGCGATCGCCCGCGCACTGGCGGTGGAGCCGCAGATCATCCTGTACGACGAGCCGACGGCGGACCTCGACCCGATCCTCACCGAGCAGATTGGCGAACTCGTCAAGCGTATCCAGGAAACACGGGGAACCACCCAGGTGATCGTCGCACACAATCTCCAACTCGCGACCCATATCGGGACCCACATTGCCGTGCTGCACGACGGCGTGATCGTCGATTACGTACCGGCGAAGGAACTCAGCCGCAGCCCCAACGCACACACGCAGGAGTTCATCCGCGCCGCGAATCTGAACTTGTAAGGCGCAGGCTGCGCCCGCAGTCCAAAGTCCAAGGTCTAATGTCCAAGGTGACTGGCAGAATTCTTCGCATAGAATCCGGATTCTCAGGCTTGGTACCCCCTCCTTACCACAGAGGGGGAAGGGGGAGGTCGAAGCGCCGTGACCTGTCCAACCTCCCCTGGCCCCTCCTTGGTAAGGAGGGGAACCCTGATGCGTGCACTCCGAAAGATTCACGATATTGACTAGCGGATTCGAAAGGCAAACACGGTCATGACCAACGAACAAAAAGTCGGCCTCTTCTTTCTCATCGGTATCCTCCTGGTCATCGTGGCCATCGAGGTCACGGTGGGCACCGGTCTCTTCACCCGAGGCTACCGGCTGTACGTGACCTACCCCAATGTGGAAGGCCTGCGCAGCGGCGACACCGTGCAGGTGGCCGGCCTCAAGCTTGGCAAGGTGGAGACCGTCACCCTGCAGCCGGAAGGGGTACGGGTCAGCCTCAAGCTCGAGCACCGCGCGGTCGTGCGCCGGGACTCGGTCGCCCGGCTCGACTTCCAGGCATTGAGTGGCAGCCGGTTCATCTCCATCTCGCTCGGCACTCCCGCCTCCCCGGTCCTCAAGGACGGCGACACCATCGAGGGCGAAACCCCGCCTGGTTTGACCGCGATGATCACCGAGTTGAAGACCGTCGCGCAGAGCGTCCAGGACCTGGCCGACTCACTCAACCGCAATCAGGAGCGCCTGCTGACCAACGTCAACGACATGCTCGAGGAGAATCGGACGGCGCTCCAGCAGACCCTCGGGAACATCGACTCGATAACGGCAAAGCTCGACCGCGGCACGGGCACGTTGGGCAAGCTGCTGAATGACGGTGGACTGTACGAACACGCCGAAGCGGTGCTGGCTGATCTGCAAAAGGTCTCGAACCGTCTGTCGCGCGGCGAAGGCGATCTGGGCAAGCTGGTGAACAGCGACGGCGCACTGTACGATGACGTGCGCGAAGCCGTGGCGCGGTTGAACGTGACGGCGAACAACCTCGAGGAGATCTCCGGCCAGATCCGCAGCGGCGAAGGCACGCTGGGTCGCATCGTGCAGGACGACGCCCTCTACCAGGACGCCCAGTCGGCGCTGCGCGGCGTCAACCGCGCCGCCAGCGGCCTGGAAGACCAGAGTCCGATCTCGGTGCTGGGAACATTGGTCACCACGCTATTCTAGGGGCGTGAGGGCGTGAGGGCCTGGGGCCTTGGGGGCTCGGAAGAGCCCGGACCCGGAGGGGCCCCCCACGCCCTCATGCCCGCACACCCTCACGCCGGCGCACGCCCGCGCGCTCGCTCCTCCGCGCTTCGGCACCAGCCGGCGCTTACCAGACGCACCCGGCGACGTACTGCCGAATCGCCTCGTCGCACGTCACGATGCGGGCACCGAGGCGGCGACTTTGCACGATGAGCATGCGGTCGAACGGATCATCGTGCGGCAGGGACAGCGAGCCCGCGGCCACGGCGTCTTGCGCTTCGATCACGATGGTCGAGAATCCCCACACATCATGCAACTCGGGGTAGCGGGCGAGATATTCGTCAACGCCGGTAAGCCGCCCCTTGCGGCGTTTG
>JAGDMS010000536.1 GCA_017860575.1 Deltaproteobacteria bacterium | reverse complement strand
TTGACGATGTGCGTATCCACGACCCGGTCTGTTAGATAGACATCGCGGCCCCAGACCTCGTCGATGACCTGCTCCCTGGACAGCACACGCCCCTGGTTGCGCAGGAAGAATTGCAGCATCTTGAGCTCGATCGCGGTGAGGTCCGTGCGTTCTCCGGCACGCCGCAATTCGGCGCGTTCAAAGTCGACTTCGCAGTCGCCGAGCCGATGCACGGATTCGGTTTCCGGGGCCGCCCGGCGCAGCAGCGCGCGAATGCGGGCGCGTAGCTCCCGTGGGCTGAAGGGCTTGGTGACGTAGTCATCGGCCCCCATGTCTAGGCCCATCACCTTCTCAGCCTCATGCACCTTCGCTGTAAGCATCAGGACCGGCGTTCGAACCTTGGCACGCCGCAACTCCCGGCAGACCTCGAATCCGTCCAGGCGGGGCAACATGACATCGAGGAGAATCAGATCCCAGCCGGGCTCGCGGGCGCGACGGCTCGCCTGCTCGCCGTCGCCGACCACCTCGACCTCGTAGCCCTCATTGCGCAGATCGAGTTCCAGGCCGAGCGCAATATCCGGTTCGTCTTCCACGATCAGAATTCGGGCCATCTCTTACTCCTTCAGGGGAAGCACGACGGTGAAGATGCTCCCCATGCCTGGTGCGCTTTCCAGTTCCACGCGTCCATGGTGGGCTCTCACGATGTGCTCTACGATCGCAAGGCCGATTCCAGTTCCTTTGATCCCTCGAACACGCGCCTCGTTGCCACGCTGGAATTTTGCGAAGATCGCCCCGCGTTCGTGGGCCGGGACGCCGATGCCGTGGTCTCGCACCCAGACGGACACAGTTGCTCTACCGCGGTTCAAACCGACTTCGACTGTACGATGATCAGGCGAGTACTTGACGGCGTTGTCCAGGACGTTCCATACGGCCAGCGACAGCGCCCCGCCGTCCGCTTCGATCCAGGCGGGACCATTGCCGCAAAACTCGATTTGATATCCCGCAGCCTGCGCTTCGCCCCGGAAGTCCATCACCACACGCTCGACAAGCTCAGTGCAGTCACATCGTTCGAATATATAGGGACGCGCGCCCGCCTCCATCCGACCGAAATCGAGCAGTGACTCCACCAGCCGTGTGAGCCTGTCGGTGGCGCGCGACTGTGCCTCGTAGCAGAGCCGGCGGCGGTCGTCGGTGAGGCTTTCACGCTCGCGCAGCATGTCGGTAAACTGCCGCAGCGCAGTGAGCGGTGTCCGAAACTCGTGCGAGACGGCGGCCACGAAATCTGACTGCAAACGCGCCACGGCGAATTCCCGGTTGACCGCCCTGAAGATGAGGAAGCTGGCCAGGAGAGCCATGCAGACCAGCAGGACGAATCCTGCGATGAGCAGCTGCCGGCGCAGAACGAATGCCCGGCCTGGGCCCGGCGGATCGATGCTCCAGACTGTGAGGCTCCATGGCAGCGCGGTCTCAGCAGCGTTTCGCGTGGCCTTCAGAGCAGCGGTAGTCCCGACGGTTCCGCTAATGCTGTTTCCTTCGGAATCACGGAGTCCCAGAAGTACCTTCTGCTCTTTGACGACGGGGGCGATCGCAGCCAGCCACTGCGATTGAACGAAGGTTGGTGCGGCCAACAGAGCGCGAAAGGAATCATCGGTGGTTTGCCAGAGTACCGCCAGCGTCTGGCCGTCGATAGCCAGAGACTCCCTGCCGGAAGTTGCGCTCTTCCCCGGGGGCATCGATTTCCACCTTTCCCAGAGCGCACCGGCAGCCTCCCCGAAGACCTCAGCTTGGTGTTCGGTAGGTGACCCGGTCCATCTCGTGGTGTCTGCAGCATACAGCCAGTAGACCGGCGCGGTCAGGGCCCAGCGGCCCGAATGCAGCTCGGTATCGAGGAGCGTCGCCTCGGACCGGAGGTCGGTTTCGCGTTTGGCCTCTTCGAATAGCTTGCAGCGCGCATATCGGCCGATCAATCCGGCCGGCACGCCGTCGACCGCAACGCCTTCCATCTCCGACAACGAGGCGTATGCAGCGAGCGCTTCGTGAGAACGGCCGACGCTGGAAAGATTTCGCGCGAGACGCAGGAGCGCGCCTGCCCGGACTGCCGGATCCGCGGATATCGCCAGTTGGCTAAACAGCTTGATGGCTGCGAGATGGTCCTGCTTCTCAAACTCCAGCGCTTCACCTGGAGCAAACGTCGAATCGGGGACCTCCCAAAGCGGCTTTACGACCGGGAGGTAGGCAACGCGCTCTCTTGGGGAGGCCTCGACGAGGCCGTCGCGAAACGTGACCACGACAGCCCCCTCGAGCCACTGGTCGCCGCCGGTTACCATGCGCTGCTCATAGGGCGAGATCACGCGCTGAAGCCCTGCAACAACGAGGTCTGCGGCGAGCTCGATCCGTTGCTGGGCCTGCTGGTTTTCCAGGAGGCGGTCCTGTTCGAGCAGACGCCACCCGAGCCATAAGAGAATGGCGAGTGGTACTACCGTGATCCCGATGATTAGGGCTATGAGACTGCGCGGCGGAAGCGCCGATCCCCTGGAGAGCATATCGCCTCCAGACAGCAGTTTACACGCGCCGGGTGATTCTTTTGTGTCTGTTGTGTGTTGTTTCGGTAAGGGAGGGTGATTCACCGTTGTTCGGCGCTGTCCTTTGTCGACGCGTGAAGAACTGACGTTTCCGGTTGTTCGCCGAACGCAAATGAGTTAGAACTGGTCCCAGACCCAGGAGGACTCCCCGCATGAAAGGCCGCGTGCTGCTCATCGACGACGAAGC
>JAGDMS010000535.1 GCA_017860575.1 Deltaproteobacteria bacterium | reverse complement strand
GCGCGTACTTGAAGAAGCCGAGCGCGCACAGGTTGACCGTGATCGACGCCGCGAGCACGAGCCTGCGCCGGTCCTGCCGATCCATCCGCTCCATCCACCGCGCGGCGATCCAGTCGAAGCCGGTGGTGGCCACGATCAGCAGCACGAAGAACGGATTCCAGGCGCCGTAGAACAGATAGCTCGCGCCGAGCAGGAGCATCTTCCTCACCCGCCACGTGCGCACGCACCAGTAGGCGGCGTAGATCAGCACGAGGAAAGCCAGGAATGACAGCGAGTCGAACGTCACGGTGGCCCGGAGGGGGGTCGGTTGCGCAGGCGCTATTTTCGCCGAAACGAGGCGGTTCCGGCGCCTGAGGACGTTCTTTGATGCACGATTGCCGCGACACGGCCGCGCAATCGTGGCGGGCAACGCGCTTCGACGGTATACGCTGAAGGTGACGCCACCGCGCGCAATCCGCTATCATTTGACGCTTCGCCGCTTCGCCCCGGTAGCTCAGTGGATAGAGCAGCCCCCTCCTAAGGGGCAGGTCGGACGTTCGATTCGTCTCTGGGGCGCCAGTCGATCAATGAGGTGGCATGGGACCGGCCGTCGGCGGAATGGGCTTCCACTACCTCAACGTGGCCAGGATAATCGATCCGGCAATCAGCCTGACCGAGCCCGAAGTCCTCCTGTACGCCCCCACGGAGCAGGGTGATCGGCTGTTCGCCCATCACCCCCGCAACAAGGCTGCTGGCGCGAGCTGACGAGGCAATTCGGCGATGGGTCGATCCTGTTCATTTGCGGCCTTGGTTCTACCTGCCGCTTTCCGGGGCGCAATTCGTGGAACGCCTGCTTCGGGGACGCACGACTGGTGGTCACGGGTCGGGGCCGGGCGTACATTTTCACGAGCTCAACGGCTGTTCGACCGCCATCACCCGACATTGAAAGGTCAAAGTCGTCCGACTTGACCCGGCCAGAAGCGGTAGTAAATGTTCCGGCTCCAAAGCCGACGCTGAACGGCAAGGCGAATCGGGTAATTCGTTCCGATCAAGACCTTGGTCCGACCTTCGCATGAATGCAACCCGCTTGGTCGGATAGTATCTCTTGCGCGGATACTTGTGCGTGGCGTTGCCGTCCCTCGCTCGATTCACTCGTACCCATGACTGCGAACTGGTTTGTTGGGGTAAGTGTCCTCGTCCTCGAGGTCCATCGCAGCCGACGGCGGCAACTTCGCGATGATCTCCTCGATCATTTGAACGTGCTCGGCCTCTTCGCCCCGCAGTTCCTCGAACAGCGCTCTGATGTGCGGTTGCTTCACGTAGTGGAGGGCTTCGTCGTAGAACGTGAAGGCCTTCTTTTCGGAGGACAACGCCACCTGGTACGCCTTTAGCGGGGACATGTTCGTACTGGGGGCGCCGACATCGGGAGCCTCCACATCGAAGATGTCGTCAAGCTTGACCGTTGGGGGTTCTTCGCCAAATAGTGCGAGCCGACGCTCGGCGAGCTGCTCACCGTGTTTCCTCTCGTTGACGGCCATCGATTTGAATACCGCTCCGGCGTCGCCAGAGTCACGGCTTCCGAGTTGTTCGGCGAATAGCGTGTACCGCTTAAACGCCTCGATCTCGATCAGAGCGGCGAGATCGATGGCGTCCATCAGCGTGAGCTTGGAGATATCGAGTTTCGTTGTCATGGGGCCTCCGGTTGCAGCGCTACGGCCCCGTCGCATGGGCGTTAGCATGTTCAGTGAATTGGAAATTCAAACCTCTGCCTTTAGCAAGAGGAACGGTAACACCGCGCTGATCGTCCCGTCAAAGCAAGGTCTTGCCGCTGAGAACGCGGGATCACGCACAAGGGCTCACCGCGCCAGGCGCAAGCCGCTACCACGCTCGGCCACCGTTCGCCGGGGACCGGTTGGCGGTTAGGGTCGGACATTGGGCTTGATGGATTGAACGGCAGCTCTGCGCTTTTCACCTGACGTTGTCTGTTCGTAGTCGTCGGACGAGTACCGGCCATGAGTTGACGTTGGCCTGCCGCAACGGGAGGCCCGGTTTAGGCTGACAGCCGCCGTTCAGCAGGCGGCGATGGTCGGCACGTTGCGGCCGAATCCCGACCTTCGCGTCGGCGGCAAGCCGCTACTGGAAATGCCGGCCGGGGGCTTGGCGCACGGTGTTTCGGCGTCGATACGCACGCTGGCGCCGAGCGAGAGGCCGCCGCCGCGCGCTCAGTGAGCATCCCTGCGGCCGCCGCAGCCTCCGTCAGCGCGCGCCGGGCCAGCGCCCGCAGGCCGTCGGCGCACCGCGCATCGCGGCGGCCATAGCCCGATCTTGATCTTGCACAAGTCGGGTCCCAGGCAATACGCGCAGAGTGAAGTTGAAATGCATCGCTGGGCGTGCGGTTCCATGCATCCGGCATAGATCGCACGCAACGCGAGAACGGATGGCTCACCGGTAAGTGGGCCGCAACGGGGTAGAGACCCACGATGCCTTGAGTGGCAACGCTCGATACGCGGATGAGAATAGGAAACGAGTCTCCGACCGTCACCGCTGATGTGGGTTCGCCGAAAGTCGAAAGGAGATACGACAATGAGCAAGATGGAAAGCAGTGGCAGCAATACGGAAAGCAAGGAAACGGCAACAAGGACAATCGCGTCCGTCCTCGCATTCTCCGTGGCCGCATTCGTTGCTTCGGGTGTGTCTTATGGGGCACCGCCCAAGCCCGGTCCGGACCTCAACGACAAGGTGTGCAAGAGCATCGGCGGCGCGTGGAAGGCCCCCACTTGCACAATCCCTGAGGGAACTGCCGGCGTTGCGAGTTCCAATTTCAGGTTGAGCAAGGCACCTGTGCTCGACATAAAAGGCAGCCTCACTATCAACCGCGGAGTGACCGTCGACAGCGACGGAACCATCATCGTCGAGAATACGGGCGGTGTCGGCACGGAGTTTGATCAGCCTCAGTACTTGGCGGGCCTCCTGGTCTTGGGCACTCTCGACAATTCCGGCGCCATAACGATCAAGAACGAGACCACTGACACGGAGGGCATCACCGTCTCGGTCTCGTACAGCCCCAACGACGCGTCCGATCCGAACCCTTTCACCATCGTCCCGGGCACTCTGACCAACTCGGGCACGATCACCATCCAGAATCGCTATCAAACTCGGGGCATCAAGAATCTTGGCCTCCTGGACAACTCCGCGCCTGGCGTCATCACAGTCGCAAATAGCGGTACCACCAGCGTAGGCATCTACAACAGACGCGACAATCATCTGAATCCAGGCTACTACTATGTCGCGGGCACCCTGACAAACGCCGGCCGCATAACCATCTCAAATAGTGGAGCCAATGGCGGCTACGGCATATACAACGGCGGCGTCATCACGACCACCGGCAGTTTCACCATCAATGCCTCCTCGGCGGACCCCGATGATCTTGCCGGAGGCTTCTACAACTCAGGCAGCTTTACCAACTACGGCACATTGACCAACAATCGTGGCACGTCGCCATCTTCGTCCTTAGGCAGCTTCAACAGCGGGGGCACGATGATCAATTACGGCACAACCTATGTCGGCACAGCCGATGCCCCCGGCGGCGTCTTCGTCAACTGGGAGGGTAGTTCCATGATGATCAACCTCGGCAAGATCATCAACTGGGGAGGTCTCATCGACGTTACTCAGGCCGCGACCATGGTCAATTACGGCACGATCTTCAACTACGGAGGAATCGGTGGTGGAACCAACAGGGGCATCTGCATCGACGAAATTGCCGGCGCCGGGGAATGCTACAGCGGTGGGGACTAACGCGAGAGAGAGCACGCGTTGGTCCTTAACGGCCTTAAAGCGCCACAAGGGCGTCTATCAGAAGGATGAGCCGCTCATCCGGACATCGACGCAATGCCATCGGAGGGTTGTTTAGGTTCACTGCTGGAATTCAAGATGTGACAATCCAAGCGTGACGGGGAGTACCAACGTCATGCCGTATCTTCTTCTTCCTCGGAGAGGATACAGCTTGCAGCCCCGGCTCCGTGCCGGGGCTTTTTTCTGCGCACGGCGCAGCGCCGCCGCAAGCTTCCCCGATCCGCGACGAAGCGCCAGGGCAACCCGCGCGCCCCGGCGATCGCGTTGGCTTCAGCGATGTCCATCGGCATTTCGGCCGCCTGGTACGAACTGCTCGGATGCTCGCCTTCGTAGACGGCGACGTTTAGACCGTCCATCTCGTCACCGGGGGGCGCTCAGGAAGTAACGGTATCGACCTCTAATGCGTCGGGAGCAATGCGCGCTTCCGGCCGACACTCGCCAGCGGCAACCCGCTGCCCCATGAACGCGTCAGCGTGAGTGATGAGGGCGCGCTTGCCCTGCAGGTCCAGTTGATTTGCCATGCTCACTACCTCAGTCCCGACCGCCGCTGGGAAGCCGCAGGTTGCGGAATTGCAATTATCGCGGCACGACGAGAGAAGCATTGGCGGCTCTTGGCAGCGACTCGCCCGCCGCAGCCCCCAGCCCGATGGCTGGAAACGCTGTACTGCAGTCAGTGCCGGCGTCTCGCTGTACGTCGGCTGAGGGTCGCGTCCGAGCCCAGGATTGGACAAGACCAACGGCTGCACCGGTTTCTTCACCCGACATTGAAAGGTCAAGGTCGACGGACTTGACCCGGCCAAGAGCGAACATGCGA
>JAGDMS010000534.1 GCA_017860575.1 Deltaproteobacteria bacterium | reverse complement strand
CCAGGCCATGGTGGCTTGCAGCCCAATGGACCTAAGCTCCAGGGGGTCCTCCCGATCAAGCTGGATGCGGGTCCAAAAGGCACCGCCGCGGCGGTATAGGGTGCCGTCACCAGTGTCTGGAATCAAACGCCATTGCGCATACCGATCGCTTTCGGTGGTGATCGAGTATCCATGGCATCCATTGCACGGCAAACAGGTCCCGTTGTTCAGACGGACCGGGCGCCGTGGTCAGGAAGTGGTCCACGTGGAAGTTGGCCGCGATGTCTCGCGCGAGCTGCCCGGTTGGATGGTAGACGCCGCGGCCTGTGCCGCGATGTCGTTGGGACCGCCCCAGGTCTGCCTTGCGGCGTTGATCGAACTGCGGGAGGTGCTTTCAGAACAGTCGACGGCGTTCAGGCACGTTGCATCATCGGATCCCTCACAAACGGAGGGTCACCCCCATGCAACGACCGACGAACCGCACGCCGAATCAACTGGCGCTCCACTTGGAGCCGACGCCGCACCAACCACTGGACACCGAGACCCGCGAAGCGCTGATCAGCGCACTCGCGGACCTGCTGCTGGAGGCCTACGGCGTGGAGACGCCGGCAGCGCCCGCCGAGCAGGGAGCGGGACATGAATCCTAAAATCACCGAGGAACATCTGCGCCGCGGCGCCGCCATTTACGTGCGCCAATCGACGCCGGGGCAAGTGGCCTCCCATACTGAGAGCCAGCGTCGCCAGTACGCCTTGGTGGAGGTGGCACAGTCGATGGGTTTTGCGGCGACCAACGTCATTGATGACGACCTGGGACGGTCCGGATCCGGGCTGGTTGAGCGCCCCGGCTTCCAGAAGCTGGTGGCGACGGTCTGCACCGGATCGGTCGGGGCGGTGTTCTGCCTCGAAGCCTCCCGTCTCGCGCGTAACGGCCGGGATTGGCACCACCTGATTGACCTCTGCGCCTTGGTCGGCGCCCTCGTGATCGACCCAGAGGGCGTCTACGATCCGCGCTTGAGCAATGATCGTCTCTTGCTTGGACTCAAGGGGAGCATGTCCGAGTATGAACTCACGCTGCTGCGCCAGCGGGGTTTGGCGGCGCGCGACGCCAAGGCGAAACGCGGCGAGCTGCGCTTTGCACTGCCACCGGGGTATTGCTGGAACGAACTGGGCGGCATCGACATGGATCCGGACGAGCGGGTGGTCGAGGCGATCCGGCTGATTTTTCGCAAGTTCCGCGAGCTCGGCAGCGCCCGCCAGGTCGTTCTGTGGGCAACCCGCGCTGACCTGCAGTTCCCCCTCTTACGGCAACGCCCAGGCGGGCAACGCATCGCGTGGCAACCGCCCGCCTATCACCGCATCATCTTGATCTTGCAGCAGCCGATGTATGCCGGGGCCTACGTCTTTGGGCGTACCGCGACGCACACGCAGGTCATCGACGGGCGAGCGCGCAAGAGCATCGGACACCGCAAGCCACAAGAAACCTGGAGTGTCTTGATCAAAGACCACCATCCGGGGTACATCGGTTGGGAGGAATTCGACGCCAACCAGCGGCTGCTTGCCGAGAACGCCCACATGAAACAGCGTACCTCACGAAAGTCCGCCAGAGGCGGTCGGGCACTCCTGACCGGGCTCATGCGCTGCGGCCGCTGCGGGCGCATGATGCGCGTCGCCTATGGCTCCAGCGCCAGTCAGGTGCATCGGTATCAGTGTCGCGGAGACGACGATCACAACGGCACCGGTCTGTGTATTGGCATTGGAGGCGTGCGTGTTGATCGCGCCGTCGCCGGGCAACTGTTGGAGGTGGTCGGCGAGCACGCCATCGCGGCGGCGATTCGCGCCGGCGAACAGACGCTGCAGGCCGACGCCGATGTACGACAGGCCCTTGCGCATGAACTCGAGCAGGCACACTACGAGGCGTCCCTGGCCGCACGCCGCTACGAGGCGGTTGACCCCACCAAGCGACTCGTCGCGCGCGAACTGGAAGCGCGCTGGAACCGTGCCCTGGAACGTGTCGCTGAGCTCCAAGCGCGGTTGGTGGACATGGATCGAAGCCTCGAGGACAGGCCGGAGATCGACCGTGACGCCTTACTGGCGCTGGCGCAGGACCTGCCGAGCGTGTGGAACTTACCCGGCACCGCGGCGGGCACGAAGCAACGGCTGACGCACCTCCTCATCGAGGAAGTGGTACTCGACCTCGATGATGCATCCAATGAAGCCGTGGTGACGATTCACTGGAAAGGCGGGCGCCATACGGAGGTGCGGGTGGCGCGGGTGCGCACTGGGCGCTACCCCGATGACCGCTACCCAAGTCCGGTCGAGGTGATCCGCAAACTCGGTGAACAGTGGTCCGACCGCCAGTTGGCGGTCACGATGAACCGCATGCGCTGTAAGTCAGCCGATGGTCAGTCGTGGACGACCGTTGAGGTGCGTGCGCTGCGCGAGCGTCTGGGGATCGCGCCCTTTGATCCAGACACCCCGCGCGAGGAGACGATCAGCGTCGACGAAACGGCGCGGCGATTGGCCATCTGCGTTGGCTCCGTTCACCGCTTGATCCGCAGCGGTGCACTGCCCGCAACTCAACTGATGCCGTCTGCACCATGGCAGGTTCCGGTCGCGGCCCTTGAGTCCGAGGCCGTTCAGGCAGGCGTGCACGCCATCAAGCAACGTCGCCCGTCAAATTTTATTGTACTACAAGACCTTACAACCTTGAGACTACCTGGGCTCTAGCACAGAGGTGCATTTGTCGCACGATTCCGCAATTACCTCAAGGCGCTGTA
>JAGDMS010000070.1 GCA_017860575.1 Deltaproteobacteria bacterium | reverse complement strand
GAGCAAGGTGGCGGTGGGGATGCCGGTGGAGTTGGTGTTGCGCAGCCCGGATCCGGAGCTGACGCTGCCGATGTTCCGGCCGGCGCGGCCGCCGCGGCGGGAGACAACGCTGCGCTTTGATGAGGTCAACGCCGGCGACGAGCTGCCGCCGTGTCCCATCCCGATTACCACCAAACTGATCGTGGCTGGCGCTCTGGCGTCGCGCGATTTCACCGACGTGCACCACGATGTTGACGCCGCCCGGACGGCGGGCTCGCCGGACATCTTCATGAACATTCTGACGACGGGCGGGCTGTGCGGCCGCTACCTCAGCGATTGGGCCGGGCCGGAAGCGGTGATGCGCAGCCTGAACATTCGCTTGGGGGCGCCCAACTATCCGCACGACACGATGACCATGTCGGGCACGGTGCTCGCGAAGAACACCCAGGACGGCCACGACCTCATCGAGGTCAGCATCCGCGGATACAACAGCCGGGGCGATCACGTCACCGGCAGCACAGTGCTGGAACTGCCAAGCCAGGGGAGGGTGCGATGACGCGGGCGTTTGCGGGCAAGACGGCCATCGTTGGCATCGGGGCCACGGAATTTTCGAAGGACTCCGGCCGGAGCACTATCCGCCTCGCCGTCGAGTGCAGCGACTCGGCCATTCGCGACGCCGGCCTCACCCCGGCGCAGATCGACGGTATTGTCCTCTTCACCGTCGAGGAGAATCCCGAAATCGAGGTGGCGCGGAATCTGGGTGTGAAGGAGCTGACCCATTTCAGCCGGATCCACCACAGCGGCGGCGCCGCGTGCGGCACGATTCACCAGGCGGCGATGGCTGTGCACAACGGTGCGGCGAAGTACGTGCTGGTCTACCGCGCCTTCAACGAACGCTCCGGTTTCCGCTTCGGTGCCGGTGTACAGGGCTTGCCGACGGGACCGACACCCGCGGGGGTCGACTACGGCTGGAGTTCGCCCTACGGCCTGCTCACGCCGGCGCAGTGGGTCGCCATGTTCGCGCGGCGCTACATGCACGAGTACGGCGCCACAAGCGAGGACTTCGGCCGTGTCGCTGTGGCGTTTCGCAAGCATGCCGCCACCAATCCCGCCGCCTTCTTCTACCAAAAACCGATCACGCTCGAGGATCACCAGAACAGTCGCTGGATCGTGAAGCCGTTGCACCTGCTCGATTGCTGCCAGGAGTCGGACGGTGGCCAGGCCTTCGTGGTGACCACGCTGGAGCGCGCCCGCGATCTGCCACAACCGCCGGTCGTGATCGCGTCTGCGGTCCAAGGCAGCGGCGAGGACCAGCAGATGATGAAGAGCTACTATCGCCCGCGGATCACCGACATCCCGGAGATGGGCCTGTGCGCGCGGCAGCTGTGGGAGGATAGCGGGCTTGGTCCGCAGGACATCCAGACGGCGGTGCTCTACGATCACTTCACCCCGCTCATCCTGCCGCAGTTGGAGGAGTTCGGCTTCTGCGCTCGCGGTGAAGCGACGGACTTCATCCGGGCCGGCAACATCGCACTCGGTGGACGACTGCCGGTGAATCCGAACGGCGGCCAGCTTGGCGAAGCCTACATCCACGGGATGAATGGGATCGCGGAAGCCGTGCGGCAGGTTCGTGGCACGGCGGTCAACCAGGTGCCGCAGGTGCACAACGTCCTGGTCACCGCTGCATCCGCCGTGCCCACGAGCGCCCTCATTCTTTCGCGCGATCGGCGTTCGGCGGCAGGCTGAAAAATGGTCGGGTCCCCTTACCACACGCTCTCGATGAGCCATTCGACTGAGGTTCATCTGAGGAGCGCGCAGGAGCATTCCTCTCCTTACCAAGGAGGGGCCAGGGGAGGTTGGCCAGGTCGCGGCGATTCGACCTCCCCCTTCCCCCACCTTGGCAAGGAGGGGGTTCTCAGCAGAGTCTTAGCGTTGGATCAGGAGCATCGAGGATGACCACGAGCACAACGGAACAAGTTATCGAATGGCTGCGCACGGCCCTGTCCTATAACGGCGTGCTCGATGCGCAGTCGTTGATGGACGAGGCGATGCGCAACACGGGCCTGTCCGACTTCGGCCCGCCGTACTTTCACGAAGGCCTGCGCCGGCTGATTGCCTCGTTTGAAACCGAGGCCCGGATGAACGCGAAGGGACGGGGCATCGCCCACGCGCTCCTCCTGCGTCACCTGGAAAACCGGTTGCTGGTGACGCGCGACTGGAAGCTGCACCCGGAGATCGGCAACGAGAAGATCGTGCGCCCGATCTTCATGGTCGGGCTGCCGCGCACCGGTTCGACGATCTTGCACGATCTGTTCGCGCAGGACCCGGACAACCGCGCGCCCATGACCTGGGAGTGTCACCGGCCGTCGCCGCCGACGGAGCGGGCCACCTTCCCCACCGATCCCCGCATCGCCGAGTGCGACGCGTGGATCGCCACCACGTCGGGCCGTCTGGTGCCGGAATACAAAGCCATTCACTCGATGGGGGCGCAGCTGGCGCAGGAATGCGTGATGCTGCAAGGCTACGACTTCATGAGCATCATCTACGCCAACCAGTTCCGCGTGCCGAGCTACGAGGCGTGGGTGGAAGAGACGGACCTCCACTCGGTCTACGCCACCCACAAGCGGCAGCTGCAGTACATGCAGTGGCATTGTCCCGGCGAGCGTTGGGTGCTGAAGAGCGTCGGTCACCTCTGGGGTCTGGACTGCCTGTTCGAGACCTACCCGGATGCCCGGTTCGTCCTGACACACCGCGATCCAATTAAGTTCCTCGCCTCGCACGCCAGCCTCGTGGCTGCCGGCCGCCGCATGACGACCGACGACATCGATCCGCATGAAATCGGACGGGATTGGAGCAAGAGCTGGGAGAGCGCACTGCGCAAGGGCATGGCCTTCCGCGCCAGCGGCAAGGTTGACCCGAAACAGTTTTTCGACGTGCATTTTGTCGAGTTTCTAAAAGACCCGATCGCCATGGTGGGCCGGGTGTACGACCACTTCGGGCTGCGGCTGAGCGCCGAGGCGGAGCGGCGCATGCGTGCCTTTCTGGCGGACAACCCGCAGGGCAAGCACGGCCAGCACCGGTACACGATCGACCAGTTCGGCCTCGATCCAGCCGAAGTGCGCGAGCGCTTCCGCTTCTACACGGAGCATTACAACGTGCAGTCGGAGAAGGCTTGAACGCCATACGAGCGGCTGCCTGCGCGGTCGTGTGCGCTATCACCCTGACAGCATGCCGGACGACGTCGTCGAGGACGTCATCGACGACGCCGGACACGTCCCGGCCGGAGGAGGGAACCATGGGGAAGAAACCGAGTGAGGCGTGGGATGCATTCTGCGAACAACTGAAGCGTGCCGGCCGCGTTCTGGATCGCGAGGGCACCCCGAGGGACGATTTGACCCAGGCTGAAGGGTATCGCAAGTTGGTGCATCTCGTGCGTATGGGGTTCGATGCCACGGTGGATTTCGCCGACCCCGAACACCCACCGGTCTATCAACTGGTGACGCCGACCACGCTCGGGGAAGGCGAAACACCCGACGCGCACTACCATCAGGCCTTCATTGACGGTGCCGCGACCTACCGTCTCACCGGCCGCCGCGGCACCGCGCCGTTCATCGAACTGACCGTCTACGCCGGCAAGATCGGCTTGCAGGATGTCAGCCGCCAGGTGGGCGCACTCACCGAGCAGGAGTTGTCCGTCGCGTCGGACGGCACGTTTGAGATTGTGCTCAGCCCGCAGCCGCATCCGGGGAATTGGATCCGCACCGAGCCCGACGCCAACCTGCTGTACATTCGCCAGTACACGCACGACTGGGGCAAGACGCAGAGCGCAACCTTCGAGTTGCGGAAGGACGGCGCTGCTCCGCATCGGCCGCCGCTGACGCTGGAGCAGGTTCGCAGCGGAATGGAACGCGCGGCGGCGTATGTCGACAAATCGGTGCATACGTGGGCGGCGATCGTCGAGCGGCGCGCCGCTGCGGGGCCCAATGTGTTCTTCGAAATCCCGGCCGCCCCTGATCCGAGCCGGCCGGAGATGCCGATCGGGCATCGTTTCTCATCGGGCTACTTTCGGCTTGCGCCGGGCGAAGCGCTGGTGGTCACGTTCGCCCCGACCGAGGTCCCCTATTGGGGGTTGACGGTCACGAACTACTGGTTCGAACCGCTCTCATACGAGGATCACCGGTCGCACGTGAACAATCGCACTGCCAAGTACGAGGCGGACGGCTCGGTGCGTGTCATCATCGCGGACGAGCATCGCATGACGCCGAACTGGATCGATACCCTCGGGCATCGTGAAGGGGTAATGATGTTCCGCTGGTCGCGATCGAAGGATCCCGTCCCACGTCTCCACGCCGAGGTCGTGTCACTTGCTACGCTGTCGGGCGATCGGTGAGTCGAAGATCGGCAGTCGATAATCAATAGCCGGAAGTTGTTTCGCAAGCGGGGGACCCCGCTTGCGACTATACACTATCGACTCGAGTCTCGTTCATCGTGCGGCTAGCCCGCCTGCCGCATTGCCGGCAGCCGCGTCAGCGCCAGTGCTGACACCAGGACGGCGATGAAGAAGACCTCGAAGACCAGTCGGTAGTCGCCGGTCACATCAAAGATTCGTCCCGCCAACGGTGGGCTGATCATGCTGAACGGCATCAGCACAGGGGTCATGAGCCCCATGGCGCGGCCGTAGTTGGCCACGCCGAACGCCTTGCCCAGCATCGCACCCCACACCGGAAGCATGCCGCCGGCCGCCAGTCCGAGCGCGCCGCTGCCGCACCAGATCAGCCAGGCCGGGTCAACGGCGCGGAACAGCGTGAGGGCCAGGCACACGAGCAACATGGCCGCGGCCAGGGCGAGGCGCAGATCCACCCGATCGGCCGCCAGGCCAAATACCAGCTTGCCGACGATCCCCGCCATGGAGAGCAAAGACACCAGCATCGCGGCGCGGGCGGCGGTGAGGCCGCGTCCTACCGCGAAGGGGACGAGGTTGGTCAGCACGGCGGTGTACACCGCGAACAACACGCCGACTCCCAGCGCGATCAGCCAGAACTCGGCACGGCGCAGGATTGCCGCGGTGCTCAGATGTCCGGTGGTTGCGGCAGCGGTTGCGGCGCGCCCTGCGGTGCCCTGCGCGCCGTCCGGGTTCAGGCCTTTGTCCGCCGGGTGGTCAACCACGAGGAACCAGGCGAGTGGCACGGTCAGCCCCAGGATGAGCGCCCCCAAGAGCCGGCACGCCACCCGCCAGCCGAACCCGCTCATCATGGCCTGCAAGAGCGGGGGAAAGAGGAACCCGCCCACGGAGGTCCCGACCGCTGCGATCCCGAGGGCGACGCCGCGGCGGCTGCTGAACCAGCGGGCGATCAGCGTGGTGGCCGTGAGCGGACCCAACAGCATCGTGGCCGACGACATGAACAGGGCGTAACACACGGCCACCTGCCACACCGCCGTGGTGAACGACAGCGCGTTGAACCCCACGGCGAGCGACAGCGCGCCGGCGGTCATGAGCAGCCGCATCGGATGCCGGTCCGCCAGGGCTCCCAGCCTCGGCGACACGAGGCCGCCGACCAGGGTACAGCCGGTGATGCCGGCCATCATGGCCATGCGGCCGGCCTGAAATTCCTGCCCGAGGTGGTGGGCGACGACGCTGTACGAGTAGGACACCGTGCCCGCCCCAACGGCCTGCACGACCAACCCCACGAGAACAATCCACCAACCGTAAAACACGGGTGGACCATAGCAGGCTTCCCCCAACCTTGGCCAACGGAACCATGGCGGGGGGAGACACTTTGAGCATGCAGAATACCTGCTGGGTGCATCGTGATTGGTGGCTCATTGGCGCGTGACCGGTCGGGTCGGGGTTCACGCCGAGGCGGTATCTTCGGGTTCGAGCCCGAAGTGCTCGATGTACTCGTGGAACGCCTCGCGCACCTGCTCCGGCACGATGCCGAACGCCTCCGGCGCGTAGCGGTGAATGCCGTGCTTGCCGGGCGGGTTGTCGGCGATGAATGCCCGCATGCGGCGCGCCGCGTCGTCGCTCATGGGGAGGGCGAAGGCCGCGTAGATGCGTTCGACCATGGCGAACTGGTCGCGGATGAAGTCAGCGAAATACATGTCGTAGAAGATCGCGTTGGGGTACGCCTGGGCGCGGCGCACCTGGATGCCGCGCAGCAAGACCCTGCGCAGCCGGGGGATCCAGTCGTCGGCGACCTCGACGGGGTCGACCGCGTCGCTGCCCATCGAACGCACCAGCGAGGTCAAGCTGGCGTAGGACGTCATCGACTGCACCGGGTCGCGGTGGGTGAACACGATCCGCGCATCGGGATAGGTGGCGAGGAGATGATCGAGGCCCCAGAGGTGCGCGCCCGTCTTGAGCACCCAGCGGTCACGGTGGTTGCGCCACTGCAGGTGCTGCAGCTGCCGGCGGTGGAACGTGTAGACGTGGGCCCAGTCGGCGGCGTTGTCCACCCAGTCCTGGTAGGTGGGGACGCGGAACTGGTTGTGGAAGAGCGGCGTGCACATCGCGTCGCCCATCATCGTGACGCACTCCTGCGACAGCTCCGCGCCCATCGGATGCATTGCCTTGAACGCGGGGATCTGTACGTCGACCGCCGGGAATGTCGCCGCGCACGCCGCGATGCGCGGGTCGGTCCGGAACGTGGCGGCCTCCGGTGGCGGCGACGGGAACATCACTTCCCAGGTGAGCGGTGCGCGGTTCGCGGGATCCTGGGCCAGGATATCGTGCAGGATCGTGGTGCCCGTGCGCGGCATCCCGACGATGAACACCGGTTTTACGATGGCCTCTCCGGCAATGTCGGGGAACCGCTTGCGATCGTTGACGTAGTGCAACCGGCTGGTCGTATGGCCGACCATGCGCTCTCTCGCGATCATGCGGCCGATGACGTTGAGCCTGCCCTCCTGTTCCAGCGAGTCGAGGACGCACTGGAGCGGCTCGGTGAACGGGCCGGCTCCGAGATCGGTGAGTCCGTTCACCCGCTGAGCGGCTTCCTCGAGGATGGAGTCGCGCTCCAGGCTGACTGCGGGTCCGGTCATCGTCTCCTCCTGGCTGGGAGGTGGCTGCGGCCGATGATGCGCTCGACTGGGGTGGCTTCTCTCACCGCTTGTGGTGCGAGAGATCCAGGCGTGCGCGCCCCGCGATCAGGGGCAGGTCGAGGTAGCTCTTGATGCCGGCGGGGGCGGCGCAGACGTAGGGGATGGCACTGACGCAATGGTTTGCCGTCGCCACCATGCCGGGGTTGCGCCGCAGCACCTCCTCCAGAACATACCCTTTCGCCGGGTGGATGCCGTGAAACTGCGCCGTGATCGGCGGATCACCGGTGATCGCCAATTCGTAGCGCTCCTCTCCGCCGCCGATGGACCAGCCGCCGCCGATGTTCTCATGGCCCATGTACCAGTTGACGGCCGCGGTAATCACCGGCTTGCCGTCGACCGTGCCCTGCCAGGTGAATTTCTGCGCCGCGAGCTCCCCCGGGCGGATAACGCCTATCGGGCTCTCGATCGGTGCGGTTGCCGGGAACGCCTGGTGGACGGCGCGTTTCTTTGCATCGAGCCGAAACCCCATCGCGTCAGCGATCATGTCGATCGACTGGTAGAAGCCGCCACTCAACACGCCGAGCATCATGCTCTCCCCGGCCTGCTCGACCGGCTTGCCGAAGAACATGTAATCGCGCAGCACCTCGGGTGCACCGTAGGTGCGGCAGTCCGAGAACTCCTCGGCGCGCACGTGGGTGATCTTCTGCGAGAAGGACGAGATCACCAGGGGGAGGCGCTCGGTCATGCCGCCGGGGTGAATGCCCGTGCCGTGCAGCGTCGCGTTGCCCTGACGGCAGGCCGCTTCGAGGCGCTCGACCTTCATGTGCTTGGTGTAAAACCAGCTCAGCGGGGTGACGACGTTGATGCCCGCCTCGAGCATGCTGACGACCTCGTCCTCGTTTGGGAACAAGGGGGAATACAGGATGCAGTCCGGGCGCAGAGCGATCAGGGCCTGAGCGTCCTGCGTGGTCCTGACGCCAATCGCTCCGATGCCGCAGATGTCGCCGGCATCCTTGCCCGCTTTGCCAGCGGTGTGCACCCACACCCCGACCAACTCCAGCTCTGGGTGCGCTATGATGCCTTCGATCGCCGCCCGCCCCAGGTTGCCTGTCGACCACTGCACTACGCGCCAAGTCATCGCGTGCACCGTTTTTTCATCCGTATTCTCTCACAACCGCGGTAGTAACCGTAAGAGCGGAAGCCCATGCCCCTGCCCAGCTCGGGCGCATGACCGCTTCTCATGCCGGCTTGATGTTCTGGTTCATTCGGAAGAAGTTCGTCGGGTCGTACTTCTTCTTGAGGGCCACCAACCGATTGTACGTGGTGCCGTAGGCGAAGGCGATGCGCTCGGTCTCGTCTTCGGTGAGGAAGTTGATGTAGGCGCCGCTGCTGGCAAACGGCTGTGACTTGGCAAAGAATTCGCGCGCCCAGGCGATGCAGCGGTCGTCCTCGGCGGCCGACTCCCAGCGGCCGTGCACGTTCATCACGTAATTGGCGTCTCGGCTCGAGTAGGCCGTCGCCTCGGGTGCTACGCGAGCCGTCTGGCCGCCGATCGAGCCGACAAAGATTTCGCACTGCGGCGATGGCAGCGTGGTGGCGTATTCGATGATGGCGTCGATCGCGCCGTCGCTGAGCCGCGCGAAGTTATGCGACTTCCAGTAGTTGCGCGCCCCCGGCGTCAGGAGCGGATCGAACGCCTGCTGCCAGGCAGTGTACGGCTGCACGCCGATGTGCTCGCCGTGCGCCGTGCCAAACCCGCGCAGCGGCTGGATTAGCTTCGCACCCTCGGTTGGGTCGCCCGCGTAGCACACAGCGAGCGCGACGATCCCCTGCCCGTGGACGTCCTCGGCCAGGAAGGGAAGCGGCGGTGCCTTCCGGGTGATTAACCAGACGTTGAGTGCGTCCGGCATCGTTTCCGTGAAACGGGCGAATTGCGTGATCACGGACTTCGCCTGGTCGAAAGGGAAGACGATGAGCCCACTCAGCACGCCCGGGCCGACGGGATGGAGCTGGAACTCGAAGCGGGTGACAATGCCGAAGTTTCCACCGCCGCCACGCAGCCCCCAGAAGAGGTCATCGTTTTCCGTTTCGCTGGCGTGCACTTGACGACCATCCGCCGTGACGACATCCGCGGAGAGCAGATTATCGATGGTCATGCCGTACTTCCGGCTCAGCCAGCCGAAGCCGCCGCCGAGCGTCAGACCGGCGACGCCGGTGGTCGAGTTGATACCCAGCGGTGTGGCGAGGCCGTGCCCTTGTGCGGCCAGGTCGAAGTCGGCAAGGGTGCAGCCGGGCTCGACGGTTGCCCGGCGGCCCTTCGGGTCCACCTGGCAGCGCCTCATCAGCGAGAGGTCGATCATGAGGCCGTTGTCGCAAATGGCATTGCCCGCGATGTTGTGTCCACCCCCTCGGATCGAGACGAGGAGGTTGTGCTTGCGTGCGAACTCGACGGCCTGGACGACATCTTCCGGTGACGTGCAGCGGGCGATCAATGCCGGGCGGCGGTCGATCATGGCGTTCCAGATCTGGCGCCTCTCGGCGTAGCCCGTGTCGCCAGGAAAAAGCACAACCCCGCGGAATTGCGCTTTGAACTCGTCGGCCGCTGTCTTTGCTAACTGCGTCATGCGTGCCTCCCTTGCTTGCGCCTAGTGAGATCCGCTCAAAATGCTGCCGAGCCAGCGCCCTCCTGCCCCGCCCAATCGACTTCGTAAAGCTCAACCGGGTCCGGAAAGCCTTTGAGATGAACCTCACCGTAGCGTCTGAAAGTGAACGACTTGCCGCTACACAGATCGCGAACGACACGGGCTGCCAGGACCTGGCTTGGGGCGGCTGTTGCACAGATCCTGGCCGTGAGATTGACCGCTGAGCCGAACAGGTCATCGCCGTCGGCTAAAGGTTCCCCCGCCCCCAGCCCGATGCGAACGTGGATGTCGATGGGGAGCGTACGGCTGGAGTTGTAGCTATGGAACGCGCGCTGCATCGTCACAGCGCACATCACTGCGTGTGACACAGAGGCAAAGCAGATGAGGAAGCCATCCCCGGCCCGGTCGACTTCGCGCCCCTCGTACGCCAGCAACGCCTGTCGAACGGTCTCATGGTGCTTCGTGAAAACGACCTGTGCCTTGGTATCGCCGAGCACGTTCGTAATTTGAGTGGAATTTGCCATATCGGTGAACATGAGGGCCCTGAAGCCCGCTTCTCGGATCGGCTGCGTTGCGGAGCTAGCAGCATCCGTGATTCTCCCGAGAAAACTCTCAACCGTCGACGGCTGCACTTCAATGATCATATTGGGGATGAGGCCGTGAGCCTCGCGATGCATCGCGTGGACCGCTGCTGCGGTCGGTGCTTCGATCAGGCAAAATGCCGTCCCGCGCTTCTCGTCGAACCAGTAGGTAAGGGTCTTGCATGTGTGGTGCGCTTGAACCCTCAGATCCTGCTGGTGTGCTGCAGCAACAGCTTCCGCCGTGGCATCTCGGACGTCATGGCGGTCCATGAAGAGTGGCATCATCATCTCCTCAGATTCGGTTGGCGCCTCGCTGCACGAAACTGCTGGGGGTGTCCGGCCTATCTAAGAACCTAGCTGACCACTCACTGTCGCCAAGCCTTGCAACCTGTCGTCAAGCTACCACGCTGCAACCTCTGGTCAAGCAATCACGCCCAGCGAACTGCCCACAGGTTTCCGGCAACCTATGCGGAGAGCCGCATGCGATCGTTGACAATGGGCAGCCGGCTCGTCGTATGGCCGACCATACGTTCGCGCGCGACCATGCGGCTTATGCCGTTGAGCCTGCCCTCCTGTGCCAACGAGTTGAGGACCCGGGGGAGCGGCTCGACGAACGGGCCGGTGCCGCGATCGGTCAGACCGTTGCCGCACTGCGCCGCTTCGTCAAGTCCGGAATCCGGTTGCAGGCTGATCGTCGCGGGGGGCATGTTCACCGGCTCGCTCCGTCTTCTGCTTGCGGTCCCTATCCCAGCCCCATCGCGCGGAAGAAGTTCGTGAACTTGTCCTTGATCTCGTCGGCGGTGGTGTAGCGGTTGTCGAAGACATCCATACCGATGTCCATGATGGGGACGCCCAGCTCGCGGCAGAGCTCGCGGATGATGCCGTAGACCGCTTGAGTTTCTTTGTGGCCCATGTGGTTGGGCCACACGACGACGTCGATTTTGTAATCCTTGATCACGCGTACCAGTTCGTCGAGACGACTTTCCGCCGGCCCCACCGCCTGGCGCATCATCGGCGTCTCGAACAGCCCTCGCCGGGCCAGGCCCAGCCACATCCCTTCTTCGCTGGAGGTGTCGATCGGGCTGTAGCCGCTGTCGCCTTGCATATCCATCACGACGACGGCACCCCACTCCTGCTCCAGCCAACTCATGAACTCGGGGGCCCAACTGGTCGGCATGAGGTCGAACCAGAACAGGCGGATCTTCTCCCTTGGGGTCGGGCCAATCCCTTGGGCGACCCGTCGCTCGGTCAATTCCAGCAGTTGCGAGAACCACTGCGTGCCCTCCGGCTGACCCACTTTGAGGCATTGGGTGACAGCAAAACACTTGACCCCGCCCTGCTCATATCCGTGGGGGCAGGGCACCGCGCGCCGCAGTTCGTTGTACTCGTCCCACAGCCGGTATTGCTTCTCTCCCTCCTCGATCACCGCTTTCAGCCGATCCAGTTCCAGTCTGCGCCCGGTATGCCGTTCCAGGAACGCCGCCATCTTGCGCAACTCGTTGGCGAAGTAGGTTACGGCACGGTCGTCGTTGAAGTACGGCGGATCGGGACTGAACATGGGCACGTCACGCCAACTCTGGCTGTGCCGGATCACCTGATGCATCATCGGCAACCCGTCACATGGGAAGAGCAACCCGATGGCCGCCGTCGGTACCGGCACGAGGCCGTGCTCCACCGCGTAGATGCTCGACCGATGGACGGCACAGAGGTCTTGGCTGAGCCCCATGGCCGCGGTCGCGTCGAGGCTTTCTTGCAGTGGCTCCGGTGTGGCGCCCAGGAAAGGAGCCTCGTAGAGCATGAACCACGGCAGGTCCATTGCCACCGCTACTTCGGGTGCCGTGCAGTAGTTGGTGGCGATGAACGGCTCACCGGCTTCGTATGCGCGTACGATGCCGGCGCGCGCCTCGCTTGTGAGCCTGGCGAGCCAGCCGGCGTGCCGCACCTCCGGATCCTCACTGCACTGGGAGAAGTCGTAGAGGATCTTGAACCGATCGCGTTCTTCTTTGAACCGGGTGATGCCCGGGTGTTCAGCTGCCGCCATGTTCACTTCCCCATGGTTTCGATGAAGGCCTGGACGCGGGTCTTCAGCTGGCCTGTGGCGCTGGTGAGGTAGGTCCGCTCCAAACTGAGAAATGGAATTCCGGCCGCCTTGAGGTCCGTGTCGAGGAGGTAGTGCTCGATGTTCCACTGATCGCAGAACATCAATTTCTCTCCGATGATGCCGTCACACCCGAAGGTGCGGCACATCTCGATGGCAAAGTGCGATCGCTGCGCTTGCTTGTCGTAGAGCCGTGGACAGCTCGGGCGGTCGGCGAGGTAGTATCGCGCCAAAGCGGCCAGGGGATCGCTCACGCTCTCGTCGATGTCCTCCCACATGAGGCGGGCGCCAAAACAGGTAATGTCCGCTACCACCAGGCCGCCGACCTCCTCGACCGCCCTGACCCACGCCGGATCGTCGAGGATACCCCCGGTGACCATGAGCCGTGCCCGGTATGATCCCGTTGTCTCCCGCGCTTGGAGATCCCCCAGCAGGGTCCGCAGCAGCGCGTTGTACTCCACCTTGGGCATGGCGGTTCCAGCGACCATGACCGTGAGCGCCTCGGCGCCGGTGAGGGGCGGGCGTTCCCGTTTCCGCAGTTCATACAGTTGGCGCTGGAGCCGCCGCGTTTCGTTTGCCAGCTTGATGGCCTGCCAGAGCGCCTCGGGGGTGATGCGCACGTCGAAATGCCGCTCCAGCTTTGCCTGGAGCTGTCGGAATTCCTCCGTGTACCACGCGATCTGATCCGGTCCCGTTTGCCGCGGGAGGGTGACGAACTCGATGAAGCC
This sequence comes from Deltaproteobacteria bacterium, assembly GCA_017860575.1. GTDB lineage: Bacteria > Desulfobacterota > Binatia > HRBIN30 > HRBIN30 > JAGDMS01. The sequence continues at coordinate 4,715 of JAGDMS010000070.1, read as the reverse complement.
CGTCGGCACGTGGCGGCGCCAGACGTCGTACAAACGGCGGATGTGATCGCAGCTGTTGAGGCAGACGACGCCGTCGAGGAATTCGAAGCCGCCCTCCAAACCGACGCTCAGGCAATGCCGGGGAAAGGTGCAATTCAGATTGGAGAAGTACGCATCGGCCGCTTCGTTGTCGGTGCTGCCGGTCGCCCGCATGCGGAACGGGAGCAGTCCCGCGGCCATGAGCAGCTCTTCCGGCAGCATGGAGCAGAAGTAGCCCACGACTTTCCCGCCCTGCACCTTCCAGGCCTGCAGCGCGGGATTGGCCAGCGTTCCGGCCGCCTCGGCCATCGTTTCAAAAGCCGGTGTCGTCATGTTTTCACGTGTCCTTTGCGCTTGTACGCCGTGGCACCTCTCACCCGAGGTCCATGGCCCGAAAAAACTTGGAAAACGTGTCCTTGATCTCGTCCGGTGTGGTGTAGCGCTTGTCGAACATGTCCATGCGCAGTTCCAATATCGGCACGCCCAACTCGCGGCAGGTCTCGCGGACGATTCCGTACAGTGCCAGTGACTCTTTATGGCCCATATGGCCGGGCCAGACGACGGCGTCGATTTGGTAATCCTTGACGATTCGCACGAGGTCCTCGACCCGGGCCTCTGCCGTGCCGGTCGCCTGCCGCATCATCGCCGTTTCGAAGAGCCCTCGTCGGGCTAGGCCCTGCCACATCCGCTCCTCGTTAGAGGTGTCGATCGGGCTGTAGGCATGGTTGCTGAACATGTCCATGACCATGACGGCCCCCCACTCCCGCTCAAGCCAGGGCATGAAATCGGACGCCCAGGTGGTGGGCACGATGTCAAACCAGAAGAGCCGTATCTTCTCCGGTTGGGCCGCGCCGATACCCGTGGCCACCTTCCGCTCGGCATTCTCCAGCAGCGTGGCAAACCACGTGGTGCCGTCGGGCTGCCCTACCTGCAGCACCTGCGATACGAAGAAACACTTCGACCCGCCCTGCGCGAAGCCGTCCGGGCATGGTACGGCGCGCCTCAATTCGACGTATTCCCGCCACAGGGCGTACTGCTTCTCCCCCTCGACGATGACCGCCTTCAGCCGATCGAGATCGAGCGTGCGGCCGGTGACCCGCTCCAGAAAGGCCGCCATCTTGCGCAACTCGGCGGCGAAATAGCTGACGGCGCGATGATCGTTGAAGTAGGGTGGGTCGGGACTGAACATCGGTACGTCGCGCCAGTGCCGGTGATGCTTGATCACCTGATGCAGCATCGGCATCCCATCGCACGGGAACAGTAATCCGATGGCCGCGGTGGGAGCCGGCACCAGATCGTGCTCCAAATAGTACATTGCCGATCGGTGTGTGGCGCAAATATCCGCGCTCACTCCCATCGCGGCCATCGCCGCATCCATCTCCTCATGCGCCATAAAGGCGCTCTCGTAGAGCATGTACCACGGCAGATCCATTGCCACCGCAACCTCCGGAGCGGTGGCGTAGTTGCCGGCAATGAACGGCTCGCCGGCGTCATAGGCACCGACGATCCTGCCGCGGGCTTCCCCCATCAGCTTGGCGAACGCCCCGCTCAGACGTGTGTCCGGGTCATTACTTTGCTGGGACAGCTCGTACAGAGAAAAGAATCGATCGCGCTCTTCCCGGAACCTTGCGATGCCCTTGTTCTCCGGATGCGCCAATGGCTACGTCCTCCTGGGCTCGGCACCAGCCCTCATGCGCCCGTCCAATTTGCTGCGTTTAGGTGTCGAGCCGTTCTACTTCGATTCGTGTTGCGCGATCAACACCCGCCGCCGAACCCATGAACGGTGCCGGCTGCAGGTGAAAATAGCCGCCGGCGATCTGCAAGGGGTTGATCGGGCTGGGGGCGACGACGTCGTGTGAGCGGCCGCCGGCGAACTGGTAGGGCTCCCACGCGTGGTTGATGATCACCTGCCCCGGATGTACGGCCCCCGATACCTTCACCTCGACCTCGAAGGCACCCAGGTCATTGCGCACGCGCGCGCGGTCGCCGTCCGCCAACCCGCGGGCTTTCGCATCCACGACATTCAGGGTGATTGCGGGCCTGCCGCGTTGCAGCCGGAGCAAGTGCGCCTGGTCGCGCCACGAGGCGTGAATCGACCAGCGCGCGTGCTGGCTGGTCAACTGCAATGGGTAGTCCCCACCGATCTTGGGCGCGTCCTTGTGTGTGGGCAAGACCTCGCCGAGTTCCATATAGAAGGGATGATCGATGTAGAACTGGATGCGGCGGGTTAGCGTCGGCCAGGGCATCTTCTTGTCTGTGTGCCACGTATTGGCGGTGATCGTCTCGTCCGGCTTGATATCGGTGGCGTTACCGATGTTGAGGAAATCGCCGCCCAGGTCGGTGAAGCGCGCAAAGCCCTTGGCCTTGAGCTCCTTCCAGTGGAGGCCTCCGAGGTTTGTGGCGAACGATAGCAGTTCCTCCAGTAGCTCCTCCGGGTTGTCCTCGCGGTACCGTCCGCCGAAGGTGAATTCGTCGTAGACCTGATCGAGGCGCCGCTCGGTCCCGGCACGGTCGACGAAGTTGCGCACGCCCCGCGTCGCGGCCCGCTGCTGGATCTCCTTGAGCAGCAGGCAGTGAAACTCCCAATCGGTCTTCGTCTCCGCGAACGGCGGCACCGCGCGCGTGGTCACGTGTGAAAACGGGGCGATGGGCGTCGCCCAGGTGATGTCGTCCTTTTCGTACCAGGTCGCCGCCGGCAGCACGTAGTCGCTGTGCAGTGCCGTGTTGCTCATGCGCCAATCGATCGTGACGAGCAGGTCGAGTTTCGGCAGAAACGTCTGGTACAGCCGATCGTATCCGCGCGTGCGCCGCAGGACATTGCCGCCGGCCTCGAAAAAAATGCGGGGGCGTGCCTTGGACGGTGTCACCTGCCAGCCCTGCCGCAGCGACTCGGCCAGGTAGTCCTTGAACTCCCGCTTCATGGTGGGGTCCCAGCGCGCCCCGGTGCCGTAGATCTGGTCGAGCCCGCCCTGGAAATACAGGAACAGCATGCCCGGGATGTGGCCGCCGTTCCGATATTCCTGCCGGGCGAGCTGGTAGGTGGTCATCTCGTCGGTCAGCCCCTGCGCCCTGTTGGCGGCGAACAGCGGGTCCATGGCCGCTGCCAGCATCGCCGCGCCTTCTTTGGGCGAGACCGCGCCGGGAGAGACGTTGGCGGTGGCAATGCCGGCGACATCCAACACCGGAAAGCCGTTCATGCCGCTGCCCTTCTTGCCGATCTGGCCAGCCAGGGTCAGTACCAGAATTTGCACCCGCTCCATTTCGAGACCGTGGTAGAACTTCGAGAAGTTGGACTGGGTGATGATCGTCGCGGCCTGTGCGCCAGCGATCTCACGAGCGAGCGTTCGCACCACGTCCGGATGGACACCGGTCGTCGGCGCCACCGCCTGCGGCGCGTAAGCAGCAAGGTGCCTGCGCAGCAGGGCGAAGACCGGGGTGACCGTGATCTGGCCGGTGCTTCCCGCGACGTGAAATTCGCCTTCGAGCGCGGGCTCGATGCCGCCGAGTGCTAACGTCGTCTTCGACACCTCACGGAGCGTATTCGTCTTGCGGTCGAAGCAGTAGAAGGTCTCCTCGCTTCCCTCTTTCTCCAGATCGCTGCCGCGGAGAAACTTGCGCGTATCCGTCCGCACCAGCAATGGCAGGTCGGTCTGCTCTTTGACGAAACGGGCGTTGAAGATTCCCTCCTCGACCATCACGTGCGCCAGTCCCAAGCCGAAGGCGGCGTCACTGGCAACGTTGACGGAGATCCATCGGTCAGCGTGAATCGCAGAGGCGTTGTAGTCGGGGGCGATGGCGACCACCCGCGCCCCCTTGTAGCGGGCCTCGTTGATGAAGTGCGCGTTGGGGATCTGCGTGTAGGTGGGATTGCCTCCCCAGACGAGGATCAGGTCGGAGTAGAACCAGTCGTCGCCGGAGCTGGCGAAGGAGATCTTGCCCATGGTCGGGTAGACGCCGGGGTGGTGGTCACCAACTTCGCCGTTCACATCGATGATCGGCGTGTCGAGAACGTGGCCGGTGCGGTAGAGGCCGATGCCCCGGCAACCGTGCGTGTTGCCGCCGCCCGGATCCCAGGTGATGGAGCCGGGGCCATCCTCGCGTAAAGCGTCGATGCTTCTGTCGGCGATGTCACGCAGCGCTTCGTCCCATGACACCCGCCTCCATTTTCCTTCTCCCCGCCCCCCGGCACGCTTCAGCGGGTAGCGCAGGCGCGCCGCATCGTAGAGACGCTGGCTGAAACACGCGCCTTTCTGGCAGCCGCGTGGGTTGTAGTCCGGGACATGGGAGTTCGTCGGTGCGTAGGTCGCAGCCTGCTCCTCGCGGAACACCATGCCGTCCTTGACGTAGACGTTCCAGTTGCAGCCGCGCTGATACCAGCAGTTCACATGATGGGTGCCCTTGGCCACGGTGTCCCAGACCCAGCGCTGGCGAAACACGTCCTCCCAACCGCGGTAGTCGGGGAGCGGTAGTCGGGGAGCGGGGGCGGGCGCGGTCTCGGGCAATGCAGCCACGGCGTTCCGGATCCCAAGCGCGCGCAGCGAAAGCGCGAGGGCCCCCGTCGTGCGCAGGAAGTGTCGCCGCGTGATGTTGTGTGGCATCCGTGCCCCTCCGTTCAGTTGCGGAACGCTTGCCTGGCGGACCCTGTATACCAACGGGGGTTGGCTTGTACACCATCCGCGGCAGGGTAGGACTTGTCC
>JAGDMS010000533.1 GCA_017860575.1 Deltaproteobacteria bacterium | reverse complement strand
GTTATCTCGTGACGCAGACGGGTCCAGGGGGCGGGTTCATCAAGTCCCCGAGGGGTGACGCCGAGTACGGCCGGGGAGATCGGGTCGCATGCCGGGTCCGCGAGCAACCTGCAGGTTCTGTGGTCGGAGGGGGACACGCGGCTTTCGAGCACTGCCGAGTTTGGAAGCCCGGGTAACCTGGCCAGTGGCGTGTCGCCGGAGCCCTCGGTGGTGATCATCGACGGGAACCTCGAGGTTGCCGGCAACGTGACGGTGAACGGCGTGCTCTACGTGGTCGGCAACCTGACGGGTAACGGCAACCTGACGGTTAATGGTGCGGTCATCGTTCAAGGGAACGTTGACATCACGGGCAGCGTGGACATCGTCTTCAACAGTCTTCTTCTCGATATCGCCCGGAACCTGGGGCGCGGCGCGGCGATACCGGGCAGCTGGAAGGACTGGAACGACTGGAGCTAAGCATCGTTGGCCACCGACGGGGTACCAACCGGGGCGGGGGAGGAGAGGTCATGAACGGTCCTTTGGCCAGGGCGCGCGGGATCAGTCTTCTCGAGGGATTGGTGGCGATCACCGTGCTCGCGGTAGGGCTGCTGGCGCTGTTCAACTTCCAGGCCGGGGTCCTCAGTTCCGGGGCAGATGCCAAGGCGCGCTCGGAGGGCATTCAGGTCGCCGAGAGCAAGCTCGGCGAGCTTCGCACGGCAGCGAGCCTTGGCTATCCGTCCCAGGCAACCTTTCTGGCCGATGCAGCAGGGCGCTTCTCGGGGGCAAGTGCGGTCGCCGGCACGAATGCCAACTTCACGTTGACCTGGAACGCGCAGAACCTGGCCGGTGTTGCGCCGCGAAAGCAGGTGCAGGTGACGGTCGCGTGGACGGATCGCCTGGGTGCCCAGTCGGTGGTGACGGGCGCGGACATCCGATGGAGCGATCCCGCCGTCGGCGGTTATCTCGTGACGCAGACGGGTCCAGGGGGCGGGTTCATCAAGTCCCCGAGGGGTGACGCCGAGTACGGCCGGGGAGAAATCAATCGTGAATACATTGCCGGAACGCTACCGCCTACGACCATTCACGGCGACGGAACCGTCACGGTCGTGACGGCGGATGGAAGCTATCAGCTGCTGGACCAGTACTCCGGCGAGATCCTCATCAAGTCAGGGTCTCCACTGTCGGTCATCAGCGGGCGGGTGTATGTCGATACCAGCCTGCGGATCAGCGATCTCACGCAGGTCAAGGTTGGAGCCCCCGACGTGAGCTGGTGCACCACCGTGTACGACCCGTCCGACAGCACGATCCGGGACGACACCAGCCGCGAAATCTTCTCGTTCGTCGAATACAACTGCTATGTCGGTATCAATTGGTACGGTGCCGTTGGCCCGCTGTGGACGGATGGGCGCGGCCAGACGCAGTTCGGCCCGAACGACCATACCTGCGTCGGCGACGACTCCGCGCCGAACACCGGCAACGCCGACAGTCGGCACCCGCAGCTGTCATTCATTCGCGCCTACCGTGGGTACAAGCCGCTGAAGGATCCCACGGGCCAGTATTTCATGCTGGACAGCAACAACAACAGGCTTTACGAGTCGGTTGGGATCGGCGCAGCCAGCGGCTCAGCGGACAACTATCCGGGCCAGGACTTTCTGTTGGCAACGATAAACAGCGCTACCGACGCGAAATGCCTCCCGCTGCTTGAACAAGGGGATGCGGCCTCCCCTGTTGCTGTGTGGCCCGATGTCCTGATTGGTCAGCAAGACTACAATCCTGGCAAGTTCGTCTGCCTCAACAACACCTGTCCGTCGGTTCTGCCGGTTGACACCGGGACGGCAGTGGCGACGCAGGCGAGCCATACGATCTCCGGCAGCTTCCTTGTCAACGGTGCACCGACGGCGGCCGTGCAGAGCGTTTACACGAGCGACAATGAGAACTGCACCGTTACCGGTGCCACGTACAGCTGTACCGTCTACGATCTCGGTGGCGGCTGGTCGGGAAATCTGTTTGCAACACCGTCATCAGGGTACAGCCTGCTGAGCTCGCCCGGCGCATTCAGGGCGCTTTCGGTTGATGCCGCAAATGCGGACTTCACGCTGTCCCAAAGCACGCCGCGGACGATCGGCGGAAACGTGGTCGTCGGCACGGGCGCAAAGTTCACGGGCCTCACGTCCGATCAGGGCGGCAGCTGTGAGCCGACGAGGAAGGCGAACGGGGACCCGAAGGCCGGGCCGTTCACCTGCACCTATTCCAATCTGCCGTCCGGTAGTGCAGTTACGCTGACCATTTCCGGTGATCATCTGTGCACTACCAGCGGGACGCTGTCTGCACCCTCCGTGGTATCCGATCCGAACCTGACTATCAGCAGCATTACAGCCAGCATCGCGGACGTGACGATCAAGATCGGTAAGAACGTTTCGCCCTGTCCGTAGATCGGCGGATCGGGAACCGGGTGGTCCTCGAGTCTCGGGTGGCGGTTGAGCCGGCTCGTGGAGGCCACGGCACCCATGGCGCGAACGACGGCGCCCACAGGGCGCCCTATGGTCGATGTGGCATAGGGCGGGACGTGCCCGCCATCGGTGCGGTGGGAGCGCCATCCGCGCCGCAATCCGAATGGTAGGAGCGTCGCCCCCGGCGCGATCAGCTTCGGCCCGAAGCACGCCTCCTACCGACTCGATGCCGACAACGCCTCGATGAGGTTCTTTGGCAGCCCGAACGTCACCTGCTCGGGCTTGCCGACGTTCTCCTCGATGCTCTGAGCGCCCCAGGCTTCGAGGCGC
>JAGDMS010000069.1 GCA_017860575.1 Deltaproteobacteria bacterium | reverse complement strand
ATTCATCGTGGTGTCGAGTGAACCGCTCAACCTGAACGCTATGGCGGTGATGAAGCAGCTTCCACCCTGCGTCGGGAGCCCGACTAATGGGCCCGCGACACTGGCCGCCGCTTCTTCAAACACGGTCGTTCCGCTTAGGTCGCTGAAAGTTGCTGTCACGGCGGCGGTCAGACCCGATAAGCCGACCGAAGCCATGCCGCCGAAGCTCACCTTGCCATCGACGGTTTCTACGGCACAGTTGTCCTGAAACTGAATATTGTAGCCTGAAAAGATATTTCCCGAACTGGTGACACTGCCGCCCAGCGGGCAGCTAGCCGCAGCCCCGCCAAGGCCTGGGTCTGCAGGTGTCATCAGCAACTCAGCGGAACTTCCGGCGGACGAGGCGGAGCCGATCGTCAACCCATTTGCAATCGCCGCGACCACGTCTCCGATGACGGTGACGGCGCTCAGCGCCACGGTCGTCTGACCTGAAACTGCGGACCCCGGTCCCGGTGAAGTTTGCGGCCCTGCGGTTGCCGTACGTGTCGGCGTCGGGCCTCCCGCTGTTGGCGTTCGCGTGGGTGTCGCGGTTGCGGCCTGAGGTGGCGAGGTCGGTGTCTGCGTCGGCGTCGGTACGGCTGGACAGCCGTCCAGCGCATTGGGGACGGCGGTGATAACCTCGTCGACGGTGATTTGGAAGTTGTGGTCCCTGTCCCCCGCCATGCACGCAGCGATCGAGGTCTTGCCCAAGCCGATGTCAATCATCGTCAGAAGATTGTCCACGGTCACCACATGGAGGTTGTTACAATCCCCGGTACAAGTGGCCGGGCCAATCGGTACCGTGGGAGTCGGGGTGGGCGCGGTGCCACTTCTGCAGACGCCGCCCTGGCACTGTTCATCCGATGTACATACGTTGAAGTCATTGCAGGCGGTGCCGTTGGGCGCGTCCTGGAAGAGACCGGTGGCCGGATTGCACTCCCCGGTCTCGCAGGGGCCGGGGACCAGCGGGATCGTGCACTGGCCGGTATTGGGATCGCAAGCCATGCACTTGTGGCCGAGGGCATCGCAGTCGACGATGTCGTTCTCGTTCTGCGTCATACAGAAGGGGCCAAACCCGAACAAGCTCTGACAAGTCGTGTTCTTGATGCAAAGTCCTGCTCCGGGAAAGGTGCACGCGGTGCCCTCAGGTTTGTTCGTTGTCGTCACGCAATGGCCCGATTGGCATTGAGCCGATTGAGGTGTGAGTGCGCAAGGGTCGCCGGTGTTGCAGGGCTGTCCCTCATTAATTACCTCGCCCGCGCAGGTGCCGTCAGCCTGGCAGACGCCGTTCCTCATGCACTGCGGGTCAATATCCTCGCAGGGCGTAACCGCCCAGCCGGTGCGCGCAGCAAGAACCATGGCCAATGCAACCACAGTCAAGCCGATCGAGATAATAGAGAGCCGCGAATTTCGGGCCGTCATGCTTGTCCCCTTTCCCTTTGGACAACGCTTCACTGGCACGACAGCGACCGGCCGTCAAGGTGGCCTTCCAAAGTGGGCTCCCAAGACCGTATCGCGTTTCCACGTTTGAGAGGACGGCGATCCTGTGTCACCCTTGTACCGACGCACAAAGGAGGTCCTTCCGATGGCTGCGAAACGCGTTCTGTTGGGTTCTCTGATGCTGACTGCCACGGTGTGTTTCCTGCACGCGGCCGCACGGGCCGAGGCTTCGCCGGGCGAGGCGGTGTTCCGATCGCGCTGCGCCAACTGTCACTCCCTGACGGGAGGCCTGTCCACAATCGCTCCCGACTTGACCGGAATCGTCGGCCGGAAGGTGGCGGCGGTCAAGGACTATCAATATTCCGCCGCCCTGCGCAGCGCCGACTTCACGTGGACGCCCGAGAAACTTGACCAGTGGCTGCGTTCGCCTCACGGCGTCGCACTGGAAACGGAGATGGCTTTTACGGGTCTCGCCAGCGAAAAGGATCGCCGCGACGTGATCGAGTTTCTGAAGCAGCACTTCGCGAAGTAGAGGGCCCGCACCGCGATGGGGGCTCAGCCGTCCAAGGCCAGAGCCAACGGGTGTTCCAGCGCCTCGGCGATCCAGCGCAGGAAGCGCGCGGCGTCGGCGCCGTCGATCAGACGGTGGTCGTACGACACCGACAGCGGCAGCATCAGGCGGGGGACGAACGCGCCGTCGCGGTAGAGCGCTTCTTGGTTGGCCCGCCCGATGCCGAGCACGGCAACCTCCGGCCAGTTGATGAGCGGGGAAAAATAGGTGGTCCCGAGGCTGCCGAGATTGGTCACCGTCAGGTTCGCTCCTTGCAGGTCCTCCGGTCGGCTCTTGCGGGCGCGCGCCCGATCGGACAGTTCGGTGAGTTCGCGTCCGATCTGCGTGAGGTGCTTCTGGTCGACATCGCGAATCACCGGCACCAGCAATCCGTGATCGGTGTCGACGGCCACGCCGATGTTGACATACTGCTTGAGCACGATCTCGTCGTGGTCGGTGTCGATGCTGGCGTTGAACTTGGGATAGAGCTTCACGGCGGCCGCGAGGATCTTGATGACCACCGCTGTGAGCGTGAGCTTGCCTCCCTGTGCTGCCACTTGCGATGCGTAGTGTTTGCGGGCGCGTTCGGTCTCGGTGATGTCGGCACGGTCGAACTGCGTGACATGAGGGATCGTTACCCATGACCGGCTCATGGTTTGTGCCGTTTTGCGGCGCACGCCGCTCATGGGCTCACGTTCGACGGCACCGAAACGGGAGAAATCCGGCAAGCCGAGAGATCCAGCCGGTGCTGCCGCGATGCCGCGCGGTGCCTGGACGCGTTCCTGGATCAGCCTGCGGGCGTGCTGCATCACGTCCTGTTCCGAAATATGGCCGCCCGGGCCGCTGCCGGCGACGTCATTGATGTCGAGGCCGAGTTCGCGTGCGAGACGACGGACGGACGGCGCGGCCGGTGCGGTTTCTGCGTGCTCGTCCACCGCCGGCGGCGCAGCGACCGCGGGAGCCGGAGGCTGCGCCGCGGCCACTGCGACTGATTCGGTCTCGGCGGCCGCATCCACCGCTGCCTCTGCCACCTCTGCGCCGGAACCTTCTGCCTCGGTTTCGACCTCGGCGATGACGCCGCCGACGTGAACGATGTCGCCAGGCTTGACGTGCACCGCCTTCACGACGCCCGGAATCGGCGCAGGGACCTCGACGGAGGCCTTGTTGGTTTCGATCTCGATCAGAGTCTGATCCGATTCGATGTGGTCTCCAACCGCGACCAGTACCGCAAGCACTTCGCCTTCTTCGACGTTCTCACCGAGCTCGGGGAGCTTGACTGCCTTGATCATCGACGTTCCCTTGTCACGCGATTCGTGGGTTGATCTTCTCCGGATCGATGCCGAGGTTCTTGATCGCCCGAGAAACCTCGCTGGGCGCCACCTCGCCACGCCGGCTCAGGGCGTCAACGGTTGCCAATACAACGTACCGCGCGTCCACCTCGAAATGATCGCGTAGCGCCCGCCGGCTCTCGCTCCGCCCAAAGCCGTCGGTGCCCAACGCCACCAGCGCGGTCGGCACCCAACGGGAAATCGAATATGGCAGCATGTGAGTGTAATCGGAGACCGCAACGACCGCGCCAGAATTCGTGCCAAGGCACTGCGCGACGTATGGAGTCCGTGGCGGCTCCTCCGGATGCAGGCGGTTCCAGCGTTCGGTGTCGACCGCGTCGCGGTAGAGTTGTTGATAGCTGGTCACGCTCCACACGTCGGCGGCCACGCCGTAGTCGGACTCGAGCAGCGCCTGGGCGTGCAGCGCTTCGTTGATGAGGGCGCCGCTACCGAGCAAGGTTGCCCGGGGGCGCTTGTCCGTCACGGCGGACCGTCGCAGGCAGTACATCCCACGCAAGATGCCGTCCGCCGCCCCCGCCGGCATCGCTGGCATGCTGTAGCTCTCGTTCCCCAGGGTGAGATAGTACATACCATCCTGCTGTTCGACGAACATACGGCGAATGCCCTCACGGACAATGACCGCGATCTCGTAGGCAAAGGCGGGGTCGTAGGCGGCGACTGTCGGATGCGGGCAGGCGAGGAGATGACTGTGACCGTCCTGATGTTGCAGCCCTTCGCCCGCCAGCGTGGTGCGGCCCGCTGTGCAGCCCAACAGGAAGCCGCGGGCGCGCGAGTCGGCGGCCGCCCAGATGAGGTCGCCGACTCGCTGAAAGCCGAACATCGAATAGAAGAGGAAGAAGGGGATGGTGTTCACCCCGTGGGTGGCGTACCCCGTGCCCGCGGCGATAAAGGAGGACATCGCCCCCGCCTCGGTGATGCCCTCCTCCAGAATCTGTCCGTCAGTGGCCTCCTTGTAATAGAGCAGGGTTTCCCTATCGACCGGCTCGTAGCGCTGCCCCACATGCGAGTAGATGCCCACCTGGCGGAACAGGGCCTCCAAGCCGAACGTGCGCGCCTCGTCCGGCACGATCGGCACGATCAGCCGTCCGATGGTTGGGTCGCGCAACAGTTTGGCCAGCAAGCGGACGAACGCCATCGTGGTGGCCATGGTACGCCCGTTGGCGCCCTCATAGAACTCCTTGAACGGTTCTGCGGGCACGGCGTCCAAAGGCGCGGCCGTCACCCGCCGCGCCGGCAGGTATCCGCCCAGTTGCTGGCGGCGCTCGTGCAGATAGCGCATTTCCGCGCTGTCGTCGGCGGCCCGGTAGAAGGGGACGTCCACCAGGTCCTCGTCGGAGATGGGAATGCCGAAGCGCGTGCGAAACTCGCGGAGTTCCTCTTCGTTTAGCTTTTTTTGCTGGTGGCTGATGTTGCGTCCTTCGCCCGCCTCACCCAGCCCATAGCCCTTGATCGTCTTCGCCAGGATCACTGATGGTGAGCCCCGGTGCATCACGGCCGCATGGTAGGCCGCGTACATTTTCACCGGATCATGTCCACCGCGCTTGAGTTTGCGGATTTCCTCGTCGCTCAAGTGCGCCACCAGCTCTTCCAGGCGCGGGTCGGTACCGAAGAAGTGCTTGCGAGTATAGGAGCCCGGCGCGACACTGTACATTTGATAGTCGCCGTCGACGGCCGCCTCCATGCGCGCAACCAGCACGCCGTCGCGATCGTGTGCCAGGAGCGGATCCCAACTGTCGCCCCAGATGACCTTGATGACGTTCCACCCCGCACCCCGGAACACGCCCTCGAGCTCCTGGATGATCTTGCCATTGCCGCGGACTGGCCCGTCGAGTCGCTGCAGGTTGCAATTCACCACGAAGATCAAGTTGTCCAGTTGCTCGCGTGCGGCCAGGCTGATGGCCCCGAGCGACTCGGGTTCGTCGAGTTCGCCGTCGCCGAGAAACGCCCACACGCGCCCAGTCTTTGTGGCCAGGCCGCGGTCCTCCAGATAGCGGTTGAAGCGGGCGTGGTAGATCGCCATGATGGGTGACAGCCCCATCGACACCGTTGGGAACTCCCAGAAGCCGGGCATCAGCCACGGATGGGGGTAGGAGGACAAGCCGCCGCCAGGCCGCAGCTCGCGGCGGAAGTTCTCGAGTTGCTGGACCGACAGGCGTCCCTCCAGGAAGGCCCGGGCATAAATCCCCGGCGCGGCATGTCCCTGGAAGTACACCTCGTCGCCGCCCTCCGGATGATCCTTGCCACGCAGAAAGTGATTGAAGGCCACCTCAAACAAGGTGCACGCGGAGGCAAAGGTGGACAGGTGACCGCCAATCCCGTCCTCCTCGCGGTTGGCACGGACCACCATCGCCATGGCATTCCAGCGGACCAGTCGGCGGATGCGGCGCTCGATCTCATAGATGCCGGGAAACGGCGGCTGGCGCTCACGCGGGATCGTGTTCACGTACGGTGTATTGGCGGAGAAGGGCAGGGAAATGCCGCGCGCTGCGGCCCGTTGTTGCAAGGAGCTGAAGAGCTGTCGCACCCGGCGTGCGCCGCCGCGTTCGGCGACGTAGTCAAGCGACTCGAGCCACTCCCGGGTCTCGATGCGTTCGAGGTCCGATGTTGTGCGATCAGCGACGTTGTCTCCAGCCATGACTCCTCGGCAACAAACTGTGAGTTTCGTTAATTGTCTCCCCGAGAATGGGGCGAATCAAGGTGGGGTCGGCGACTCTCCCCTTTGCCAATAAGTCGAGCGACCGCTGTGGTCTAGATATCTCGAACGGAATGAGATAAGCGGACGGCATTCAAAACGGGGCTTCAACGGCAACAACGATCATTCAGTGCAGTCCATCATCGAGGGGGGGGGGGGGGTATGAGATGGCAGACGCATCGTACGACGTGATTGTGGTCGGCGCGGGTTTTGGCGGCAGTGCTTGCGCGGGTTTGCTGGCACGCCGCGGGCTTAGAGTGTTGCTGGTCGAAAAGAACGCCCGTGCCGGCGGCAAGGCGATGAGCATCTCGAAGAACGGTTTCACCTACACCGCGTGGGTCGTCATCGGCGCGCCGCTGATAGGGAATCTGTATCAGACGGTGGCCAAGGAATTGGGTGTGGAGGACCGGTTCCAGCTGATTGCGCCGTCAAACTCGGGCAGCTTCTACCGGACCGCGGCCGGGAAATACACCAAAATTCCCAGCATGGAACCCGGACAAATGGATCCCACCGCGGTCTTCGACTGGCTCGAGGTGAAGCCGGAAGACCGCGACGCGGCACTCAACTTCTTCATGCAGCTAACGATGCTGCCCGCGGAGGAAATCGACAAGCTGCACCGTGTGAGCTTCGAGGAGTGGATCCGAGCCTACAAGATTCCACCATCACTATACGCCTTCCTGGTCAGTAGCTGCTGTGACGGGATGTTCATGGTGCCTGTTGACCTGCTCGAGGCGGCTGAGGCCATCAAGAGCTTGCAGGACATGTTCCTGCGCCATGGCGGCGTGTTCTGCCACGGTGGTTACGGCCAGGTGGCCGAGGCCTACTGCGAGGCGGTGCGGCGCCAGGGTGGTACGGTGCTGATGAAAACGAAAACGGAGCGGATCCTCGTTGAGGATGGGAAAGTCACCGGCGTCGTGACCAGCCAGGGCACCTTCCGTGCTCCGATTGTGATCAGCAACGCCGGCCTGCAGCCGACGGTGCTCAAACTGGTGGGGGAACAGCATTTCAGCGCCGACTATGTGAAATACACGAAAACGCTGGTTCCCTCTTGGGCGTTACTCGGCTCCCGCTACTTCCTCCGACATCCGGTGATCGATACGGCGTACGGCGCGGTGTTTTCGGACACCAGCCCGTGGACGCTCGATCGACTGAACAAGGCACACGCGGGCCAGGCCTCGCGCGAGGGCGTGTTGTATTATGAGGTCCCGTCGAACTACGATCCGACCGCCGCCCCGCCGGGGAAGCAGATCGTGCTGACGGGGTCGTTCTGCCCACCGAGTCCGCAGATGACGAGCGAGGAGATCGCCGCGTGGGCACGGGCCGGCGAGGAGATTCTGTTCAATGCGTTCCCGGGTATGGACGAGGCCATCGAGGACAAAGAACTGTACACGCCGAAGGATGTTTCCAACCTGACCCGGGAGTGCGTGCTGCCTGGCGTTGGGGGAGAAACCATCGGCCTGGGCCAGGTGGTTGGCCAGTGTGGCGCGGACAAGCCCACCATTGCGGCCCCGCTGCGCGGCCTATTCTTCGTGGGCTGCGACGCCGGCGGCACCGGGGTTGGGACGCAGCAGGCGATCGAATCTGGCATGCATGTGGCCGACGCCGTATTGGCGTTTCATCAGGCGGCGAAAGCAGCGGCGTAACGCAGCGCGTCCGCGAGTTCGGGGAGCGCCGCGGACGGGATCGCCCGGCGCGCCTTCGAAAGAGTTGTGCCGGGAGTGTGGGCCCCCGACGCGTCCCCGCGCTACGCGACCACGCCTACTGGGCAACTCACGCCGGTGCCGCCGAGGCCACAGTAGCCGGCCGGATTCTTTGCCAGATACTGCTGGTGGTAGTCCTCGGCGTAATAGAAGTCGGGCGCGGGGGCAATCTCCGTGGTGATCGGGCCATACCGCGCGGCGCGCAGACGCGTCTGGTATGCGTCGCGAGACGCTTCCGCCGCGCGGCGCTGGGCGTCGTCATAGTAATAGATGGCGGAGCGATACTGTGTGCCGATGTCGTTGCCTTGCCGCATGCCTTGGGTCGGATCGTGGCTCTCCCAAAACACCTGCAGTAACGCCTCATAGCCCAGCTGCTGTGGGGCGAAGACCACGCGCACCACTTCGGCGTGCCCGGTCAGGCCGCTGCAGACCTCGTGATAGGTTGGGTTCGGCGTGAGGCCGCCAGCGTAGCCGACCGCGGTGGCATGCACGCCCGTGAGGCTCCAAAACTTCCGTTCGGCGCCCCAGAAACAGCCCATCCCGAACAAGGCCATGTGCGTGCCCGGAGGGAATGGCGGCTCCATCGGCGTGCCCAGTACGACGTGCCGTGCGGCCACGGGCATCCGCTGCGGTCGGCCGCGTAACGCCTGCTCAAGCGTTGGGAGTTTCATTACGGACATCGTCGCTACCTCGCTGCGGGGATCCGCATACGAGCATAGCGGGTGCGACGTCCTTATGGCGAGAGGGGCATCGAAAATCGATGCCCATTTCCGAGTGTGCACGCACAGCGCGTGGGGCTTGCGCGCGGCGGCGGATTGGAGGATGGTTTCGCTCACGCAACAGCACATGACGTCGGGAGCGGTTCCCCGCGTGACAGGAGGTTCGGTCATGGCAAATCACGCCCAGCAGCTTGCGGATTTCGTTCACGACACGCCGTTTGAGCGCCTCCCGGCCGAGGTGGTCGATTACACCAAGCTCGTCATCCTCGACTCGCTCATCTGTGGGATCGCCGCCGGGCCCGCGGAGCGCAGCCGGATGATGCATGCCGTCGTCAAGCAGCTCGGCGGGCCGCCGGAGGCGTCTGTCTTCGGAATGCCGGGCCGCGCGCCGGCGGTGCACGCGGCCATGGCGAACGCCGAGATGATGAACCTGTTGGACGCCGACGACACCCTGTTCAGCTCCAGTCACTTCGCGGTGTTCAGCGTCGCCGCCGGCCTGGCGGAAGCCCAGCGCCTGGGGCGTTCGGGCAAGGACCTCATTCGATCCGTCGCGCTCGGCTTTGACGTCAACACCCGGCTCAACCTGGCTACGTTGCTCATGGACGAGGTCGACGGGAGCTTCCAATGGGCCTCGCTGGCGGGGATGGGGTTCGCTGCCTTCGGTACGGCCGCGAGCGCCGCCGTGCTCAGCCGGCTGAACTGCGAGCAGATGCGCAACCTCTTCGGGCTGGTGAGCTGGATGGCCCCCACGTCCGTGTGCATGGGCGTGACCGCCCGCCGGGAGTTCGAGTCGATGAAGTACGCCAACTACGCTGGTGTGGCGCAAGCTGGTATGCTCGCCACCCGGCTGGCGGAGCAGGGCTACGTCGGCGACCAGGAGTGTCTCGACCGCGAGCCCGGCTTCATGCGTGCGCAAGGCAGCCTGAAAACCGATTTCGAATTGCTGGTGGCGGAACTCGGGCAGAAATGGTGGATCCTGGAAACCGCGCTGAAGTATTACCCATCCTGCCGCTACACCCACGGTCCGATCGACATGCTCCGGAAGCTCATGCGGGAGCAACGTCTTCAGGCGGCCGACATCGAGCGTATCGAGATCCACATGAACCCGATGGCCTACGCGCATTCGCTGTTTCGCGACCCGGCGAAGAGCATCAAGTCGGACCACCGCGCACCGCTGAACGGCGCGTTCAACATTCCCTATGTGATGGCGTTGGCAGCTCTGGGCAGGCGACCGGGACCGGCCTGGTATGCGAAGGAGAACATCGAAGACCCGGCGGTGTGGACGCTGGCTTCACGGATCCATACCACCGTCGACGAGGGGGCGAAGGACGAGGTCGTGCGGGCGTTCCGCGAAACGCGCATCCGGCGCTTCCGCAAGACACGCGGCGCCCTCACCGTCTGGGCCCGCGGACAACGCTACCACTGCACCACGGAGTATTGCGATGGGGACCCCTGGACCCCGGAGACGCGCCCGACATGGGAGCGGGTCGCGTCCAAATTCGAGGATTTTTGCGGCGACTTTCTGCCGCCACGGACAATCAAGGAAATCGTCGATCAGGTCCGGCACCTGGAAACGGTTGCGGACGTCTCGACGGAATTGACGGTGATTTGACCATCGATAGGCTAAGGCTGGGGCTGGATCCTGAGCGCAAGCCCCCAGGCCCCCAAGTCCCCAAGCCCTGATTCACTGTGGCCACGCATTCACCACGTCAGCTTGCCCAGCGTATTCGGATCGGGTTTCGACGGGGCGGTTGTGCTTGTCCACGAACACACAACGCGGGACCCACGCGCGTGCCTCGCTTTCGGTCATCGGGCCGAAACTGGCGATGATAACCAGGTCTCCGGCGCTCGCTTTGTGCGCGGCGGCGCCGTTGATGCACACCACCCCCGAGCCGCGTTGCCCAGCCAAGGCGTAGGTTTGGAAGCGCTCGCCGTTGGTGACGTTCCAGATATCGACTTGCTGATAGGGGATGATGTCCGCCCGTTCGAGTAAGTCCAGATCGATGGTGACGCTACCCTCGTAATGCAGGTCGGCGCCCGTCACGGTCGCGCGGTGAATCTTGCCCCGCAGCATATTGCGCATGTGGTATCCTCCGGTACGTGTTCAGTTTGCAGTCGAAAGTTGAGAGTCGGGAGATTTCCTCCAGCCGGTCCTTGCTGTCGACTCTCGGCTCAAAATACAGTTGTCGATCAATCGGGTCCTGCCAAAGTGCGCTGCCAGTGCCAAGAGTGTCGGGCGGCGTACCGCATCCACTTCTTCGAGGGTGTCGGGGTCGGCCAAGGTGGCGTACTCGAGCCGGGCGAGCGATTCGTCGGCAATGACCCGGCGCGCAGCCGCTAGGATACGGAGGCCGTCGACCTCGCCGTGCTCCACCAGCGCCTGGGCGGCCGCCAGCGCCTTCGACAGAGAGCGGGCCGCTTGCCGCTCGGTCGCCGACAGGTAGGCGTTGCGGGAGCTCATCGCCAGCCCATCCGCCTCGCGGACGATCGGCGCCCCGACGATCTCGATGTCGAGGTTGAGATCCGTCACCATCGTCCGGATCGCGACGAGTTGCTGGAAATCCTTGCAACCGAACACCGCCACGTGCGGCTTGACCATGTGAAACAGCTTCGCCACGATGGTCGTGACGCCGGCAAAATGGGTCGGCCGGGCGGCGCCGCACAGGCCGCGGGTGACCCGTTCGACGGTCACGGTTGTTTGAAAGCCCGGTGGGTACACGCCTGCTGCTTCTGGGAGAAACAGGACGTCCGTTCCAACGTCTAAAAGCATCGCCGTGTCGCGGCGCACGTCCCGCGGATACCGTTCGAGGTCTTCATTGGTACCGAACTGCAGCGGATTGACGAAGATGGAGGCGACGACGGCGTCGCTGTGCGACCGTGCGGCGCGAACCAGATTGAGGTGGCCCGCATGCAGATAGCCCATCGTCGGCACGAAGCCGATGCGCTGGCCGCGGCTGCGTGTCGCGTCGGCCCACTGCTGCATCTGGCGGATGTCGGTGATCGTCTCCATCGTGGCTAATCAGAATACAGAGGCCAGGCCGCTTCACTCACAGAATACAGACAGGCGTCTGTTTGGTGCGTGCGGTGTGCTCCCCATAAGCGCCCTCTGCCATCGGATCTCTGTTGTCTGTCGTCTTTCGTCCCCGCTACCCTTCCGCCGCCGCTTTCTCTTCGCGCTGGACGGAGACCAGGGAGTGGAACGAATGGTCCTCGCTGGGGAACGTGCCGTTGCCGACCTCGCGTACGTAGGCCCGCACGGCATCGCCGGCCACCTGCCACAGGTTCGCGTAGCGCTTGGCAAATTTCGGGGAGAGTTGATCGCACAATCCGAGCACGTCGTGCAGCACCAGGATCTGCCCGTCGCAGTGGGGTCCGGCGCCGATGCCGATCGTGGGGATGGTGAGCTGTCCGGTGATGTCGGCGGCCAGGTCGAGGGGGATCCCCTCCAGCACCACCGCGAATGCGCCGGCTTCCTCCACGGCCAGGGCGTCTTCCACCAGCCGTTCGCGTTGTCCGGGCCGCTCCCCGCGGCGCTTCCCTTGTACCTTATGGCCGCCCATGCGGTGCACCGACTGCGGCGTCAGGCCGATATGGCCCATCACCGGAATGTCGACGCTGGCGATGGCGCGGATGGTGTCCGCCACCGCCAAGCCGCCTTCCAGCTTGACCGCCTCGGCGCCGCCTTCCTTGATGAGGCGGCCCGCGTTGGCAACGGCCTTGTGAACGGAGACCTGATAGGAAAGGAAGGGAAGGTCGCCCACGAGCAAGGCCCGCCGGCGCGCCCGGGCCACCATGCGGCAGTGGTAGACCATCTCATCCATGGTCACGGGCAGGGTTGTTTCCATGCCCTGCACCACCATGCCGAGTGAATCGCCAACGAGGATCATGTCCACGCCGGCTTCGTCAACGATGCGGCCGAACGGGAAGTCGTACGCGGTGAGCGCCACGATCGGGTTGCTTCCGCCCTTCCGTTTCAAAACGTCCGGCACCGTGACCTTACGTTCCATAAAAAAACCCTCCTGGGACCGAATCCCGGAGGGCCTGCGTGTGCTTTGCTCCGCAACCGCCGATTCGAAATGTCGTGCCGAGTCGGCGCCTGTCGCCGCTCAGCCAAATCGAATCGCACTGTCACGAACCTTGCACGGGCGGGACCATCCCACCCTTGCAATCAGCGCTCCGTCTCGGTCCAATTCCCCAACGGTTACTGGGGTCTATCTGGATCCAAGCGGTATGTAGTGTTGCACTCCTTGCCCCATGCCCCTGATCTCACGGATCAGGTCGGCCAAATCGTCCGGACGCGCAACGAAGTCGACGTCCGAACTGTTGACCACTAGCAGGGGTGTTTCCTCGTAATGAAAGAAAAAGTTTCTGTACGCCTCCGCAATGCGTTCAACGTACTCCGGGGCGATCCGCCGTTCGTAATCGCGGTCACGCTTCCGTAACCGCTCCATAAGCACATCCCCACGTGCTTGTAAATACACCACGAGGTCGGGTTTTGGCAAGCGGGCGTCCAGCAGGTTGAACAGCTGCCGGTACAAGCCCATCTCGTCGGGTTGCAGCGTAGCCTGGGCGAAGATCTGGTCCTTGGCGAAGAGGTAATCCGCTACGGTGTGCTGGCTGAAGAGGTCCTGTTGTGCCAGGGCGCGCTGCTGGCGGTAGCGGCTGAGCAGGAAGAAAAGCTGGGTCTGAAAGGCGTAGGCGGTGGGGTCGTCGTAAAACTTGCGCAGGAACGGGTTTTCCTCGACCTGTTCCAAGACCGCGCGCGCTTCGAACTCCTCCGCGAGCAGCCGCGCGAGCGTCGTCTTACCGGCCCCCAGTGGCCCTTCCACAGCAATGTAGCGGGCGCCTCTCACCGCATTCCCCGTGTGCAGTTGAGCGGGTACGTAGCATAAAGCGGCAACACTCGGCAACGACGACGCGGGGCGAACGCTAGCGGCCCAGATACACCGCCCGCACCTTGGGGTCCGCCGCCAGATCGCGTGCCGGCCCTGCGAGCGCCACCACGCCGTTCTCCAGCACCAGGCCGCGCGAGGCGAAATGGAGTGCGAGGTGGGCGTTCTGCTCCACCAGCAACAGGGCAACGCCCTGAGCATTGATAGTGGCCAGCGCGGCAAATAGTTCCTGCGTCACTTTCGGAGACAAGCCCATGGACGGCTCATCGAGCAGGATGAGGCGGGGCAGGCTGACGAGCGCGCGGCCGACGGCCAGCATCTGTTGTTCACCGCCGGACAGCGTGCCGGCCATTTGCTTCAGGCGTTCTTCAATACGAGGGAAAAGGCCGAAGACCAGGCGCAGCGCGGTATGCTGTTCGGCCTGGCGGGAGCGCCGGTTCGGCCACATGGCGAGGCGCAGGTTTTCCTCCACCGTGAGGTTGGGGAAGATGCCGCGCCCTTCCGGGACGTGGGCAACACCCCGGGCGACGACCTCGTGTGGCGCAGACCGGCGCAGATCCGTGCCGCGGTAGCTGACCGTCCCTTGATGGGGGACGACGCCGGAGATGGCGCGCAGCACCGACGACTTGCCGGCCCCGTTGGCGCCGATGAGGGTGACCACCTCGCCCTCCTCCACTGCGAAGGAGACACCCCGCACCGCGCGGATCACGCCGTAGCTCACGGCGAGGTTTTCAATCTGCAGCAGCGGCGCCATGGGTGTCCTCGGTTCCCAGGTAAGCGGCAAGCACCGCGGGATCGTCGCGAATCGCTGCCGGCGTGCCGGTCGCGATGGTCCGGCCGGCATCCAGCACCACGATGCGCTCGCAGATGCCCATCACCAGCGCCATCTGATGTTCGATGAGCAGAATGGGGAGACCGAACCGTTCGCGCACCCACAGAATGAACTCCATCATCCGTTGGATCTCCGCCGGATTCATGCCCGCCGCCGGTTCGTCCAGCGCCAGCAGGCGCGGGCCAGTGGCGAGCGCCCTGGCAATCTCCAACCGACGCTGCAGGCCATAGGGTAGATCGCCGGCGGCCTCGTGGGCGTGCGCGCTCAGACCGAAGGCGTCGAGCAACTCCCGCGCCGCGCCCAGGATGCGTCTTTCCTCGGCGCGGCTCGACGGCAGCCGGAACAACGCTGCCAGCCAGGAGCTCTTACCACGCGCATAGAACGCCGTCCGCACGTTGTCGAGCGCGGAAAGACGGCCGAACAGGCGGATGTTCTGAAAGGTGCGCGCCAATCCCAGCCCGACGATGCGGTGCTGCGGGAGCCCCACCAGTTCCCGCCCGTCCAACGCAATGCTCCCGCGCTGCGGGCGATACACACCGGTCAGCAAGTTGAACACCGTGGTCTTGCCGGCACCGTTCGGACCGATCAGCCCGACCAGGTCCCTTTCGCCCATGACCAGGTTGAAGTCCTGCACGGCGCACAGGCCCCCAAAGGCGTGACTGAGATCGGTGACGACGAGGCGGCTCATGGCACGGGCGGCAGTGCCGCGGGCGGCAGGGCCGCGGGCGGCGTGGGGAGTTCTTCGCGCGGCTTGAAACAGGCCAGTTCGGTCAGTCCCATGATGCCGCGCGGCCGGAAGAGCATGAGCAGCACCAGTATGAGCGGCATGACGACCATGCGCCAGGCGGCGAGTGGGCGCAGCAGTTCCATCATTACGGTGAACACGCTGGCGCCGAGGATCGATCCGGCGATCGAACCCATGCCGCCGAGATAGACCATGACCAGCATTTCGGTGGACTTGATGATGTCGAACATGCGCGGGTTGATGAATTGCAGCAGGTGGGCGAACAGGCCACCTGCCACGCCGGTGAAGAAGGCGGAGACGACAAAGGCGAGGATCTTCACCTCGCGCGTGTGTACGCCCACCAGATTCGCCGCGACCACATCCTCGCGCACGGCCATGATGCCACGCCCGAAGCGCGAATAGACCAGGTTGCGGATCACCCAGATCGACAGCAGGACCCAGCCGCACACCCACGGCAGCGTGGTCAGTGGCACGATGCCGAGCAGCCCGCGCGGCCCGCCCACCGCGTCGATGTTCTCCAACACCGACTTGACGATCATGAGGAAGGCGAGCGTCACGATGGCGAGGTAATCGCCGCTGGTCTTGAACGCCAGGATCGCGATCACCAACCCGAGTACGCTGGCCCCAAGGCCGCCGAGGATGACCGCGAACGGGAACACCAGCGCCGGGTCGGCGGGAAACCAGCGGCTTGTGCCCATGGCGGCGATATAGGCGCCGGCGGCCATGAAGCCGGCGTGGCCGACGGAGAACTCCCCCATGAAGCCGTTCACCAGATTGAGCGCGAGCGCGAGGATGACGTTGATGCCGATGGTGATCAGAATGAACTGCCAGTACTCGTTGATCAGACCGAACCGCGGGATGCCGAACGAGAGCATCGCGCCGAGAAGGATCAACCCCGCCAAGGTGGGCGTCCGGTGACGCCGCCACAGGATTGCGGCTGACGGCACCCGCATCATACCTTCTGCACCTCCTCCACGCCGAGCAATCCCGTCGGCCGGACGATGAGCAGTACCACCAGCAGGGTGAAGGCAACGAAGTCACGGTAGGTGGATGGAAAGAACGCCACCACGGCAATCTCCACCGTGCCCAGGATGTAGCCGCCGAGCATGGCGCCGCGGATGTTGCCGATGCCACCGACGACGGCGGCGATGAACGCCTTCCAGCCCACCATGATGCCCATGTACGGCTCGATCACCGGATACGCTTGGCCGTACATCATGCCCGCCGCCCCGCCGAGGCCGCCACCCAGCAAGAACGCGGCGGCCACCACCCGGTTCACCGGAACGCCGATGAGCGGCAGCGTCTTCATGTCCTTGGCGATGGCCCGCATGGCAATGCCGAGCAAACTGCGGCGGAAGATCCAGTCCAGCCCACACATCAACACCAGCGCGATGCCGACGATCAGAATCTGCAGCGAGGAGATCACCACGCCGCCCAGACTGAAGTTGGTGACGCGGAACAGCGGCGGCACGTGCTGCGGGTAGGGACTGATCAGCAGCACCACGTGTTCCAGGATCAGTCCACACGCCAACGCCGTGATGACCGCCGACACCCGCGGCGCATCGCGCAATGGCCGGTAGGCCACCCGCTCAATGAGCACGGCCAGTACCGCGGTGCCCAGTACGGCGAGGACGAACACGACCCCGGCCGGCAGGCCGAGCAGGCTGCCCGCAACCAGACTGAGAAACGCCCCCACCATGAAGAGATCGCCGTGGGCGAAGTTGATCAGGCGCAGCACGCCGTACACCAGGGTGTACCCCAGGGCGATCAGGGCGTAGATCGAGCCAAGTTGCAGGGCGTTGAGGGATTGCTGGAGAACGTAGGTCATCGGGCCGTGGGTCTCACCCGCGACTCAAATCCCAATGCCGTATTCCGTCATGCCCGCAATCCTTTAGCGGGCATCCAGGCGGGGCGGCTGGGCTAATACGCCAACATGGATTCCCGCTGGAAGATTGCGGGAATGACGATCCTGAGGTTTGGGCATCATGCGATCCTAGGGCGCCGCGTTCATCACCCAGGCGAACTTGTCGCCCTTCACCTGCATGATCACGGCGCTCTTCACCGGATCGCCGGAGCCCGAGGTGAAGCGGATGTCGCCGGTGACACCGCTGTAGTTCGACAGCTCCGCCATGGCGTTGCGCACCGCTTCACGCTCGACTTTCCCGGCCCCGTGCAACGCCTGGGCCAACAGTCCGAACGCGTCGTACGTGAGCGCCGCCACATCGTCCGGCGGCTTCCCATATTGCTGTCGGTAGGCGCTGATGAACTGCTGTGCCGCCGGCGTGGCGATGTCGGCGGCGTAGTGGTTGGCGAAATAGGACCCTTCAACCGCGCCTTGGGAGAGCGCGATCAGTTCCGGACTGCTCCAAGCATCGCTGCCCACCAGCGGCACGGCGATCCCTTGACGCCGGGCCTGCTGCGCCACCAGGCCCACGTCGTTGTAATAGGCCGGCAGGAAGATGATGTCGGGGTTGGTACTCTTGATCTTGGTCAGCTGCGCCGAAAAGTCGCGGTCGCCGGTGGTGTAGGTCTCGAAGGCGACGACCGTGCCGCCGAGTTGTTGGAACACCTCGCGGAACAACTCCGCCTGGCTCTTGGGTGCTTCGGACGCCACGTCATAGAGCACTGCCGCGCGTTTGGCGTGGAGCGTGTCGACCACAAACCGGGCGAGCACCCGGCCTTCGAACGGGTCGGTGAAGCAGGCGCGGAATACGTATTTTTTCGGCACCCCGCTGCGGGCATCCAGGGTGGTCTTGGGGTTCGTGGACCACGGTGTGATCAGCAGGGTCTTGCTGGACTCGGCGATCTCCGCCGCCGGGACCGCGCCGAGGCTGGCGTTCGGACCGACGATGGCGAGCACCTGAT
>JAGDMS010000068.1 GCA_017860575.1 Deltaproteobacteria bacterium | reverse complement strand
ACCAACAAGGTCCTCAAGCGCTCGCTACGCGCCGAGATCTGGGAGTGCAACGACCCCGTGTGGCGGCGTGAGGGGGACGGCTCGTACCGGCGGATGACGGCGGCGGACGTCGCACAAATCCGGGAGGAGTTCGCCGCCCGCGGGCGCACCAACGTGCTCGAGCTGGAAACGCGGCGCGCCTGACGCGCCGGCGGGATCAGACCGTCGACAACCGCGGGGTTGTGGAACGCATGTTGTGCCGCCCCGGAATCAGCGGCAGGTCCAACGCGCTCATCATGCCTGGTGGCGCGGCACACACTGCGGGGATGGCGTACAGGGCGCGCAAACCCGTGGCTAGACACCCGCCCGAGTTCGGGTCGTTGTCATACGCACCGCGCAGCATGGTTTCCTGCGTGATGTTGGGACTGCCTTCCACGATCACCCGATAGACGTCGTTCTCGGCCAACTTGCCCCGCGGCCAGTGGGGCGCCGCCTGGTGCGTGATGCGGTTGCAGTGCTCGATCACGATGCGGGGCTCGCCGCCAACGAACCCGCGGATCTCGAAGCGCACGGCGGCGCAATGCCCGGGCTCGATGGTACCCAGCGGGTAATCGATGCGGTGCGGCGTGGGCCACTTCTCATAGATCGTGTCGACCGTATCGAGTTGCACATCGAGCGCATCGGCCATCATGTAGATGGTGAGGCCCCAGGCCCGGATCAGCGCTTTGGGTTCCTCCAGTATGGCTTTCTGTCCCATCGGCGCACCCAGGCCCATTGGCGTGTACGATCCCGAATACGTCGCATAGTCGAGGATCTCCTGGATGCGGACACGGTCGACCCGGCCACACAGCCCCATCAGTGTCATCGGGAACAGATCGTTCGCGAACCCCGGATCGATCCCGGACGTAAAACACGTGGTGTCCCCGTCGCGGCACGCATCCTCGATCGGTTTACGCATCTTGGGGGAACACGCCTTCGGATAGACGAACGGCGTCATGGCCGTCGACACCACGTTCTTCCCGGCGCGCAGCGCCTTGGACATGTTGTCGATGTTCTGCGCGGCGAACTCCGCGGTGGGGCCGTAGTACGCAACCGCGTCCGCCTCCAACCGCAGGGCGGCGTCAACGTCCGTGGTGGCCTTCAGTCCCACCGGGGGCGCGCCGATCAGTGCGCCGACGTCGACGCCATTCTTGCGCTCGTCGTGAACGATGACGGCCACCAAGCTGTAATCCGGATGATCCAGAATTTCCCGCAGCACCATCTTGCCGACGAAGCCGGTTCCCCACAGGATCACCTTGAACGCCATGGCACCTCCCTTTGTGCAATGATGGATGACCGTCAGACCAAGCGGCTCGCGATTCCCGCTCGGCGACCGCGCCTTGACCGTTCACCAAGCCCGCCTCGCGCGCAGCCATCACGTGGCGTGACTACTTACCCGCGGTTGCCGGCCTGTCAAGGATTTCTTGGAAGGAGTACCCGCGGGCGAGCCGGCGCCCGAGGCGTCCGGCGCTGCCGCAACAGCGCCGCGATGTGCTATGTCGTGTCGCATTCGGTTCGTGCGCATTGAGCTTCCGGCCTCGGTGGCCGGTACGGCATGACCCAGGGAGGGGAAAATGACCGTTGCGATTCCGAAGACAGTGGCTGAACTGCCCGTCAGTTCCCCGCGCTGGGTGGGGCGCTCCGTCAAGCGGGTGGAGGATCTCGGCCTGGTCACCGGCCAAACCGAGTTCATCGACAATCTGCAACTACCTGGCATGCTGCATTGCGCAATTCTTCGCAGCCAACACGCGCATGCGCACGTGCACAGGGTCGATACCACCGCGGCGGAGAGGGTACCGGGCGTTCTCGCCGTGGTAACCGGCGCGGACGCCATGCGCTGGTCGAACCCGCTGGGCAGCGTGCCGGACGGGTGGAGCACCCACTGCCTCGTTACGGACAAGGCGCGATTCGTCGGCGAGCCCGTAGCCGCCGTGGCCGCAACCTGTCGCTACGTGGCCGAGGACGCGCTCGAACGCATCACCGTCGATTACGAACCCCTCCCGGCCGTGATGGACCCGCTCGCCGCCATTAGACCGGACGCCCCTCTCCTCTTCCCGGACAAGGGGACCAACCTGATGTACCAGCGATGCTTCACGTGGGGCAACGTCGAGGGCGCATTTGCAGCGGCGGATTACGTCTTTACCGAAGCCTTCCGCTGGCACCGTGTCGGCGGCAACCCCATAGAAACATTCGGGGTGATCAGCCAGTGGGACCCCGTGCAGCAAAGCATCACGTGCCGCGGCAGCCTCCAAGCACCCACTCTTGCTGCCATGGCCGCGGCGACGGCGTTGGGGTTGCCGTTCGAAAAGGTGCGTGTGATCGGACACCCGCACGGGGGAAGTTTCGGGAGTCGGGGAAGTTCTCGCGGAACCGTGATCACCGCCCTGTTGTCACGCAAGACCAACGGCAGGCCGGTCAAGTGGATTGAAGACCGCAGCGAGCATCTGCTTGGCGGCACCAGTCAATCCTGGGACCAGCATTACCAGGCCGCCCTTGCCGTCGCCCGAGACGGGACGGTGCTCGGGTTCCGGATCAAGCTGGTGGAGGACCTCGGTGCGACGGGCGAAGGTTTCGGCGCCGTTTCCAGCGTCCGGCCGCTGTCGTGCTTCACGGGCTGTTATGCCATTGCGGCGGCCGCGCACGACCTGACAATCGTGGCCACCAACAAGGCGCCCGAACATGCCTACCGTGGCATGGGCCTTTCGGCGCACCACTGGGTATTGGAACAAATGATGGACATCGCGGCGCGTGGCATGGGGGTCGATCCGGCAGAGTTCCGGCGGCGGAATTTTATTGCGCCGGAGCAGTTCCCGTACACCATCCCGAGCGGGAACGAGTACGACAGCGGCAACTATTCCGCAGTGCTCGACCGGGCCCTGATGATGGCGGATTATCGCAGCTTGCGGCGTGTACAAGCGGACGCGCGCCGCGAAGGCCGGCACGTGGGTATCGGGGTGGTCACCACCATCGAGCCGGGCGTGTTCAACTGGAACGTCTACCAGGTGCTGCCGGGAATGAACGGTGCGGCGGTGCCCGAGGGAGCGTCCGTCCGCATCGATGGGTCCGGCCGAGTCACTGCCACCGTCGGCTTTCCCCTGGAGGGGCAGGGACAGTACACGTTCGTCGCCCAGTTGCTCGCCGACTACTTCGCGGTGGCGCCTTCCGACATCAGTGTCGTTGCCCAGGACACACTCACCGCACCACTTCATTTCGGGCCCGGCGGCAGCCGCATGGCTGTGGTGCTCAGCGGTGCCATCCTGGGAGCGGCCGCGATACTGCGGGAGAAGCTCCGCCGAGTCGCCGCACACATGCTGGCCGTCGACCCCGCGGACGTTGACCTGATGGACGGAAAACTTCGTGTCCGCGGGATGCCAGGAATGGAGATGACCGTCGCGGAGGTGGTCGGCACGATGCTGGCCGGCAGCGATCGGCTCCCCGCGGACCTCGACTGCAGTCCCGAGGCAACCTATGTCTGGGTCGCACCCGACCGAAATCCGCCCGACGAACAGGGACGTACCAAGAGCTATCTGACTGCGGCCAACGCCTGCCATGTCGTGGCGGTGGAAATCGACCCAGACACCGGCAAGGTGCAGATCCTCAAGTATTGCATCGCTGACGACTGCGGCACGCGCCTCAACCCGGCGACGGTAGACGGAATGATTCAGGGCGGCCTGGCGCAAGGCGTGGGCGCCGCCTTGTTGGAGGAGTATGTCTACGACACCTCCGGTCAGCTCCTCACGTCGACCCTGATGGACTACCTGCTCCCGACGATCCACGAGGTCCCGGCAGCCGAGCAGAGCGCCCTCGTCACTCCTTCTCCGTTCACCCCGCTGGGCGCCAAAGGAATGGGGGAGGCCGCCGTGCTCACCACGCCGGCGGCAATCATGAGCGCGATCAACGACGCCGTGGCACCGATCGGCGTCCGTGCCACGGAGGTGCCGGCAACACCACTGCGCCTGTGGAAACTGCTCCGCGCGGCGCACCTACCGTCCTGAAGGCTGTCACACCGGCTAACTGCGGAAGGCCGGGAGCACGCGCTCGGCGAACAAACGCGCGGGCTCGCGTGTGTCGCGCCCGAAAAATTCGATGATGAACATCGTGCAGCCGGCAGCGACCAACTCACGGATCTTCGCCACGCACTCCTCCGGCGTTCCGGCGATGCCTTGGCCGAGGTGCCCACCGTAGAGCGCCTGCGCCTTCTGCATCTTGGCCTCCGCGTCGGCGGCATCCTTTCCGATGATCACCATCGTCTGCTGCGAAATCCGGATCGAGTTCGGGTCGCGGCCGAGGGCGTTGCAGTGTTGGTGCAGCACTTCCACTTTGTGCCGCAACTCCGGCTGGTTGACGGCCAGGTTGTTCCAGATATCCGCATGACGCGCGGCGAGGCGGAGCAGGACTCGCTCTCCGCTGCCGCCGATCAGGATCGGCGGATGCGGCTGCCGCACCGGCTTGGGCTCGCAGTAGACGTCCTCGATGCGAAACTGACTACCGGTGAACGTCGGCTGCGCCTCCGTCCACATCCGCTTGAGGATCGTCGCCGCTTCGTCGAGTTGCCGCAGTCGCACGCGCATCGGTGGAAAGTCGAACCCATGTCCGCGGAACTCGCCTTCGAACCACCCGCTCCCGATCCCCACGATCACCCGTCCGTTGGTGATGTTGTCGAGGGTGGCGACCATCTTCGCCAGCATGGCCGGGTTCCGGAAGCCCACCGGCGACACCAACGTCCCAAGCTGCACGCGTGAGGTGATGGCACCGACCGCCGTCAGTGTCGTCCACGCCTCGAAGATCGGAAGGTGGGGCGCGGGGATCCCGTAAAGATGGTCGTTCAACCAGACGGAATCGAACCCGAGGGCCTCGAATTCCAAGGACGCCGCCCGGGTCTCGGCCCAGGTGCGTTTGATTTGCGGCAGCGTAGCACCGAAATGAATCGCCATAATGAACCCCACAGAGCACAGAACCTGGGCTGGAGACAAGAGGAGCCAGGGCCGGGGCTCGCATCAACACGATCGGGTGCTCGGCGACCGTTCCAGTTCGTGATATGGCTGTGCATGTGGGTGGAGGACACGTGATGAGAATGGACCGTCGCATGATGTTGGCAATCCTCGCCGGTGCCGTCGTGCTCTGGACGAGTGGTTCCGTGCTAGCCCCTGGCAACGCCCCGGCAACGGACCAGGGGGAGGTCGTGCAGCTCACCCTCGCCGTCGAAGGCATGCATTGACCCTCCAGTTGCGCGGTGCGGGCACGCACCGCGCTGGAATCCGTACCGTGCGTACGGAAAGCCGAAGTCGATTTCAACAAGAAGGAAGCCTACGTCACTGCGGACAAGCAGCGCCTCGACATCCAGGCGATGATCAAGGCCCTGGCGGGCGTGGGATACCAGGGCTCGGTGAAAAGCGGGCCGAACTGAGCGGGGCGTCGGCGCGCAGGTGCCTCCGTTCCAGGGATGCGGATCACCGGGCCGGACGCACCCGCAGGACCGCCCGCCCCAGCCTGTCGCGCATCGATGCCGGCACCCGTTGGACCGTCAGGCCGCGGCGCAGTGCGCCGTCGAGTTGAGCGCGCTGCGCGGGGGTGTGTGCCCAAGGTTGGAAGCGCGATAGTTCCGCAAGGACACGATCGCTTACGACCGCCACTGCCTCTCGCACTTGCGCCAGGGACAGCGTCGACGGCAGCGGTTCCAGCGGCGCAGTGCGCTGGACAGCCTTCGCAACGTCCATCTGCGCCCGAAAAAGTTCCGCAACATCATCGGGATTCAGTCGCTCGGCGGCTGCCGCCGCCCGCACCTGATCGAGCACCCTGGCCTCCTGCGCGGGATCATCGATCGGCAGCCCGTCCCGTCGCTTGACCGCTGCCACGAATGGCATCAACTGCAGGCGCAGGTCGATGGCGGCAACCATGGCCTCACACGCGGACTGGGACACCCCCATCACGGCCCGCGCACCGAGCCAGCGCCGCCGTTGCTGATTGAGCCACCCGTCCGCCTCGCGCGCCGCCAGCCAGTCGTTGACCTGGCGCGCGAGACCGCGGGCCCCCAGCGCCAGCGCGTACGCCTTGCGGTCGCGGGTCAGCGGCCCGAGCGTGACGAAATCGTTCGCCGGCCAGGCGCTGGCCTCATACTGCTCGCTGAGCACCGCGTCGACCTCCCCCTGGCGAAGGAGGTCGGGAAGGCTGCGATTGTCCGAC
Organism: Deltaproteobacteria bacterium; assembly: GCA_017860575.1. Lineage (GTDB taxonomy): Bacteria > Desulfobacterota > Binatia > HRBIN30 > HRBIN30 > JAGDMS01. The sequence goes on along the minus strand of JAGDMS010000068.1, from coordinate 11,615 downwards.
ACGGGAATCAGGCGCGCACGCACAAACCGCTGACGCGCCACCTGTTCAAGGTGCCCGCCAGCGTTGACGGCAAGCCGCACGGTCGGCCGATCGAGATCCTGAAGGCGCGCATACTTCCGGCGTTCGGCCGCCCGGAGCACGACCACGGCACCGCTTAGGATATACGGTCGAGTAAACGCGATTCGCAGGGCGCGATCCGGCCGTACGGTGACGCCGCTCATAACGAGAGCGACCGTCCCGCCCTCCACCTGCATGACGAGTTCCGGCCACCGCAGTGCGACGAATTCGACCGGCCGGCCCAGATCCTCGGCCAGACGGCGCGCAACGGTGATGTCAAAGCCGCTCAACTCGCCCTGCCCATCCCGGAAACTGAACGGCGGGTAGTCTCCGGTCGTCCCGACCCGCAGCGCGGGTACGGGCGTCGCGGCAATGCCGATCGCCCCGCGCAGCAACAGGATGGCGGCGACAAGCGCCGCAACGGAACGCCAACACCGGGGCGGCGCCGACACCCGAGCCGGCCGATGCCCGACGCGCGACGCTCGTAGAGATGCCCTGCGCCCAGCCGCCGTCATAGAAGGCCACGGTTGACATGCCCTCGAGGCAGAGGCAAGAGAGCAGGGGATCAATGGCACAACTCACACAAGCGGAATTTCAACAAGCGATTGCACTGCTCGCGAACGACATGGGACTGCAGCGTCTGCGGGATCGCTTTGTGCGGCTCAACGCGTTGGTGACTCGGCGGAAGGTGGCCTCCCCGCAGGCTCTGGCCGACCAACTCTACCTCTTGTCCGCCGGCCTGCGGCGCCAGGTCCCGGCGACCTACGCCTTCCACGCCATTTGGGGCGAGCAGATCAACAGCAAGCTTGGCGAAGAGGGCGAGAAGAACATCGAGAAGATCGCCGAGACCGTGAACACCTGCCTCGGGGACGATGAATCCATCGTGCCGGAAAAGGCCGCCGATCTCGACGCAGCGCTTGCCGATTACGCGCGGGCCATGGGCGCCGCGGTCGGCGAGGAGATGGCGCGCATGGATATGCTGCTGAAGTCGGTGCCGGCGATCGCTGCGAAATTACGCGCGGCCTCGGTGCAGCCGGCAGCACCACCAAGCGAAGGGACAGAACCGTAGCTTCCGCGCACCATCGCGGCGAACGCCCCGCGCCTCCACAGGGGCGAGGGAGTCCCCCGCGTGCCGTCTCTCATCCCCATGAAATCCCTCGCCGACCTGCTCCGCGCCGTGCCAACAGAGCTGCTCTCCGGGGATCTCGAGACCGCGGTGCGCAGTGTCACTTCCGACTCGCGCACCGTGCAGCCCGGCGACGTGTTCGTTTGCCTGCCGGGGTACCGGACCGAGGGAGGGGAAGTCCGTGCCGATCGCCACGAGTACATCCCCATGGCCGTCGAGCGCGGGGCCAAAGCCCTTGTGGTCGACCGCCCGCTCAGTCCACCCGCCGGAGTCACGACGGTTCGGGTCGCCGATTGCTGGAGCGCTCTCGCCGCGATGGCGTGCGAGTTCTTCGACCACCCGTCCCGCCGGTTGATCATGATCGGGGTGACCGGCACCAGCGGGAAGACCTCGACCACCTACTTCATCGAAGCGATCCTGCGGGCGTCGGGCATCCCCGCCGCACGGCTGGGAACGATCGAGTACCGCTTCGGCGACAGGATTTTTCCGGCGCCGCAGACGACGCCGGAAGCGCCCGAGCTGCAGCGCCTGTTGCGACAGGCACTCGATGACGGGTTGACGGCAGTGGTCATGGAGGTCTCTTCACACGCCCTGGAGCTGCGGCGAGTCGCGGGGGTGGCCTTTGATGTTGCCGTATTCACCAACCTCAGTCAGGACCACTTGAACTTTCACCCCGACATGCATCATTACCTGCGCGCCAAGGGCCGCCTGTTTGACGAACTGGCGAGCGGCGGCAAGGCCGCAATGGCGGTGGTCAACCGAGATGATCCCAGCAGCGCCTACGTCATGGGCGTCAATCGCGGCGCCCTGCTCACGTACGGCGTCCAGCAGCCGGCCGATGTGCGGGCACGGGACATCAGCGTCAGCCTTCGCGGCACCACGTTCGTCGCCATAACCTCGCGTGGCGATCTGACGGTATCGCTACCGCATGTGGGCGATTACCACGTCTACAACGCGCTGGCGGCGGTCGGCGTCGGTCTGGCCCTGCAACTCAACCCGGCGGACATTTGCGCCGGCCTGGCGGCGACTCCCCCGATTCCAGGCCGCTTCGAGCGTATCGATTGCGGCCAGGAGTTCACCGTTGCGATCGACTACGCCCACAAGCCCGACGCGTTGGAGCGGCTGTTGCGTAGCGCCCGAACCCTCCGGCCCAAACGTATTCTGACGGTGTTCGGCTGCGGCGGCGATCGTGATCGCGGCAAACGCCCGATCATGGGCCGCCTGGCAGCGGAATTGAGCGACCTCGTCATTGTCACGTCGGACAACCCGCGGACAGAAGATCCGGACCAGATCATTGCGGAGATCCTTGCGGGGGTGCGACAGGCCGAAGGGGCAGCGGCACGCGTGCGAACGGAGGTGGACCGAGCGCGTGCCATCGACGCGGCAATTCAGGCGGCCGAAGCCGGAGACCTGGTGCTGATTGCCGGCAAGGGGCACGAAACCTATCAACTCTTTGCCGACCGCCGTCTCCACTTCGACGACCGCGAGCAGGCGCGCCTGGCGCTCGCACGGCGGTCGCGGCGCACACACTGCTGAGCGTCGCTGCGGCAAACCCACACGGAGCAGGGCAACCCACGATGCCCGGGCTCGGTGACCATCCTTTTGGGATGCGCCATCATCTCCACCATCTGCTCACGCTGACGATCAGTAGCTCACCGAAGGCAGGTACGCGCCCCGCGGTTCATTGTAGAGACCGATGGTCATCAAGGTCATGGCTTGCACCACCCGCAGGCCGCGCCCCAAGCACCAGCGCAGCAGATTCCCGTTCCGCGTCGGCAGTAGAAATCCGGGGCCTCCAAATGCCGGCGCCGCGGCGATCAGCGCCTGCAGATCGTCGTTGGTCTCGCCGACCGCGTGGCCGTAAAACGCAATCACACTGGCGTATCCAGTGACGCGGCCGTCCCGCTCGACAACCGTCGCTGTACCGTGCGCAACGGCATCGCGGAGGTCCCCCGCGCGGGTGTGGCCGTGGACGCGAAAACCGAGTTGGTTGCAGGCCTCGAGGTCACCCTCAACAGCGGGACGCACCGCGTAGCCCGCGATCGTCGTGTTGAGGGCGGAACCTTGCACACACGAAAGCGGCTCGCGCGGCTCGAACCCCAACTTGGCGTACAGCGCCAATGAACGGTTGTGGTAGGCTGCCTGCACCAGCCGCACCCCTGGAAAGCCACGACTGTGTGCCCGCTCGAGCACACGGCGCATGAGTTCGCGTCCGACGCCGCAATCTTGCACCGTTGGACTGATGGAGATTGGGCCGATTCCAGCAATGAGGGAACGCTCATCAAGGGCGTTACTCCCAATGATCTCGCCGTCACGCTCGGCCACCACGACGTAGTAGCCCGGATGCGTGAGCATCATGGAAAGGACACCCACGCTGACCTCAAGAGCGGGAAACTCCCGCGGGAAATTATGGGCGTCAGCAATCTGTGCAAATGCCTCGAAACAGATCCGACCGCATGCCGCGGCGTCTGCCGCCACACCCTGGCGGAACGTAATGGCCATGACGCTCACCCTCCAAATGCCCCATCGTGATCGATGTGGAGCTTGCGGTCAATTCACGACGTGAATCGGGCGGCCTTGCAGGAATGCTTCGACGTTGGCGACGGTTGTCGCCATGAGGCGGCGGCGGGCCGCAAGGCTGCCCCAAGCCATGTGCGGCGTGATCAGGCAGTTGCGCGCGTGCAGCAGCGGATTGTCCGGTGCCATCGGCTCGGTCGCCACGACATCCACCCCCGCACCGGCCAGTTGGCCAGCATTTAATGCCTCCGCCAGCGCGTGTTCGTCGACCAACTGCCCACGGGCCGTGTTGATGAAAAACGCCGACGGCTGCATGCGGCTCAAGAGCTGCCGGTTGACGAAGCGCGCGTTGGTTTCCGTTAATGGGCAGTGCAAGCTGATGACATCGGCCGCGGAGAAGACCGTCGCCATGTCCGTCCAAGCGAACGGCTCATAGCCGGGGGGCGTGCGGCCAGCACCGCCCGCGGCGATGACCCGCATGCCAAACGCGTGCGCAATCTCGCCGACCCGCCGGCCAATGCGCCCGAAGCCGATGATGCCCATGGTACGGCCTGCAAGCTCGATCAGCGGAGCCTGCCAGAAACAGAAGTCCGGGGCTGCCACCCAGGCACCCGCCTGCACCGCCGCATGATGCGCGCTCAGATGATGGCACAGCTCCAGCAACAGGGCGAACACGTGTTGCGCAACCGAATCGGTCCCGTACTCGGGAACGTTGGATACCGGGATGCCGCGACCCCGCGCCGCGGCGACATCCACCACATTGTACCCGGTCGCCAATACCGAGATGAAACGCAAGTCGGGCAGGTACGCTAAAGTTACCGCCGTCAACGGCACTTTGTTGACCAACAACACGTCCGCACCGGCCGCTCGTCCAAGGATGTGTTCGGCCGACGTGCGGTCGTACACCGTCAGGTCGCCGAGCCGTGCCAACGCGTCCCACGGATTGTCGCCCGGGTTCACCGCATAGCCGTCTAGGACGACAATCCTCATGGGGACCGCCGGGCCCAACGGATATCGGCTGCGGTTTTCCAGGTCTCGGCACCGGGTGATGGCGAGCTGCCGCACGGGAGCGCCATCCCTGGCCGGAGTCCGGACGCACGTGCGGCATGGAAATCTGTGAGAAGCAGCACAACCTGCACAGGTCGTGCTTAGATGAATTCCCGGCTGGGCACCAGCGCCGGCGAGACCACGCACGCGCGGTCGGCTAACTCACCCATGACCGGTCGGATCGGCAGGCGCACCGTCACCACGGTGCCGACACCGACCGAGCTGCCGATGCCGACGCTGCCACCATGCGCTTCGACAATAGCGTTGACGATGAACAGGCCGAGTCCGGAACCATCGATACTGCCGCTGGGCCTAAAGTGGCGGTATTTTTCGAAGATCGACGGGAGGTGCTCAGCGGCGATGCCGACACCGGTGTCGCGAACCTCCAGCACGACCGTGTCCGCCGCAGGGCAGCCTACGGATAACGACACCGTCCCACCCGCCGGCGTGAACTTGATGGCGTTGCCGACCAGGTTTGCGATGACCCGCTGCATCTGGACCGGATCAAGGGAAAGCGTCGGCACCTGGGGAGCGACCGTGTACTCCAGCGCGACCCCCTTGAGTTCACTCGCGCTCCGTACCAGCAACAGCCCATCCTCCACTACGTCGGCAACATTGGTCGCGCGCCGCTGCAACGCAAGCTGCCCCGCGTCGACGCGGGCGGCATCGATCAGATTGAGGGCGAACGCAATGACGTGCTGCGTGCTCGCCTGGATGCGCCGGACGAGGATCGCCTGCCGATCCGTCAGCGCGCCGCTATCCCCCTCGAGCAGGAGGTGGGTCAACGACTGGATGACCCCCAGGGGATTCTTGATGTCATGGCTCAAGGTGGACAGAAATTCCAACTGCAACTCGCGCGTGCGCTCCTCTTCCGTCTTGCGTTCAAAGCTCCGCGCCTCAGCAACCAGGTTGCCGAAAAAGAGGGCGACGACGAACAGAAAGGGGATCTGCATGGCGTAGCCTTGACGGATCAGCGGCATCAGGCCGGTGAATTGTGCCATGCTGTACAAATGGGTTGCACCGATGAGTACCGCCGCGAGCGCCACTAACTCCGCCCGCTCCGTGAGGGCGCTGAGGAACACGACGACGAAGTAGAGGACGAAGAACTGGCTCGATGCCGTGCCGCTCAACGCCATACCGATCGAGACCATCGCGCAGTCAACCAAAACCACAACGACATCGAGGGCATACTGCGAACCGATGCGCGGCAGGAGTAGGCGCAACGCGATGTTGGACGCGAAGTATGCGGCAATGAACAACGCCGCACCCGGGGGAAGGGCTTCGAGCGGACGGCTGAACAGGACGAGATACGACGTGGCGATGATCAAGACCCACCGAAGCAGAATGACTCCGTGGGCCTTGTTGAGCGCGGTTAGCGGATGCGGGGAGTCAGCCATGGCCAGTAGTTTCGCGCGGTGAAGGTCGCCCGGCGGTCGAGGGGGTTGCGATGTTCCACAACCGCACGAAGCAAGCACTGTTCATGCCACCACGCCGCCGCGCCCGTTGCGCCAAAAGCAGCCGGACAGTCCAAAAGCTGACACCCTGGCTTCGGCACCGTACGGTAGAAGGCCTTGATTTTTAACGAGATCAGGCTGAAGCGGCGGCGTTATTCTTCCGTCGCTCGGCCGAATTTTGACTCAGGGAATCCCCTTAGAAGACCATTGGTGTCGGTTCATTCGATGCCGATGAGTCCCCTCATCCGCCACTGGTGCAACAATGCTGGCTCACTGGTACCGATCCGCTGCAGATTGACTCGGATAGACCACTCTTGTCGTGCTCACAGCGGCACCAGCCGGTCAATGCACGAGCACATGTCCCGGCAGTCCGCCGTCAAGTCGCTGACTGAGCCGCTCCCAGCCGCGCACCACGCGCAACGCCTCGTCCCGGTCGGCCAGTCCGGTGGCGACGGCAACTCCCGAAGCCGATTCCACCACCTCCCAGCTCACCTCCCCGGTGCGCCGGTGCTGCACCTGGCGGATCCGGTAGTTGGGGGATGCCTCTTCGTCCTCTAGAATCTGTCTGCCAATCATGAGGATACCTCGCGGGTGGCCGGCGACCGGTCAGTCGCAGGCCGCCGCCACCGGTTCAACGACGTCGAGCTTCTCCAATTCGGTGTACAGGGACTCGATCTCTTTCTGCAGACGCGCGTACTCGCTGAACAGCGCGTGTGGGCTGTCGTGGCTGCTGTAAAAATCGGGCTGGTTGATCACTGCCGCCAATGCACTGAGTTGGGCCTCTTTGGCCGCAATCGCCGCTTCGGCTTGCTGCAGCTCCTGCATCCGGCGGCTCTCCGCACGCTCTCGCCGCCGTTGCGCTTCACGTGCCGCACGCTGCTCGGCACGATCGGGCCGATCGGGCCGGGGCTCGCCATTTTCCACTGTCTCGACGGCAACGCAGGGCATCATCCCCGACGGCAGACCCTCGTTCGCCGCTTTTTGGCGGAGATAATCTTCGTAATTGCCAAGGTAGCGGATCGCTCCCCCGGCACCGACCTCGATGACTTCATTCGGGAGCCGATCGAGCACATAGCGGTCGTGCGCCACCAGCACGAGCGTCCCATGGTACGCCAGCAGCGCATCCAGAAGGACCTCTTTAGCGTAGATGTCGAGGTGGTTCGTCGGCTCGTCGAGCAGCAAACAATTGGCGGGGTGCAGCAGCAGCTTCGCCAGCGCCAAACGATTGCGCTCACCCCCGCTGAGGACGCTGGTGCGTTTTTCCACCGCGTCGCCGGAAAACAGAAATGCCCCCAGGATACTGCGCACCTGCGGCACCAGTTCCATCGGCGCCGCCCGGGTGATCTCCTGCAGCACGGTGAGCGCGGGATCCAACACCTGTGTCTGGTCCTGGGCAAAATAACCGAGCGTGACATTGTGGCCGACGACGCGCTCGCCACCGGTGAGCGGCTCGACGCCGGCAAGCATACGCATCAACGTCGATTTACCGGCCCCGTTGGGACCGACCAGCGCCACTTTGCGACCCCGTTCGATCGCCAGATCGAGCCGATCGTACACCAACAACTCGCCGTACTGTTTGCGGACCCCGCGTAATTGCAGGACAATCCGGCCGCTGCGCGGCGGTTGCGGGAAACGAAAGTGCACGCTGCGGTGCCCTTCCGGCGGTTGCAGCCGCTCGATCTTGTCCAGTTGCTTGATGCGGCTCTGCACCAAGGCCGCCTTCGAAGCCTGGTAGCGAAAACGGCTGATGAACGCCTGCAAGCGTTCAATCTCTTCCTGTTGCAGCCGGTATGCTTCGGCCTGGCGCTGCACGCGCTCCTCACGCTCGACCAGGTAACGGCTGTAGTTGGTGTGGAAATCCGTGATGCTGCCTTGGGCGATCTCGCTGATGCGCTGCACGACCACGTCAAGGAAGTAGCGGTCATGGGCCACGACGATCACCGTGTGCGGGTAATCCGTCAGAAACGCCTCAAGCCAGGTGCGTGCTTCGATGTCGAGGTGATTGGTAGGCTCGTCGAGCAACAGCAGGTGCGGCCGCCGGAGGAGAAGCGTGGCCAACGCCAGACGCATCTGCCAGCCGCCGGAGAATTCACCGCAGTCGCGTTGCAGATCGGACGGCTGGAAGCCAAGGCCCGCGAGTACCCGCTCCGCCTGCGCCTCCAGGTCGTAGGCGCCGTGCGTGTCCCATTCGCCGCGCAGTTTCGTGTAGCGCTCAAACAACGCATCATGCCGCGGGTCGTCGGCCGGCATCTCGGCCAGCTCGTGCTCAACCTCTCGGCACTCGGCCTCGAGGGCCCGCACGTCCGCGAAGGCGCTAAGGGCCTGCTCCAACACGGAACGCCCACTGAGACCGAAGACTTCCTGCGGGAGATACCCGATGCTGCACTCTTTCGGCACAGCGATGGTGCCATCGTCCGGCTCGACCAGTCCCGCCACCAGGCGCAGAAGCGTCGACTTGCCCGAGCCGTTGGCCCCGACGAGGCCTACCCGGCAGCCGTCGGGCACAAACCAGTTCGCACCGTCCAGAATGGTCTGCCCGCCGTAGCGCTTACGCAGGTTGCTGATGGTGAGCACGACGACATCATCTAGCGGCGATGCCGCGGGGGTGCAATTGGCAGGCTTCGGCTGGCTGCCCTCCGCGCTCGTAAGCCGTTGCCATGGACCACGAGTGGACGCTATTGTAACCGTGCTCAGCGCAGGTGTGCGGTTCCGGGTACGGCATCAGCCAACCGGCAGTCCTCAACCTGCGATCTCAAATTGCGCGGGGGGTTGCGATGTCAGAATTAGGTTTTTGGAAGGTGGCACAGGAACAGCCGACGCATCTGGCGCTGGTGGGTCCGGATGGGAAACAATACACCGCCGGGGCACTCCTGGCGGCAGCCAACCAACTAGTGCACGGCCTGCGGCGTCTTGGACTGAAGCAGGGTGACGTCGTGGCGATGGTGCTACCCAATTGCGCCCCGCTCATAGAACTGTATCTCGCAATTGCGCAGGCCGGCTGGTACCTCGTTCCGATCAACCATCATCTGACGGCTTCGGAAATTGCCTACATTGTGCAGGACTCCGAGGCCAAAGTTTTCGTCGGCGCGGAGCGGTTCGCCAGCACGTGCGCCGCGGCAGCCGAGGAGTTGCACTTCCCAAAAGACGCTTTGTTTGCCGTCGGGCAGGTCCCAAGCTTCCGGCCGTATGAGGAACTGAAGAATGGCCAGCCGACCACGTTGCCGGCGGACCGCTGCGCCGGCCAGGTGATGAACTACACATCCGGCACCACCGGCCGCCCGAAGGGCGTTCGCCGACCGCTGCAACCGTTCGATCCGGATATCGTGTTTTCGATGATGGGCAGCTTCACCCTTGGCCTGTTTGGCATCCAGCCGCACGACAACAACGTGCATTTGACTGGTTCTCCGCTCTACCACACCGCCGTTCTTGTCTATACATCGGGTTCGCTTCACATCGGCCATACCGTCGTCCTCATGGACAAGTGGACGCCGGAAGGCTGCCTCGAGGCCATCCAGAAGTATCGGGTGACCACCAGTCACATGGTGCCGACCCAGTTTCACCGACTCTTGGCGTTGCCAGAGGAGGTCAAGGCCCGTTACGATGTGTCGTCGTTGCGGCACATGGTCCATTCAGCCGCCCCGTGCCCCATCGACGTGAAGCGGCGCATGCTGCAATGGTGGGGACCGGTCATCGACGAGTACTACGCGGCCAGCGAGGGGGGCGGCACGCTCGTCAGCCCGCAGGAGTGGCTGCAGTATCCCGGCACAGTCGGCCGGCCGTGGCCCGGTTCGGCAATCCGCATCCTCGATGACGATGGCAACGAGTGCCCGGTGGGAACGCCCGGCACCGTGTACATGTCCCTTGCCCTGTCGGACTTCAACTATCACAAGGACGAGAAGAAGACGGCAACGAACCGGCGGGACGGGTTCTTCACTGTTGGCGACGTCGGCTATCTGAACGACGCGGGGTATCTGTTCCTCTGCGACCGCAAGATCGACATGATCATTTCCGGCGGCGCGAACATCTACCCGGCGGAAGTCGAATCCGTTCTGTTGAGCCATCCCAAAGTGGCCGATGCGGCCGTGTTTGGCATCCCGGACACAGACTGGGGCGAGCAGGTGAAAGCGGTCATCGAGCCTGCGGCCGGTGTGGCACCCAGCGCGGCGCTGGCGGAGGAAATCATGGCCTTCTGCCTGCAACACGCGGCGAAGTACAAGTGCCCCAAGTCCGTCGACTTCATCGACGCCATGCCGCGCGATCCGAACGGCAAGCTCTACAAGCGCAAGCTCCGCGATCCGTATTGGAAAGGCCACGAGCGCGCCATCTGACGTCGGCCGGGCGGCCGCCGCACGGCGAAGACGTGTCGCGTGACAAGAGCACAGCGCCCACCGCTTGAAGTCGAAGCCAAGTTGCTGGCGACGCGGGAGCGCCATCTGCGCGCCATCGCTTGCCTCGACTCGATTGGCCCGTATCGCTTACGCGGCCGCGACGCCGTGCGCTTGCACTCGGCCTACGTCGACACCGAGGACTTGGCGCTGGTGCGTCGGGGCATTGCCTTGCGGTTGCGCCGTCACGGCAGCCAGTGGGAACTCACGGCGAAATGGGGCGGCCGCGTTGCCGGCTTGGTGCATGCCCGCCCTGAATTGACCGTCACTCTACCAAGAGCGCCGCGTTACCCATTTCACCTGCAAGCGCCCTTACACCCCGTAATCGACCGTCTCGTCACGGACCGCGGCCTGTCGCCCATCCTGATTACACGCATTCATCGCCGTCGGATTGACGTCCTCCCGGCTGCGGGCAAGGCACGGTCTCAGCCGCTCGCGGAGCTGGCGTTGGACCGCGTCCGACTCTATCGCCCCACGCAGCGGACGGCGGCGGACACGTACTTTGAGGTCGAGATTGAGCGCCTGCACGGAACGCGGCGCGACGTCATCCGACTGGCGGAATTACTGCGGCGCCGCTTCGCGCTGTCACCGTCGAAGGACTCGAAATTCGCGCGCGGGCTCGCCGTGCTCTACGGCGCCAACGTCATCGCCAGGGTGCGGCGAGCGCAATGATCAGGGCGCGCAAGCCGACGTACTGAAAGAAGGCACTGTGTCCTCGCGGCCCCAAGACCGCTGGGTGCTCCACCGGGAGGGACTCATGCGCCTGGCGGTGGGAATCATGGCTGGTCTTGCGCTGCCTTGGCTTGCATACGAGTCGTTCCGATTCGTCTGGCAGCCCACCGAGATTGGCGGATGGCCGATCCATCCGGGAGCGCTCGACCTGAAAACGCTCCGCGATCTCACTCAGCGCTGGTTTTGCGGCGAGCCAATCTATCTGCGCTTCTGGAATGCCGCGTATCCACCGGCAAGCTATGCCCTTCTCTGGCCGCTCGTCGGCTGGGGCACCCTCAGGGGGGCGATGCTCGTTTG
>JAGDMS010000532.1 GCA_017860575.1 Deltaproteobacteria bacterium | reverse complement strand
CTGTATTGCTCGATGTGACTCCGAATTTGCTTGTCGAACTCATCGGCGCCGAGCGGCACATGGTAGATGACCGGCGGGTTGTCCTTGATCCTCAGGTGCCCATCCACACGCGCGGCCAGCTTGGGAAAGACGGCCTCCGAGGATTGCGAGCGGGCCTGTCTTTCCGACTTCGACAGTTGGGCCTGCGCGTCCCGATCCTTCCGGAAGTGCTGCTTGATCGCGTCGATGCTGAGTTGCGCATACCAGGTGTCGAGCACTTTCATTTCGGCGTACTCGGACATACGCTCCCGATAGGACGCTGCGGCGGCTCGGACCGCAGTGTCCGCGACCGATCTCGAAAAGCGCAGATCCCTCGCGGCCAGCACAAGGCTGGCCCCCAGCCGCTTCGTGTCCCATTCCCATGGACCGGGGAAGGTCTCATCGAAGTCGTTGATGTCGAAAATCAGCGTTCGCTCCGGAGAGGCGAATCCGCCAAAGTTCAGCAGGTGGCAATCGCCGCATGCGTGAACCGTGATCCCCGACACTTGCGCTTTTGCCAGGTCGCGCGCCTGGATGATGGCGGCACCGCGGAAGAACTTGAAGGCCGACTCGGCCATCCTCTGATACTTCAATGGGATCAGGCCGGGGATCCGATCGGTGTCGGACTCCTCGAGCCACTTGATCGGGTCCAGCGACTTCGATCGGGGCGTCCACTCGGCCTGCGCAGTGCGCGGGCACATTTTCCGAAGCGCCTTCCCCCGTTTGCGCTTTTCGATCCGGGAAGATGCGGCGGCGGCATTCATCGTCATCCTTCCAAACATCAGCCGCCCACAAGGCAGCCCTTACGCTCGAAACCGGCGATCCCGCCGATGCCGATCCCCAGCACGACCTCGAGGACCACGACAATCAGCAACGCCCCCTGGGTGGCGGCGTCGCTGACCGCTGCAAGATTAGGCAGCGTCTTCATCCCCGCCGTCTCCGGTCCTGTCGCGCTCCAGATCCGGTTCGCGCCGGCTTGATGCGGCTAGCGTGCCGGTGCATTCGGCTCCCGACGCTGTTGTCACCGGCTGCAGATTGCTTCGGCGAGTACGCAAACCGAACAAGCCCCGGCCGCTTGAACCGTATCCGCGCTGGGGCCGTGCGTCACTGGACGATCTGGTTCAGCAACTTCTGCGATTCCGCCTGGTATTGCGCCTCGGTGATCAGGCCTTGGCTCTGCAGCGACTTCAGCTCCTTCAGCTTCTGCACCGCCGCGGCCTGGCTGCCGCTCACCGCAGGCGCCGGCGGGGGCTGTACGGTTTCGGTCACGTTTACCGTTGGCGCCGGCGTGGAGTAATACACCGGAGCCGGGGCCGGGGGATGGTAGGCCGACGCAGCCGCCGTCGACGCGGCCGCTGCGCTGCCCCACACCACCGTACGGTAGGCAGTACGCCGCGCAACGCCAGCGAACGAGAGCGGAGTGAACGGCAACCCGATGATGTCGATGAAGAGCGACGCGGGCCCGATACCCGGCTTCGGCAACGCGCCCGCGACCACGGTGATGTCGTAGGTCAGGTCGTTCCCGCTCACGCGCGGGTTGCGCAGCGTCACGACGACGTCGGAAAGCTCGTCCTTGCCCTTCTCGAACACAGATAGCGTGGCGTTCGGCGGGTCTTTCAGGAAGCTGTCGGGGCCGCCCTTCCAGAACTGGAGGTATTCCTCGGTGCGGTAGTGGCCGGCAATGCGCACCGGGCGGTCGGAGAAAAAGAGCGTGGTCGGGCTCACGCCTTTCAGGGTCAGCGTTCGCCCGCCCGCACCGACCTCCACGCTAGCGGCGTTCTGCACGAAGAGCAGCTGCGCCATCACCGGCGCGGCAGCGGGCACCTCCACTGCCATCGCCGCTGGCGTGAGTACTGCCGTCGCGGTCGCCAGCGACGCGGTGGTGACGAGTGCTCGCAAGAGCGATTGCATGGTGGTTTCTCCTCGGGTGTTCGTGATCCCCGCAGCGCCGGCGACGATGGTCCGTGAAGGTCCGGCTCCTGTGGGCCGCATCAATCCGCCGTCTGCTATTGCACCACTTCGTTGAGGACCTGCTGCGACGCCTTCTGGTACTGGGCCTGGGTAATCAGGCCTTCATTCAGCAGCGACTTGAGTTGCTCGAGCTTCTGGGTCGCGGCGGGTTGGGGCGCCGGGGCGGCCGGCTTCGGGGTCGGAGGCGGCGCCGGCGGCTTGGCAGCCTGCGCCGCAGCCGCCTCGCTTGCGGCGGCGGCAGTCGCCGCACCCGCAGTTGCCACCGCGGCGGTCGTGCCAACGACCGCCCAGCGTCGGGCGTGCCGCCGCCACACGCCCAGGATGTCAATGAACAGCACGGCGGCGCCCGCGGCGGCCGGCATCGTACCTTCGATGATCTTCACGTCGTAGAGGAGATCGCTCCCCTGCATGCGCGGGTTGCGCAACTCCACCACGACGTTTATCAGGTCCGCCTGATCCGGCTCGACGATCGAGAGCGTCGCGTTCGGCGGGTTCTTGGTGAAGTTGTCCGGACCCTCGGTCCAGAACTTCATGAACTCGCCCTTGGTGTGATAGTGGCCGGCCATGCGCACCGGCCGATCGGTGAAGAAGAGGGTCGACGCCGAGATGTTCTTCATCCGAAGCGTGCCCTTGGCCTTGTCGTACTGCATGCCGGTCGAGTTCTGCACGAACAGGAGCTCGATCTTGCATGACCGACGGCGGCTCCGCCGGCTTGGCGGGCGTCTGCGCGAAGGCGACGTGCGGCACGGCGATCAGCGCGGCGAGCGCGACGGCGAGCAGGCGTCTGGCGAGAAGCGGTGACTGTCTCATTTGGATCTCCAGAATGAAGGTTAGTGGCCGCGAAGTGCGGTGCGCCGCTCAGGGCTGCGCCGCTACGTAGACGAGGTTGTTGCCTTGGAAGACGGCGCGGTAGTAGACCCCCGGCGCGCAGTTGTAGTACTCGACGCCACTGATCGGCGTCGCCACGCAGCCC
>JAGDMS010000245.1 GCA_017860575.1 Deltaproteobacteria bacterium | reverse complement strand
GTCGGGTGGCCTCGGGCAGGAGACCGCACGCGCATTTGCCGCATGCGGCGCCCGGGTCGTGCTCACAGCCCGCAATTTGGAAAAGGGTAATGCCGCGGCACAGGCGATCCGAATGTCCACCGGCAACGAGCAGGTCGAAGTCGAAGAGCTGGAACTGGCGTCTTTGGGGAGTGTGCGCGCGGCTTCGAGTTCCACTTCGGCTCCAACCACCTGGGACATTTTCTGCTGGCGGGTTTGCTCCTTCCCGCGCTGCGCCGCGGAGCGCCCAGCCGCGTGGTGTCGGTCAGCTCGATCGGCCACCGCGTCGCGCCGATCGTGTTCGAGGACCTTCACTTTGCCAGGCGCCCCTACAATCCGTGGTTGGCCTATGGCCAGTCCAAAACCGCGAACGTTCTGTTTGCCGTCGAGTTCAACCGCCGCTTCGGTCCTGCCGGCGTTCACGCCTACGCCGTGCATCCCGGGGCGATTCCCACGGAGCTGAACCGGCATCTGAGCGCCGAGGACCTCGCCGCTGTCGAACGGCACACGCCGGGTGGCAAACTCGAAACCAAATCCGTGGCGGCCGGAGCGGCCACTGCCGTGTACGCGGCCACCGCCCCCGAACTGGAAGGGCAGGGCGGCGTGTACCTGGAAGATTGCCACGTGGCGGAGGTCAGCGATGCCAAGGCCGCCAATGAGGGCGTGAAGTTTTATGCTGTCGACCCGGTGCTGGCACAGCGACTGTGGCACATCTCCGAAGAGCTGGTGGGAGAACATTTCGCGCCGAACTGATTCACCGACATGACAAGACTTTCGAAGACCGACGTCCGCGCTCTTGCGTCCAGAGTTGGGAGACCGGACCATCGCCGCACTCGCCCGATTAGCCGTCACCAACACACCCGGCTCCGCGCCGGCAGTGAAAGATGCTTCGCTGACCCTCACGGCTTGGTTGAGTTGCTGACGGCAAGTGGCTAGCTACTGCGAGCGGAATGTCAGCGAAGCACAGCCTTTTGAGCAAATCGCCCCGGCGGCGTGGCAGGCCGACGCACGATAGCGCGGACACGCGCGAAGCGCTGCTCGACGCCGCCGAGGAGATGTTCGCCGCCTTTGGCGTGGACGGCGCGTCGATGCGGTCGATCAGTGGGGCGGCGGGCCTGACCCACGCCGCCGTGAATTATCACTACCCGTCGAAGGAGTACTTACTCGACGCCGTCCTCCGCCGCCGCGGCGAGCGAGTCAGCCGCCGTTTCGACGAACTGCTTGCGCAAATGGAAGCGACCGGAAAACCGGCGACCGCCGAGGACCTGATCACGGCCATCGCCACCCCTCACATCGAGTTGCTGCGTGACGATCCGGTGGGTGGGTTGCGGTGGCTGCGGATCGAGGCCCGCCTTGTGCTTGGCGAGGATCCCCACCTCATCGAGTCGAGCTATCTCCCAGCCGGCCTGCGCGATCGCCTCTGGCGGCTGCTCCGCCGCGGGTTCCCGAACGTGCCCGATTCCTTGCTGCGGACGAGCTGGTATATCTGCACCGCCACTTTGCTGCAGATGTTGAGCAACAGTGACGTGCGTTCGCCACCAGGTGAACGCACGTCAGGGCCGCAAGCCATGAAGACTTATGCCGCGATTCTGACCACATTTGCGGCTTCGGGCTTCGCCGCCGTCATGCGCGAAGCGGCCGAGACGGGTAGGACAGCCAGGCGCCCGCGCCGGTAACGCGGTGGAGGGACCTGTTGAAATGGGTTTTCCGCCCGCCCTTCGACAATCTCAGCGCAGGGCGGTGCCCTGGCTAATTAGGCGCTTGCCTAATTGGGTCGCTGATGGTAAAGGAGCCGCATGCCTAGTAGGTTGGTGACGCGGGTACGCGGAGGGAAAGCATGACGCAAGCGGCCGCACAACTTGCCGTCGATGATACGTGGGTCCCCACGCATTGCAGCATGTGCTACCACGGCTGCCCCATTCTGGTGCACCGGGTGAACGGTGTGGCCGTCAAGATCGAGGGCCACCCGCAGTGTCCGGCGACCCAGGGGGCGGCGTGCCCGAAGGGCAATGCCGGGATCATGAAGCTGTACGACCCGCACCGGGTCAAGACGCCGCTGAAGCGCACCAACCCGGAAAAAGGCGTCGGTGTCGACCCCGGCTGGGTTGCGATAACGTGGGATGAAGCCAGAGCCATTCTTGTCGAACGGCTGAAACGCATCCGCGAGACGGACCCCCGCAAACTGGCCGTCGGCGGGTTCAATCCGCACTCCTGGTACTGGGGATTCGCATTCGGCACCGCATTTGGGACGCCCAACGCCAATGCCACGCTGCTGTTTTCGAGCATGGGCCACATGTGCGGTAGTGGCGCGCACACCGCCGGCCTGATGACGCACGGTTCCATGAACACCCATCCGGACGTCGAGTATGCCCGCTACATGATGATCGTCGGCGGTGCCGCCATGGAGGCGTACCAGTCCGCCGTGGCGTATGCGCGCCTCTTCGGTGACGCGAAACAGCGCGGAGTGAAGCTCGTGGTGGTCGATCCGCAGCAGAGCCGTGCGGCGGCCAAGGCCGACGAGTGGGTGCCCATCCGGCCCGCAACCGACGGCGCCCTGCTGTTCGGTATGATGCACACCCTGCTGCTCGAGCTGAAACTCTACGACGCCGAGTACCTCAAGAGATACACCAACGCGGCTTACCTTATCGGGGCTGATCAGTACCCGGTTCGCGACCCGCGGACCAAGAAGGCGCTCGTCTGGGACGCGGTGGATGGCGTGGCGAAGCCTCATGACGATCCGAGCATCAAGGACTACGCGCTCGAAGGTACCTATGAGACCCCGGGAGGGATGGGCCGGCCGGCGTTTGAGCTGTTCAAGGAACAGATCCGGCCCTACACTCCCGAGTGGGCGGCGGAGATCACCTCCGTTCCCGCGGCGACCATCCGCCGCCTCGCCCAAGAACTTGGGGAGGCGGCGCAGATCGGCAGCACGATCACCATCGACGGGAACCAATATCCCTATCGGCCCGCGTCGGTGGCGGGATATCGCGGTCTCGGCGCCCACACCAACGGCTTGCACAGTTCCTGGGCGATGGAAATGATCAACCTGTTGATCGGGGCGACCCGAGCCGTGGGCGGAGCGCGGGCGTGGATGAGTGCCCATGTCCCCGAAGCGCCGGCGCACCTGCAGCCGGGCCCGGACGGCGTGGTCAACCATGCGCACGGCGAACCGGAGCTGGCGTACCCGCCGCAGACCGTCACGCTGATGGAGTATTTCCCGGCGTCCTTTACGCCCGGACTGGCCTGCTACGAGGCGCAACTCGAACCCGAGAAGTTCAACGTCACGCCGATCGATACCCTGATCTTCGAGTGCGGCAACCCCGTGTTGACCGGGCAGAATCCGAGCCGCGTCATTAAGGGCTTGACGCAGATCCCGTTCCTCGTCGACATCACCATCTACCTGGACGAGACCGCCGAATTCGCCGACCTGATCTTGCCGGATGCGACCTACCTGGAGCGCTGGTCCGTCGAGGGTAACTGGTCGATCGAGGACGAGGGCATCATGATCCAGCGCCCGGTGGTGGAGCCCTTGTACGAAACCAGGCACAGCGCCGACGTGTTCATCGAGCTCGCTCGGGACCTCGGCATACTCACCGGTGCCAACGGGATGAGTGCGATCCTCGGCATGCTCCACGGGGGCCCGGCGTATGATCCGGACAAGCACTACCGTAGCGCAGGCGAATACGTCGAGGACTATGTCGCGTGCTTCGGCGGCAGCGACCAGGAACGCATCTGGCGGGAGGGGCACAATCTGCGGCGCATCCCAGTTCCCAAACGCTATCTGCCGACCTGCCTGAACGGTTACCGGCTGCCCTTCTACAACATGTGGCTGATGAAAACCGGCGACCGGTTGAAAGCGTTGCTCGCGAAACATGACGCCTTCCGGGAGATCGGGCTCGACGAGCGCATCTTCTTCGAATACGCCCCGCTACCGTTTTGGCATCCGAGCGTACTAGTCGAGGAGCCGCCGGAGTTCGACCTCTACGTCATCAACTGGAGAACGTCGATCGCCGTGGTCGGGAACGGGACCGTTCCCGCATCCAACGCCTGGCTCATGGAGATCGCGGAGCGCGATCCGTACGCCACGCGTATCCTGCTCAACGCCGCGACCGCGACGCGCAAGGGCTTGGAGGACGGCACCATGGTCTGGGTCGAGTCCCCGCACGGCAAAATCAAGGGCCGTCTGAAAGTCACCGAAACGATCCACCCGGAAGTCATCGGCACGATCGGCTGCACCGGTCACTACACCCCACACGCGGTGGGTCGGGGCAAGGGACCAGGGAATTTCAATTCCTTGCTTGGTTCGGGCTTCCGGTACATGGGGCCGACGAGCTTACAAACCGAGTGCGCCGCGCGGGCGAAGATTTATGCGGTATGAGGAGGGAGGGCTTGGGGGCGTGCGGGCGTGAGGGCTTGATGAAGGGCCCCCAAGCTCCCACGCCCGCACGCCTTCAAGCCCCGCTAGATTGAGGAGCAATCACATGCGCTGGGGAATGGTGATCGATCTGTCGCGCTGCATCGGGTGCTACGGCTGCGCCGTGGCCTGCAAGGCCGAGAACGGCACGCCGCCGGGGGTCTACTTTCGGCGCGTACTCACGCACGAGGAAGGCCAGTACCCGACCGTGCGGCGCATGATGATGCCGGTCAGTTGCAATCACTGCGCCGACGCGCCGTGCGTGCCGGTGTGTCCCACCGGGGCCTCGCACCAGACCGCCGAGGGCCTGGTCCTGGTCGATGACGACCAGTGCATCGGCTGCCGCTACTGCATGATGGCCTGCCCGTACAAGAACCGCTCGTTCCTCAAGCAGCGGCGGGCGTACTTTCCGGAGAGCGGCTTGACGGCGCCGGAGGCGGCAGGGGGCGAAGCCGGGATCGACTGGGAGGACAAGGTCAACACCGTGGTGAAGTGCACCTTCTGCGCGCACCGGCTGGAGCAGGCCAAGGAGACGGGCCTGACCCCCGGGGTGGACCGGGAGGTGACGCCGGCCTGCGTGATCACCTGCCCGGCCAAAGCGATGACCTTCGGTGACCTGGACGATCCGCACAGCGAGCTCTCGCGGCTGATCGTCACCCACGGGGGCTTCCCGTTACGGCCGGAGGCGGGCACGCGGCCCTCGATTTACTACCTGCCGGCGAAGTAGGAGGCGCGGATGACGCACGACTGGGCATCGGATCCGACGCGCTGGCAGACAGCGGCCGCCAGTGGCGGGGAGGATGAGGGGGAGTGGACGGACACCTTCATTCGGCAGAGCGAATGGGGGGTGGGACGGAGAGGCTGGATCAGCAACAGCGTGTACTTGCTGCTGGCGCTGTTTTTCGGGGGCATTGGGGCGGGCGCGGCGTTGCTGGCGCTGGGACTGGGGCGGGCGCACAGTGGCGGGTACTTCGTGGCGGGCTACGTGCTGGCGGTGGGGGGTAAGGGGTTCTTCCATCTGCTGTTCCTGGGCAACCCGTGGCGCTTCTGGCGGGCGGTGTGCCGGCCGCAGACGTCGTGGATCAGCCGGGGGATCATTGCCCTGAGCCTGTTCAGCGTGGTCGGCCTCGGCTACATGCTGGGCCCGCTGTGGGGGCTGCTGCCCGCCCTGGCCGGCGCGGAGCCCGTGCTGGCGGGGCTGTGCGCGGTGCTCCTGACCTTTCTGCTCGTGTATGATGGGTTTTTGCTCAACAACGCCACGGCCATCGGGGCGTGGCACACCGGGCTGATGGTGATCCTGTTTCCGGTGTTCAGCGCCCTGGGGGGCGCGGGGGTGCTGGGGGCGCTGTATGGGCCGCTGCACGGGCGGGTGCCGCTGGACATCCACGCGCTGCACCAGGTCGAGGCGGTGCTGTTGGCGGTGGGGGCATTCGTGCTGGCGAGCTATCTGACGTATCTGTACGCGGATCCGTTTTTGCGCACGTCGGCGTGGGAGGCGATCGTGGGGCGGCTGCGGTGGGTGTTCTGGCTGGTGGTGGTGGGGGGCGGGATTGTGGCCCCGCTCGTGGTGGCGGGGCTAAGCGTGCGGCGGCCGGTGGCCATCGGCGTGATGGCGACGGTGGCGTTGGTGGCGGTGGTCGGCGACTACGCCTTCAAGTATGTCATCTTCAGCATCGGCGGCTACCGCCAACAGCATGCGTCGCCAACCCTGGGCACGGTGCGTGCGCGACACTCTCACGCCTGACAGACGGCGTTGCGTCCGAGGTTGAGTGCATGAGCAATGCAGCATCCGGCGTCGGCATTCCGGCCCACGTGCCGCCGGACCTCGTCATGGATTTCGATTTCCGCAACGACCCCAGACTGCGCGCGGATCCCTGGAGCGTGTTCAACGCCATGAATGACAAGCCCGACATTTTCTTTTCGCCGGCGTTGGGCGGCTATTGGGTGGTCACGCGCGCGGAACTTGTTGCGGAAGTCATGCGTCGGTATGACCTGTTCTCAGTTCGGAATATCGGGATTCCCGTCGTCCAAGGGGCACCGGTGGTGATTCCGAACAACCTCGATCCGCCGGTCCACGCCAAGTACCGGCGCATTCTGTCGCAGCAGATGTTTTCGCCGCAGGCGCTGGGCTCGGTGGAACAGGACAGCCGCCAGCTGACGCGGACGCTGCTCGAGCGGTTTGAGCGCAGCGGGGCATGCGAGTTCGTCGAGGCGTATGCGCGGCCACTACCGGTCCTCTCGTTCTTGCAGATGATGGACCTGCCGTCGGAGCGGCTCCCTGAATTCATGTCATGGATCCGAGGGATCTTTCACAGCGCGGCGACGGAGGAGCGGGCGGCCGGCTTTCAGCACGCGCACCAGTTTCTCAGTCACTGGCTCGACGAGCGGATGACGGGACCGTTGCCGGTGGTCGGCGGCCATATGCTCGCGGCCCTGCTGACTGCGCAGGTTGACGGGCGGCGCTTGACCAAGGATGAGATGCTGTCGATCGCCCTGATGCTGCTGGTTGGAGGACTCGACACCGTCACCTCCCAGATGACGCACATCGTGCGGTTTCTGGCCGAGAGTCCGCCGCACCGGCAGCGAGTGATCGACGATCCCGCCTGCATTCCGGACGCGCTGGAGGAACTCTTGCGCCGCTTCGGGATCTCGAACATCGCACGCACGGTTGCGCGGGATTGCACCTTCCATGGCGTGGCGCTCAAGGAGGACGATTCGATCCTGTGCTCGACGCCGATCGCCAACCTCGACGCGCGCGTCTTCCCCGCTCCGCTGACGGTCGACTTCGACCGGCCGAACAGGAAGGACCACTGGGCATTTGGCGCGGGCATACACCTGTGTCCCGGCGCGTACCTGGCGCGCGTGCAGATTCGGGTGATGCTGGAGGAGGTCTTGCCGCGGCTGCCGCACGTGCGGCTCGCACCGCGCGCCACGATCGAATACGTGTCCGGGGGTACGCTGGCGATCAAGGCGCTGCCGCTGGTGTGGGACGCGCCCGCGGTTTGACGCCGGTGCCGGCGTCCATCCGAGAAGAAGCCGATTCGATGCAGTGGAGCCGTGCGGAGAATGGAAACGCAGAGAGAGCAGTCCCCTACGAGGTTGCTGAAAATGGTTCTGAGCACCCTTCGACAAGCCCAGGGTGCGCGGCCAAGTGCAATGAAATTGGGGAGGGGATCCGCTCATGCTGAGCTTGTCGAAGCATGCGGTGGGGTCTTTCGGCAGTCCCCTATGAGAACGACAGGGAGGAGAGCAGTGATTCGATGAGTCAAGACAAGACTATTCGGCGTGTGGAATATGCGGGCAGCGTGCACGACGAGGCCGAGATTGAAGCGATCGTGTCCGTGCTCCGCGGTGGGCAAACGGCG
>JAGDMS010000531.1 GCA_017860575.1 Deltaproteobacteria bacterium | reverse complement strand
CACGCGCACCTCCAGGAAGCACTCGTGCTGGAAGAAGTTCAGGTGCCGGTAGCGCTTGGTGACCGTGTCGTGGACCGGATGTTCGCCGGCCACGCCCGGCGCCGCAAACCGGGTACCCGCGGCAAAGTCCACGCGGATCGTCAGGGTGCGCGCCTGCGCGTTGAAATCCGCGCCGGCCACGAACCAGGGCGGGCCGATTCCCAGCGCCGCTTCGAAGAGCTTCTCGGCCATCGGCAGCAACCCGAGTTACGACAAGGTTCCTGAGTCTACCCACTCAGATTTCAATAGAGGCTCAATTCATGATTCAACGACGGACAGTGCAGGCCACAGTAACTGGACTGCGCCTTGAGTTCCCACACCGGGGACTGAGTGGCATGAGCACAAGACATGCGTTCAGAGAGCGCCTAACACGCCGTGGCCGTGCGGCATTTCACGTCTGCGCGGCCCCGTATCCGACCTGATGCCTCTGCTCCTCTTGAAACGACGGCGCAGAGCATCGCCCCAGTCGCCGCCGCGGAGACGACCGAGGTGTCTGCCGAGCCCGTCTTTGACCTCGCTCAGTTGCCCTTCAGCGTCGGCGTGCACGCGAAAACAATGTCGGTGCCGGAACCTTCGGCAATCCAGCGCGCCGTGACCATGTCGCCACGTATGGTGCGGTCCGGCGTATATCGATGGTTCGGTGCCTCGCCCATGCCGTCGTTATACAAGCGGTACAGCGGCACGGTGCCGACTGCGCATCGGCCAGTCGCGTCTGGCAATGCCATCGCATAGACGGTGCCCTCGTACTGCCAGTCCGTTCCGGCCTGCAGCTTCGCGCATTCCTCAGCATACGGAGTGAAGAAATGCGAACTCTTGGGCGCGAACTTCGCGCTGAAGAGACGGCATACCGGCAGGCGATCCGGCCCATCGGCAGTCCACACCCGCCAGAAGACGTACGTGTAATTCCATGCATTCCCGAACAGTCCGTCTTGCAAAAGCCTTGTTTCAATATCGCTTGCAGAATGGAAGTAGTGGTCGAACCCCGCGTGGTAGAACTCGGTCGCGACCGCGGATCCGGCCAACGTGTTCTGCGTGCTTGCGACCGTCATCGAGTCCGCGGCATTGCCGTTCTGGTTCAGGACCAACAGTCGACCGAGGGCAATGGTGGCACGCCATGGGCCCCCGCCCGCCAGGAAGGTACCGGTGACCGTCTCGGTCTGCCCGTTGATCACCGTGACCGTATTGTCGCCCTGGTTGACGACGTAAACGTCCCCACCGTCGCCGTCGGCCACCGCATGGATCGGCCTCGCCCCGACGGGAACCGTCTTGACTACCGCGACGGCATCGCCGTCTATGATCGTTAGCGTGTTGTCGAGGGCGTTCGGCACGTAGGCCCGGCGGAACACACCCGACCCGGTGATGAAGTTCGACTCGTTGCCTGCACCGACGGGGAGCGTCTTGACCACGACGTCCGTCGCGGAATCGATCACCGAGACCGTCTTGTCGGCGACGTTGTTGACGTACACCAGTCCGGTCCTCTCCGATACGTACGTGGACGCCGGAGTCCTGCCGACCGGAATCGTCTTCACCACACGCGTTCGCTGGTCGACTACACTGACCGTATTGTCGGTTGCACTGGCCACGTAGATCTTGCCGAGTTTGTGATTGACTGAGGGCCCGCTAGGGCCCGCGCCCACTCGAGCGGTTGCGACCACGGTGTTGGAACGAGTGTCGACGACGGAGATTGTGTTGCTCGCCGAGTTGCTAACGTAGATCTCATTGTTCAGGAAATCTGCAGCCAAGGTTCTGGGGCGATCGCCCACGGGTATCGTGGAGACGATCCCGAAATCCTTGCCGTTGAACACGGTCAGCTGCCCTGGCGTCGTGTCGTTGACCACGTATACACGGCTTGTTGCCGCGTTGCTGATCAACCGGCGCGGGTTCTGACCGATCTGGAAGGTCGCGGCGATTGCCGGCGGGTCGATGTTGATGATCGACAGCGTTCCGCTGTCGTAGTTGGAAACGTACACCGTGCCCACTGCGGGATCGACACCCATACCAGCCGTGTTGGTGCCGAGCGTCAGCGTGGCTAACGTCGTCGGCGCCGCAGACCCAGCGCCGCAGAGGAGCAATGCTGCGAATGCGAATGCCGTTTTGCGGAGGTTCACGTTGAAACTCCCAATTGTGGCCGCTCAGACAACGCGGACACCGGCATCAAGACTCGCCCAAGCCGTATGCCCGTTCCAGAGTCTCTCTTCGAAGATTAGGCGCGCCCAGCGGAGTAGTGCTGTTGATGCGCGTCAATGGCGCAGCACTTCAGCGCGTCATGCAGCCCATTGCAGCGCCCACCAGCACATGGCGGGCAACCGGTGGCCGCATAGGAGGCCACCGAGCGAGGACTACTTCTGCCCGCGCTCGGCCTGACCGTTGCTGGCCCAATGCGCCCAAGCTGACATATGTGCCTCCCGAAAGCAAACGCCCCCTTCGGCGACAACGTTCAAGGCGAGCACGCGACCGTTGTCCATTCACATGCCAGCCGACTGCGTTATCGCGGAGTGGCCGCGGGCATTGAACGCAGGGCGCGGGCCGAGCTTCTCGGCAAGTCTCGACTAAGGACCAAAGAATCAATTGGACGTTGCTTGAGCAATGTCAAGACGCCTCCGCTTGCAAGGCATCGACTGGCGCCGACCGGTGAAGACGTCGCAGCCGGAACGTGCGGCGTGAACGATATGCAACACTTGATTTCCAGATGAAGCGAGTTGCGGTCGCGCATCTCGCATCACCGTTGTTGGTGTCCGACGGGCTGATCGCGAAGTTGCTGGCTGAGATCGCGCGGCTCAGGCGCTGGCAGTTCGGACGCTCCTCGGAGCGGCTCGACGCGGCGCTGGCACAACCGCAGCTCGCGCTGGGTGATCTGCCGGCAGCGGCGCCGGCAGTGGAGATGGTCGAGGCTGTCACACTCACGACAGCCGCCGCGAGTAGTGCTGTCACAATGCGCTTCATGTGACTCTCCCTTCACCGTAAGTAGCACTCGTGCTCGGATCGCATTCGCCCCTGCGTCAGGACGAATCCCGCAGGCGGACGACGGCGTCGGCTGGACGCGGGAGGAAAACGCTCGAGCAGCGCGCATGTCGTCATTCGACTTCCCCACGCCGTGCGCGGGCCCCCGACCCCGCAGCCACGGCGCTAACGCCATGCAGCGAAGACATCTCCTGGGTGCTCGCGTTTACCGGTGCCAAAACCGAGTTCGCGAGCCACGTAAGGACCGCCAGCACGGTCATCGGGGAAGCACGACGCTTCATCGGGACCCACCTCCTACCGGTAGACGGATACGAATTTCAATGCGCGTCTCCACCGATTTGGCGCCGTGGCTTCCCGCCCTACCTTGATCTGACGCAAACATCCCCCGACCGCAGTCGGAGGAACTGCCCCGAGGGGGAGGGACCATGCGCCTGCTGGTCTCCGCTGTAGCACTGGCTCTCGCGTGTCTCGCATCACCGGCTGTTACCGGCGGTGGATATCCGCATTACTCAGCAGCGGGTTCCTCGCATACCCATAGCAACAAGGCAACAGTGGGGTGTGTTGGCAACAAGCTACATGGCTTTCTACTAGACCGTGCGATCTGATGCCGAGTACGAGGTCTTGTGGAAGCGGATCACCGTTGAAATGAACATCGAAGCTTTCGGCGCCTTTCTGAATGGCGAACTCGTTGCAATCGTCCATTTTCTTTCCCGCGGCAGCGCGTGGTCTCCAGACGTTCGCTATTTGCAGGATCTCTTCGTCCAACCGGAGGTTCGTGGCCAAGGCGTAGCTCGGGCACTAATCGAATGCGTCGCCGCCGTTACTCGTGAGTGTGGTTCGCCGAGACTCTACTGGCTTGCCCACCACACGAACTCTGCCGCGCGTGCCCTGTATGACAAGGTCGCCTCACATAGTGGCTTTATTCGGTACCGGCGTGCCATCTCATGAGTTCCCATTCGGCTGGAAGACGCGTATCCCGGGTTGCCTATCGCCAACGTTGAGCTGGGATGTTGAACGGCTGATTTCGGGAAGCTCGACGGGCTGCTCGGGGTCGTCTTCTGCCGAATGATTGCGTCGGCCATCCGGCGGCAGCCGGCCACGACCGGTCGCAGCTCCTTGTCCTCCAAAGCCGACGCTCATCGGCAACGGCCCACCACCCATTCCCCCCGCCGGCTCGGTCGCCCCAACCCGTGAAACGCTGCCTCGGTGCGCCCGTCGTGAGGTTGGGCTTCCAATCCTTCAAAGCCGCACCCGTGTTCAGCTGCGCTTGCGATGCCGGTGACAGTTATCTCTCCGTAGAGTGGTCCTTGCCCACATGGTGGCTGATCGCGCGGCGACTCCACACCCACACGTACTGCACGCCCGAAGCCACG
>JAGDMS010000244.1 GCA_017860575.1 Deltaproteobacteria bacterium | reverse complement strand
GCCTTTTAACATGCGCGTTTTCTGTGCCGCCTGAGATTGATCTTTCTGAGGATCAACTACAAGCGGCCAACTCGATTCGTAATCTGTCCACGTCTGCCGGGACCGGGTCACTTCCAGCATGGGGCACGGGCTGCTCCCGCAATCGCTCGTGATCACCGGTCTCACGCCACCAGTAGACCCGTAGGTGCTGTGCCATTGGTACTTACTCCTCTACCACCCCGGAAGCCATCATGCTGCTTCCTTGCAGTGGACGGACGCGTGCGCCGATGATTGCGCTTATGGCTGATCCATTTATCAAACCGTTGCAGCCACCCAACCGTGGGATGGTAAAGGTTATCCTGCCATGACCTACGACGAGCTGATTGATTTCCTAGAGCGCAAGATGCGCATGAGCCACATCTACCAGCCGCTGCTCATCCGCACACTGGTGGATGCGGGAGGAGCAGCAACGCTGCGACAACTGGCCCATGCCTTTGTGGCGCAGGATGAAAGCCAGCTGCGCTTCTATGAGGATCGGATCAAAAGGATGCCCGTGCCGGTTCTGTCGGGCCACGGCGTGGTCAAGCGTGAGGGCGATTTCGTCTCCCTCACCACCAAGTTCTTGACCTCCGGTTCCCGACAGCCTCCGGTATCAGGCCTTGAAGGCAAGCGGTGGCCGTTGCGCGCTGTGTGGCGCGACGAAGAACGAGCAGCCACTGGATGTGGACCACATTGTGCCTCGGTCGCGGGGCGGGAAGCACGAACTCGCCAACCTCCATGCGCTTTGCGCCAAGTGCAATCGGACCAAGAGCAACAAGGACGACACGGACTTTCGCGGCGATCTTACACCGAGTCGAGATCCCGGGTGTGTGTTCTGTGCACCGGAACGGGTCAAAGAAGCGGTTGCAGACAACGGCGGGGTGTTCGCAATCAAAGACAAGTATCCCGTCGCGCCAGGGCATCTCTTGATCTTGCCACGGCGGCACGCACCGGACTTCTTCACGATGACCTCCCAGGAGCGGCGGGATGCTGACGACCTGCTTCGATACCTGCGCAACCGCATCGTGGAGGATGATCCCGCAGTGCAGGGGTTCAACATGGGCGTGAACTGCGGGCCTGCCGCTGGACAGACCATTGCCCATGCGCACATCCATTTAGTGCCACGCCGGGCCGGCGACACGCCAGATCCACGGGGCGGCGTCCGAGGGGTGATTCCCGAAAAGATGGGGTACTGATAACGGTCGTTGCAGGTGCTGATGGCTGCCGTTGCGGTTGGAGCAGATCACGCCCGCCCACATCGCCAAGCTGCTGCAAGACATCGCGGCGGTGAACGGATGAGTTACGCCCGCATCGCTGTGCACCTCAATGCTCTGGGCATTCCCACTCGTAGCGGCAAGCGGTGGGCACCCGGCACCGTCTACGGCATTCTCAACCGGTCCTAACCGCCGTTGACGACCCTGTTGCAACGCGAGATAACGGCCGCCATGCCCGATAGATCTGCACCCGAGTCCCGCCGGTTCAACCAGTTCTCCGAGATCGCCGCTGCTGCGCGGCGACTACAAGCAGTCCGACTATCGGAAGGTGATCCTGCCGTTCACGGTGTTGCGTCGGCGGGACTGCGCCAGATGTCACCCTCCTTTCTTGGCTTTTTTGACCTCGGCCTGCAGCCGCTCGCTGATCTCGGCCAAATGCGCCGCGTCGAACACCGTATCGTCCGGCGGCGCCCGCAGGGCCGCGACGAGCCGGTCGAGATCTTCCGGGTTGGAAATGTCGCCCACCTTGAGCAGCGTCTCCAGGATCGGCGTCAGGTTGATCCGCTCCGCCTTTTCTTATGTGCTCATACAGTAAATATACGTTATGGGTATATGATCCTTAAGCGGTGTCGTACGGGGACTTTATGCCGACCATTCGCCGCATGACGACCTGGTTCCAGTGCGGGCGCTGCACCCATGAATGGGTGCCCCGATACGACAAGCCACCCCGCGTCTGCCCGAAGTGCAAGAACCCGTACTGGGACAAGCCCCGCGTCCGTCCGCTACCCCCCCAAGCGCGCGAAGGCCCGCCCGCCGCTAACGCTGTCAAGGCCGCCCAGCCTTGCCCTACCTGTGGCTATCGCTACTCGTTCATGGAGCGCTGTGGCCCGGCAGAACCGGCCCCCGACTGCACTGGTCTCGACAGGACGCACTGACATCGCCACTGCGTGCGCTGTCTCGCTTCCTGGATGGTGCTCTCCGAGGTGGGCGAGCCCACCCCTGACCCGGACCCGACGTTGCACTGAGTCGCTGCAACCGCCGCACTGTGAGCGGTTGCGACAGTCGGACACGCACGGCGAAAGGCCGCCGCCGTGCGATCAGCTCTTGGTCCTGTGGCAGCGGTCACCCTTGGATCACTATTTGTAGACCACCAGCACGACGCGCCGATTCTGCCTTCGGCCCTCAGGGGTCGCGTTGGTGGCTATCGGCTCACTTGAACCCTTGCCGATGGTGACGATCCGCCCCCTGTCGATGCCCAATTGTACCAGGTAGTCGGTCACGGCCTCGGCGCGCCGTAGCGACAGCTTCTGGTTGTGTTTTAGGCTGCCCTGGGAGTCGGTGTGTCCCTCGACGACGACTCCCAGGTTCCCGTCCTCTTTCAGCTTGGCCGCCGCTTCTTCGATAAGCGCGACCGAGTCCGAGCGGATGGTCGCCTCGTTGAAGTCAACGATGCCGTGCAGGACGATCTGCTCTTTCGTCGGCGCTGGTACGGGCCGCTTCCACAAGGAGCAACCGCTGGTGGTACAGAGCATCAACCCTATCATCGATACTATTACCGTTCGCATGATCCGCCTTTACCCTCTTCCTACACGGGAGGCAAAAGGCGCGATTGTCGTCGGTAGACATTGCTCTTCACCTGCACCAGCACGAAGTCGGTTGCCGACACGCCCACCCGGTCCCATATGCCGAGCGATGCCGCCGCCCGCGTCACGCTGTAGCCCGCCGGTTCGAGGAGCCGCCTACTGCGATGTTCTGCACGGTTGCCCTTGGCCTTGCTGTTCACGGCGTCAGTCCCAGCCCACGCCGACGGCCATCGCCACCCCGCCGTAGGAACGAGACGTCGCCTTCACGGCGGGTTTTCCGCAGAGCAGCAGTGCGCCACACGCCGCATTCGCCACGTCGTCATGGCCTTGTGGTTCATGGTCGACACTGTCCTTCCCGTTCCTCGACGTGCGGCGCTCCAAACCGCACAGCTGTGCCGCGAGACGCGGGAGGTCCAGCAGCTCGACCGCGTTGCAGGTCAGGAGCGGGAGCACGGCGCGCCCGTCTCCTCGGTGCGCGACGGATTGTCTTCTAGCGCGCTTTCAGGTCTTCAGGGTCGAGTGCGGTCTCTTTGCGACGGTCGCCCGTAGTTTTTCGCCCGTCCCTTTTTGCTGCCCGGTCGTAGCCGAACAGCGCCGATGCCGAGTTCTCAGCCATCTCGTCGAGCCGGCGCCATTCTCTCAGCTGTGCCGAGAGCCGGCACATGAAAGAAGTAGCTCAGCGAGTTGCCGGGGCGCACTGATCATCGAGTCATGACCTGCTTTGAGTTCCAACACGCGCCAGCCTGCCTCCTCACGCACTCCTGTAATGTCTCTTGGTACAAGCCGAGAGGTTGCGGCGTCATCCGGCGTTTTGCCCATTCGTAGTCCCCGCCTTCAAGCCCGAGGACTTTCGGATCCGGTGGCGGGATCGCAACTCCGCCACCCTCCGTCATCGCTGACTGAATCCGTGCAGCAACAGCGTCGGGGGGTTGTTGACTGCTCCAGCTCTCCCCGGGGTGGGGGACAATAGCGTCCAAATAGACAATCTGCTGAAGCACTGGCCGCTCGTGTTGCAGCAGGGTGTCCGCCACTCCAGTGATGACCATTCCGGCATAGCTGTGACCGACGAGAACGACGTTATCCAGTTCTTCGCAGCTGATGAGATTGATCACGTCTTGAATGTGAACCGCCAGCCGAATGCCTGTGGAGAACAAGTGAGCCCGATCGCCCACGCCGGTAAGCGTGACCGCATGGGACACACACCCAGCTGTCCGCAGCAGGGAGAGCACTCGTGCCCAGCACCATGCCCCATGCCAGGCTCCAGGGACTAGTACGTATTGATGCATTGGACCTCTCCCGTTCCTCATGAATGCCTAACCGTTGTGCCGATCAGGCGCCAGGATACCCATGGCAAGCCTCCACTAGGCATCAGACGAAATAGACTTCCCTGACCAGCGTGCATTTGCATCGGTGCAGGAGATACGAAAGGGTAGATCATTTCGCGCCGCCGAGGTCCGGCCGCGAGGGGCCGGCAGCCGCCGGTTTCTTGTCAATCGGCGGTATCATGCGCGAGCAACCGGCAGCCGCTCACGCTTAGGGCCGGGGTGAGGCTGCTTTCTTCGGTTCCACTATGATGCCCTCCATTGGGTGTTGGCCGATGTTCTCCACCACATGGGTGAGGGCTTCACGCCACATCGCCGCACCGGCCTTGAAGTGCGCCTCGGTGCTCTTCCCGTCAGCCGTGGTCACTCTCCCATCGTAGTCGGTCAAAAGGACAATCAGGCTCGCGGGATGACTGTGTTTGGCCGTCTTGTCGCCGGGCGAAACGACCCAGCGCACTACGCGGATCTGGTCGTTTTCAAACTCCACCTTGTGGTGGGCAGGATCGACTTTGACGGAATCGAGGTCCATGGGCCACCTCCTCGTGGGTGCTTCTTCAGCCAAGCATCACGATAACATAAGTTGCCGTGCGTGTGCACGGAGAATGTACCGTGGAACTGTCCGAGTTTTGTCCGAGTCCAAATCCCGCATTGGCCGTGGGATGGTTTGGGCGTGCATCCCTCAGAGCACCGGTATTGCTCCGAGCGACTTGGGGTTTTTCGGTTTCTCTCGGTGTACCTCGCCGCCGCGCGCCGACAAGAAATCACTTCTGCGGGGACCACGAACTATCGGAGTCGGCACAGGAATCTGGATTACGTGCCGCCGTCCGCCAATCCGAGAATCCGGTCGTAGCGCTTGATGCGGGAGGCGTCGCCGGCGCGAATGCGGCGGGCGTTCATCTCGACCGCCAGCATGCGGCGATGGATGAAGGTAGTGGCCAGCTCGCGCTTGGCCTCGGACAGATTGGCCTGCAGGAGCAACTCGGCCGCAATCACCACGTCGACGACCATCTTGCAAATGCGCTTTGCGTTCAGCAGGGCATACTGAGGATCCGCCAGCAAGCTCGACACCGCTTCCGTTATCCAATGGATGCCCACGCACACCTGCTCCACGGGCTCGGGGAACTCCTGCCGCAGGTGTTCCAACTCAGCGCGGGTCTGCTCGAGCGCGGTGAACAGCGCGCCTTTTGCCATCTCCTTGAGGGCGAAGCTTGCCTGAATTTCCGACGTGCCCTCATAGATCGTGGTGATGATCGAATCCGAGTGGTAGTGGCCGGCGGGCGTATCCGCCATGTAGCCAATACCGCCGTGCACTTGGATGCCCTTGCGCGTGACGTCGTTGCTGATCTCCGTTGCGTAGTACTTACACAGGGGCGTGAAAAAACGGATCAGGTGCGCGTTGTCGTCCAACTGCTGCTGCAAGCGCGCGCGATCAGGATCTTGTGCACTCCGGTCGGAGCTCAGGTACGTGCGCAGTGCCTCCGTCAGATCGATCAGGGCGCACGTGCGGTACAAGAACGCCCGGGCGCTCTGAATGTTGATGATCATGCTGGTCAGCAGGTTCTTGATCAGCGGCTGTTCCAGGATCGGACCGCCAAACTGCACCCGCTGCGCGGCGTAGGCACGCGCCTCGCGGTAAGCTGCCTCGGCGATGCCGATCGCCTGGGCCGCGACGCCGAGGCGGGCCGCGTTCATCAGGTCGAGCATGGCGCGAAAACCGGCGCCCCGCTCACCCAGCAGAAACGCCTCCGCGTGATCGAACTCGATGACGCAGGTCGGAGAACCGTGAATGCCGAGTTTGGATTCGACGCGGGCAACGCGAACGCCGTTCCGCGTGCCGTCAGGCAGATTCACCGGACAGAGCAGCAGGCTCAAGCCGTTGGTCGTCCCGCGGCTCTGGTCGAAGGTCGACGCGTCCCGCGCCAGCACCAGATGCACGTCGGCTCCCCCGTTTGTGATGAAGATCTTCTCGCCATCGATAAAATAGCGGCCGTGTTCCTCCGTTGCCCGGGTGACAATGCCGCCGAGGTCGGAGCCCGCCTGTGCCTCCGTGAGATCCATACAGCCTTGAATCTCACCGCGTGCGAAGCGCGGAAGGTACCGCTGTCGGAGGTCCTCGGTGCCATATTTCTCGATGTCCTGCGCGGTTCCGGTCTGCAGGCCGACGATCGTCATCAGGCTGGCATCGGCGCGTGCTACCATTTCAAGGAAGTAGGAGTTGAGCACTAACGGGAGGCCGAAGCCGTTGTAGGTCGGGCTGAGCGTCAGGCACACGAGGCCGGCCGCACGCAGCCTCTCGTAACCGGCAGCGATGTGCGGCGGTACGACGACGCGGCCGTCAACGAGTGTGACCTCCTCGCGCCACTGCCCCGGGGCGGTTGCGGCGATGTCCTCGCACACATCCGCCGCCGTCCGCAGGATGGCCTTGTACGTCTCGACTTCCTCGACGGCGTTGACCGGTTCGGGACGGCTAAGCCGGAAATAGCGTACCCAATCGACCCGGTGGTCGATGAACAGTTCCATTTCACGATGAAAGAAGTCGTCGGCCATGTCGTCCTCCCGGGCCCGGCAAACGCTGCCCTACGCCAGGATACCGTGGAGCGAACAGGGTGAGCAATCGGCGGCACGCGGGCCGACGCTTCTACCGACCCAACGACGGCACGTGATGGACGCCCAACCGGAGAAAGCGGCTGCCTCATGATCTGCGGACACCAGACAAGACCCAACAGGGACCAGACCCTAGGCAACGGACCGACGGACAGCAGATTCTGCCCCAACGCTAACGGAGCCCCGCGGCTGTCGTCTGTACATCTGTTTTCCGTGCGTTTCGCGACAATCGCCGGCGCGTTGGCCTACACGAAAGCGAAGAAGTCACCGGGACAACGCGGCGGGTCAGAACGTAAACCAGCGGCGCGGGTCGGCGACGGCAGCGGGCCGCCGATTCAGGTGGGAATAGGCGACCGCGCTCAATTCTGCGAAGGTGTCTGGAGGGGTCGGGGTGTGCTGTCGCCGGCACCACTCCTCCGTCCACTCCAGCAGCGCCCGCAACTGTTCGGGACTCGGCGCGACCCGCGCCCGTGCCGCCTTTACCCGCTCGATGGCTAGGCGTGGTGTGCCGCCGCGGCTGACCAGCACGCAGCAGGCCAACAGGGCGCTGCGTCCAATGCCGTGCTCGCAGTGGATCAACACTTTCTCGTGACGTTCGAGTTGCCGATTGATCCACGTGACACCGCGATGCAGCAGTTCGGTGTCGACCGCTGAGCCGTCGAGCGTCGGTAGGTGAAGCAAATCCACGTTGTGCTGCCGCAACAGGTGCTCGTCGTCCTTGTCCTCGCAACGCAGATCGACGACGCCACGGATGCCGAGATCGTGCACGAGATGTCCGATCGCATGGGTGGCGAAACGGCCACCCACCGCCAAGTTGGGCAATACCCAGCTGACATCAACCTGCCGGGCACGAGGTCCGGTCGCGCGCGCTGCGAAGGGTGACGTGGTCATCAAATGGCGGCACAACACCAACGTATCATGGACTCGCGGATAGGGTGCCACGCAGGGGCGAGATCAGTCAAGGCTGCATTGACTGAGGTTGCCTTGACGCAGTGAGGCCGAGCCCCTCCCCCGCGCGACACCGCGTCGTGCGCGTGCGTGCTGGTCAACGCCGGTGCGGCGCAAAGTCGATCCGGTAGCGACGGAGTTGCGCCAGCCCGACTCCACCGCCCCCAGCTGGTTCGAGGCGCCGATGAAGATCATGTTGATCGAGCTGACGCGGTCAACTGACCCCCCTTGGGGTTGCCAGGGAGCGTGCTCGCGGATATGTCACCGGCATGAGCGCAAACGCCGACTGCCTCCGCCAGCTGTTCGTTGATATTGACCGTCTCGACTTCGCGGCGGTGGCGAGCCACTGCACTGATGATTGTGTGTACGAGGACGTACCGCTCGAGATGGCGACGGCCGTGGGGCCTGCGGCCATACGTGCGAAGCTCGAACTGGGCCTCGCTTCGCTCGATCGCTTGCCCACCACAATTCACGAGTTGGTCGAGGCGGGCGACACAATCATGGTGGAGCGCACTGAGGTCTGGCACCACAAAACCGGCGAACGGGCCACCCTCCGCGTCGCCGCGGTGTTCAAGTTCCGTGACGGGAAGATCTGCGTATGGCGCGACTACTGGGACGCACAGACGCTGTTCTGCCAGCAACCTGCCACGTGGCTTCCGGATACTCCACGGTCCTAGTGGAAAGGCCACTGCTTTCCGTAGCCCTAGCGTTCTTAGCCACAAACCCGGACACTGCAGCAAAACAGTGCCGCGGGCGCCCCCTACTGAATCGAGCGATGCCGGTCAGCGGGCGGGCTCTTCGGATTTGAATCCCAGGTTGGCGTGCGTGCCATCACAGAAGGGCTTATCGGCGGAGTGACCGCAGCGGCACAGGTAGACGAGATCCTTGACGAGTGTGAACGTCGCATCCTTGGCGTCGACCAGCTCGATCGGACCCCGCACCTGCAACGGCCCGTTCTTCAGCGTCTTGATCAGCACATCTGCCATTATTCACCTTTTCGTTGAATGTGAGCGATTCGTAGTCATCTCTGTATTGAGCGCGCAAAGCTACGGCAAGTCCCGCCCTGCCGGAATTCGGTTGGCGGGGCGCCTGATCGCGGATGGTGCCCCGCGGCGAAGTGAACCGGGGGTGCCGACAGCGTGTGCCCGCCGTCAGGTCCCCTCAACTGGCGGTGGCCAGAACCACCGCCGAGCTGTTCGGCTGCGCCGGGGCGATCGGCAGGTGCACGCGAAATGTTGAACCGTGGGCCGGTTCACTCTCGACGTCGACACTCCCTCCAGGCACGGCCGCCAACTCGCGCGCTAACGTCAGGCCAGCCCCCCTCCTTCATTTGGCTGCCGTCGGATGATCAGGAAATCTTGGGAGAAGCAGCCGACCGTCAGGTAGAGTCCTACCAGAACAACCGCGGTGTCACCCAGCAAGAGGCCGGCCGAAAACGCCCCATGGGGGAACCATTGTCGGGGTGTCAGTGCCAGGGCAACATTGGTGAGTAGCAGAGTGACGATGTACGCGATGCTGGCCGGTGCGTGCGTAGCCTTTCCGAACAGAATGAGGTAGCTCGTCGAAATGACCACAACCGGGCGCAACAAGATGACTGTGTGCTTCTTGTCGAGCCCGGATGGCCGCAACGCGCCACTGTACATGGCAAAGCGTCCCGCCTGGAGCAATGCCGGTGCCGCCCAGATGCCCTCCTACTTGGGGTGCATCGTTCCCCGTCCTCGGGCTGGGGAAGGTGGCGAGATCTGCGCGATTTTGTCGGCGCCGTACAAAATTGGCGCGAGGCAAGGCGTATGTCCTTGGCCGGAATGACCTGCAGGTCCTGTGGGCGCATCGCGCAACTTTTTGTTTCGTGGACCGTTGAATCCTACAGAGCGCTTATGCAGATGCCAGACGATATGACATCGGCTGTTCGCGCGCGGCTTGACGGGCGGGCCAAATTGCATCAGGGCGCACGGAAAGGTCGACGGTTGTCCGAGGGCCTGGCGGATCGCAGATCGGGAGGGCTCATGAAGATTTGGGCAGCGAATTTGCTCTTGGTCGCGGCACTGGTGTTTGTGCCGACAGGGTGGAGCTACGCCGCCCCGGGTGGCGGCGGTCGAGCTGGCGGGCGCGCAGCCGGGCCAAGCGGTGCTGCCGGAATCCGCGGGGGCGGCCCCGGCGGGTCACCGGCCGTGCGGGGTGGAGTCCCTGGCGGGGGTCCGGCTGTGCGGGGCGGTGCCCCTGGCGGGTCCCGGAGCGGACGCGGAGGATGGCAGGGCGGCGCGCCGCCCAGGGGTGGCGGTGGGTCCGGCTATCGACACGGCGGCTACTACGGACACGGCGGTTACTACGGACGCGGCGGTTGGCACGATGGGCACGGGGGTTGGTACGGTGGTGTCTACATAGGGTACCCGTGGTGGTGGGGGCCGTTTTATCCGTACCCAGGCTGGTACTATTCGGACCCTTACTATGCCTACCCGCCTGTTGTCGTGCAGGAGCCCCCTTCCGTTTACATCCAGCAGGAAGCAGTCCCAGCTGCGCCGCCGGCAGACTGGTACTATTGTTCAAACCCCAAGGGCTATTACCCCAACGTTGCGAAGTGTCGCGAGGCCTGGATACGGGTCCCGGCACCCCCGGACTAGGCGAGTGCCTGAACTGTGGAGAATGATCATGAGACACATATACTTTTCTGCAATCACCGCCTTGGCGTTGCTGGCGGGATGCGTGACCGTTCCCACGGGTCCGAGCGTGATGGTGCTCCCCGGCAGCGGCAAGGATTTCACGCAATTCCAGGGCGACGACGCGGTCTGTCGTTATTGGGCTGTCCAGCAGACGGGCACGACGACGAATAAGGCGGCGACCGACTCGGCGGTCACCAGCGCTGCCGTCGGAACGGTCGTCGGCGCCGCAGCCGGGGCCGCCATTGGCGCTGCGTATGGCGATCCAGCGATGGGTGCGGCCGCAGGCTCCGGGGTTGGGCTTGCCGGCGGCACGGTTGTCGGGACGGACCGTGCCGCGGGTTCACAGTATGAGGCGCAGCGCCGTTACGATATGGCCTACATCCAGTGCATGTACGCCAAAGGGCACCAGGTGCCAGTTCCCGGGAGTTTCCAGCAGGCGCCGAGACGCTCCTGGCAAAGTGCGGAGCCGCCGGCCAGCACGGACGTGCCGAGGGACGTTCCCCCGCCGCCACGGGGAACCCCCCCGCCGCCGCCGCCTGGTCCAGTGCGCTGACCCGAGCAGCGCGAGTTCAGGAGCGACTCGCACGCCGGATTACAAACCGGCACTCTTTTGCTGGTTATTTGCTACGAGATGAGGCGCAGGGAGAAAGCTCATCCGGAGTCCCCGCGCCTACCGGGGCTCAACACCGAAGCCCATCGGACCGTCTCGAGATGACCTCCCGAGCGGTCCTCGAATCGGACTTCCGGCGGACTCACCCCCCGGCAAGCACAATTTAACCACCGTCAGCGACTTGCGTTACAGATTAAGCCTCATCCGGACCCAACTGCGCCACAATCCGTTCCAAAACC